>JANMQN010000095.1:0-24865 GCA_031370535.1 Sphingomonadales bacterium | reverse complement strand
GAGCGGGGTGGAAACAGGGTCAAGACTATTGTTGATCAACCGCCGCATGAAATCGCGTTCAGTGACAATGCCGATGGGCTTGCGGTCCGAGTTGATGACGACCGCTGCGCCGTAATTTTTAGCGCTCATCGCCTGAGCCGCGAAAAAGACGGTATCGTCAGGTGAAAAGGTCATAACTTGGGATTTGCTGGAAAACTCAGCGCGATCTTTAATCTTCATGAGAGGGTGCCTCGAGGGGGGAGCAATATCCCCGATGGATCCTACCTCATTTGGCGAAATGGTGCCATCCCTTAAGCACCAAGGCAGCAATGCTACAGAACGTTACGCCAGTGTCCGTCCTCGGATACCATTGCACCTTTCCCGCAGGTCAACCGTTGCAATATGTGTCCGCAATTCGTGCTGAGTTATTAAATGCAGACTGCCGGTTTCCAGCTCAAAAACTACCATTTCGTTTCGCGGAAAAGATAGTCCTCGGCGCGCACGATGAACCACCGTTGTACTACCGATCTCATTTACCGGTAACTTCGATCATGATTTCATTTCTGCGCATGAACGGAAGCGTCCAAGGCGCATTGTAGAAGGCATATTGTGGCATGTGAGTCGCTATCAGGCCACGCTCCGCTATAAACGCCCGTAATCGGGCTTCTTGCGCGTCGAGCGAAACCTCACTCGCAAAGCCCGAAAACCGGATTACAGCAAAGCGCGTTGCTGGCACTTCAATCAACGCGACTTGAGGATTGACCGGCTTAGGCAGCGTTTCCATCGTGTATTTTGACGGCATCACAAAACGCACATTCCAGGATTGGCCTTTGGCTTGCTGGGTAACGGGCGCGGTCATGGCAATCTTTTCGCTGGACTGTTGGGTAACCGGAGCGGTCATTGCAACTTTTGCAGACGAGAGATTGTTGCCAAATATATAATCCGCAATAATACCGAAACCACGTTGAATGGCTTTGTCGCGCTCCCCTCCAACCGTTGCTTCTGCAACAATTGTCGGACCATATTCACGGATCTCGAGATTGCCGCTTTTGCTGGATACCTTATAATCAGGCGTCTCGACATTACTTGCCATAGCACTCCAAGTGACCGCACCCAAACCGGCAAGCCCTGCGACAGCGAGCCAAATCCATCTTCTGCGCATTATGTCGGCCTTTCGAGAATATTGGTGAAGCTATCATTATGCCGTCACGTGATCAAACTTCAATTGGCAAAGGGTCTGTGAAGGCTAATGTTTCACACCAGCTGCGCAGCGCTGCCCAAGCTGCGGCGCACCCACCAATAGTAGCATGTTGACACCTAGGATAACATCTAGGTTGTTCCAAACAGCCTTAGACACTAGCTACGCAGCAACTAGGGGTAATCAAAAATGTCGCGACGTAAAGCAATTGTCATTGGTGCGGGTATCGGCGGCATATCATGCGCGATGCGATTACAAAGCCTCGGCTTTGATACTGAAATTGTTGAGGCACTGGATGCACCCGGCGGTCGTGCATATGTTCGTAAGGTCGATGGCTTTGTGTTCGACATGGGTCCGACTGTGCTTACCGTGCCGCATTTCATCGAGGAATTATTCAGCCTGCAGCAAGACCATGCCATGCTTGGTGAGCCGGATTTCCCAGTCGGCACTTTGGACGAAAAGTGCAGAGTCCGCGAGGGCGTCTCGGGTGGACCGAATACTAGCAAATATGTCGAGATAATCCCAATACTTCCATTTTATCGGATCTACTTCGACGACGGTACATTTTTTGATTACGACGGTGACCCCGTGAGCACCCGCGAGCAAATAAAGCAATTGGCACCCGAAGATCTCGCCGGATATGAAGCCTTTCATGATCAAGCCCGAGCGATTTTCCAACGTGGATTTTTAAAGCTGGGATATACTTATTTTGGAAGCTTGGGGTCGATGCTACGCGTCGTGCCTGATTTGTTGAAGCTGGGCGCTGTGCAGTCGCTGTTCGGCATGGTTAGCAAATATTTCAAGTCAGACAAAATGCGTCAGGTATTCAGCTTTGAGCCTTTGCTGGTCGGCGGTAATCCGATGAAGGTACCCGCGATCTATGCGATGATCCATTTTGTCGAAAAGACTTGGGGCATTCATTATGCCAAGGGAGGTACCGGCGCTCTGGTAGCAGCTCTAATCAAGAAATTTGAAGAGATGGACGGCCGGTTGCGGCTCAACGCACCCGTGAAGCGTATTCTGGTGGAAAACGGCGTTGCCAAGGGTGTAGAATTAGAAGACGGGGAGGAAATCGCTGCGGATGTCGTGGTGTCGAACGCGGATTACGCAACGACTTACCTAAAGCTGGTCGATAAGTCGCATCGGCGGATCAACCGCGATGCGCTGGTTAAATTCCGTAAACAATCTATGTCGTTGATGGTGATTTATTTCGGTTATGAACGTCGCGACAACGACCCTGATTTGCGCCATCACAACATCATCCTTGGCCCGCGTTACGAAGCGCTGCTCAACGAGATTTTCGAGAAGAAGGTGATGAGCCAGGATTTCTCGCAATATCTCCACATCCCGACGCTGACTGATCCCGACCTGTCTCCTCCGGGTCATCATGCTGCGTATACGCTTATCCCTGTACCCAATAATGCAAGCGGCATCGACTGGGATGTAGAAGGACCAAAATTGGCCGCTCGGGTGCTGACCTTCCTTGAGGAGCGGGGCTATATTCCTGATCTTGCGGCGCGCCTGAAGCATATGAGCTTCATCACGCCAGATTATTTTTCAGAGACGCTGGGTTCGTATCTTGGAAACGGTTTCGGCGTTGAACCCGTCCTGACACAGACCGCATTCTTCCGCCCACACAACAAGTCGGAAGATCTGCGCAATTTATATCTGGTAGGCCAAGGAACGCAGCCAGGTGGCGGTACACCGTCTGTTATGATGTCGGCCAAAATGACAGCGCGTGAGATCGCAAAGGATTTGGGCGTCGAAGCATCGGTGGTAAACGGCGTGCCAAGGCAGCGGGAAGCTGTAGCCTGAGGACCGCCGAATTAAACAAGTTGCACTTATTCGCTGCAAGTGATGCCCAGCGGCAGCCGCCAACTGGTGCTGCCTATGACTTGATTGTGCAGATAGTTACAAAAGTTTCGTTTTTCGGTCCGGCCATCTTCCATGCGATGATGTAGCGCGAGTATCCTGCTTCGGAGAGGCTCGAGATCATCAGGATCGTTGAGCAGCCGCATCTTCTAACGATGCAGACCATCGACAAGCTGGACGTTGACCGCCAGACCTTCTGTCGCTGGTATGACCGTAATCTTGAAGCCGGACCCGAAGCGCTGGCGGATAAGCCATCGAGCCCGAGCTGTGTCTAGAACCGTTCGTGGTCTGCGAAGCGAAGTCCCGCTCACAAGTAACCTTAAAGCAGCTATGTCAGCTTTGCGCCCAAATGCGGTTATTATAAGCGCCGGGCCGCTCTCCATTAAGCGGACATTGCGTCAATAAGGTTGATATGGCTGATTTGTCGGGCGATGCTGACAGTGTCATTTGAGAATAGGATGGCAGTCAGCGGACCCACGATCATCATGCGCATGACGGCAGATTGGGTCTCACACCGAATTCTGAGAAGGATATGGTCCATTCCAGCCCTTTCGATGTTCCATTCTTGTTGCATGGACTAGCCAGAAGCTGAATGGAATTGACGGAAATACGTCGTAATCTAAGGAAACAAACTGCAACATGATGCTGGCGGTTATTCTCGGAAACCACGGCATAAAGATATGTCATTTATGACGAAAATTGGTGCACCCAACTGGATTCGAACCAGTGGCCCCCAGATTAGGAATCTGATGCTCTATCCTGCTGAGCTATGGGTGCGCCGACGTCAGCCATAGCGTTGCCGGATTACAGGGTCAATTTTTTGCCGATGGCGGCACGATCGGAAACGGCAGCGGTGCAACAGCTATGCCTTCTTCGGCCAAGGCTGCTGCTTCGTCGCGGCTGGTTTCGCCGTGAATGAGCCGGTCATCTTCTTCACCGTAATGAATCGCCCGAGCGGTTTCAGCAAATTCGTGCCCAACCCATTGCGATTCTTTCAGCATTTCAGTTTGGGCCGCCGCAAGCTTGTGCATCATCTCGATCATCGCTGGCGGAAGCTTGGGCGCATTCATAACTTCTCCGCTGGCTGGTTCTGGCACATCTGAAAGCTTTGCGGAAGTAGCTGCGACCTGATTGCCCTTACGTCCGACATTCGGGACCGACAACATTTTGTGCACGGAAGCATCATTGCACACCGGGCAGGCCAAAAGACCACCGGATTGTTGCAAATCGAAATCTTGTGAAGAAGCAAACCAGCCTTCAAAAAGATGTCCGCCGCTGCAACTCAGGTCGAACGCAATCATTTCGCGTTGGTCCCGGCCAAAATCGTGTCCAGCTTTCCCTTGTTTTCCAGTTCGCGCAAATCGTCGCTGCCACCAATGGCGATACCATCAATGAATATCTGCGGCACGGTTCGCGCCCGCGGCGCGCGTGCCACCATCTCGTCGCGCTTTGCGCCGCCCATGGTCACATCATATTCAGTGTAAGCTACCCCCTTGCCGTCAAGCAAATGCTTGGCGCGTACGCAATAGGGGCATGCGAACTTGGTGTAGATCTCAACTTTAGCTGTCATGGAATTGAAATGGTGCGCCGGACCGCCCAAGTCAAGCGTCGAGCATGATCATATCATCGACCCCTGCCGCCTCGCCTTTCAACGCCCGCGCCCAGCAGAACAACTGTATCCAGCTCGCCCTACCTTTTTTTATAGCGCCTATACATCCGTCGCTTGTGGCGCCCGTAGTTAGAACATCGTCGACCAATATGATTTTACGCCCTTGAAACTTGCCTTCCCAGCGGGGATGGACTGCAAACGCTTTGCCGCCTGCTTTTCCAGGTACTTTTTTACTTAGGCCGTGGATGCTTGGCGTCTGCCTTTGCCTGACGATCAGGTCGAGGATATACTCCAATTTGCCAAGCCGGCTTAGTTCTTTTGCAATGAGGGCGGACTGATGGAAACTGCGCGACCACATCCGGATCCAATGGAGCGGCACGGGCGTCACGTTGATGTCGCTTCGAGAATCGGGCAAATGCCGGACCAACTGATGAGCGATCATTTTCGCCAGACCAATCTTGCCCGCATGTTTCATGCGAAGCGCCACCTGACTTGATACCTCATCATATTTAACCGCCGCTCGGATGCCGTCATGCTTGTTGGGTGAGCTACCCAGACCGGATGCACACAAAGCACCGCCGCCACGATCAAATGCAAAGGGCGACGCGCACCCGCTCCCCCACGGCGGATTGAGGAAGTGGAGTTTCTGCCAGCAATCGGCACAAAATGGTCCACCTGCGGCAGTGATTACACCACGGCATAAGCAGCGTTCAGGCAAAACCCAATCCCGAACTGGTTTTAAAAAATGGGGGCTAACCACCATGTTGCGCTTGTCGGATAATGCCTGCATCTGCACAAGGCTAAAATGAACGATGATATTCATCCGCCCGAGATATTTGACCGGCAGCGCCGACGTGCATTGCGCGCGCGGGCTGCACGCCGAGCGCCGGAGTCATTCTTATGGGATTATATTGCTGAAGATTTGGCCGATCGGCTGGCCGTCGTTACGCGAACGTTCGAGAATGTTCTATTGATCGGACCGATCGGGCATTGGCAGCACAGGCTATTGCCGGGCGCAACTGGTACTATATTGCATGCTCCGCTCAGCGACTATGAAGCGAATGGTGGTGAAGCGCAGGCGATTGACGAGGACCGCCTACCCTTTGCCCCTGGCAGCTTTGACCTTGTCATTTCTGCAGCCACGCTCGACAGCGTTAATGATTTGCCCGGCGCATTGGTCCAGATCCGGCGTGTCCTGAAACCTGACGGATTGTTTTTGGGACATATGTTTGGCGTTGGAACACTATCGACGCTAAAGTCGGTCTTGCTGGCAGCCGAGGGCGATAGGGCCGCTCCGCATATCCACCCGCAGATCGATTTACGTAGCGCCGCAGACCTTTTGTCCCGCGCCGGATTTGCCCTCCCCGTTGCCGATCAGGACGTAATGACAGTGCGATATTCGGCCTGGCGGAATATTGTTTCCGACATTCGCCATGCCGGCTTGGGCAACGCCCTTTCAGGGTTGCGACAGTATTCTGGGAGAGAAGTTATCAAGCGGTTGGACCACTACTGGGCGGCACGAGCTGACGGACAAGGCAAGGTCGAAGAGTACTTCACGCATCTTCACATGAGTGGTTGGGCGCCTTCCGCGCAACAACCTCGGCCAGCGCGACGCGGCAGCGGTCAGGTTTCTTTGACTGACATATTTTTATATCCGATCAAGAAGTGACATTTTCTAGCGCTGATATCAGAGGAACGTCGGCGGGTGGCATTGGTAGTCCGTGCATGTCTTGTGGAAGCAGCCATCGGATTTCGGCTGCGTCCAGCGCCTGCGGTTCGCCGTGCCAGCTATGGCAGCGATATAGCAGCAATAAGAGGTTTCGGCCATCCAACGGCTCACTCGCAAAGGTCACTGGCGTAAGATTTTGCGGCTCCACGTCGATGCCCAACTCCTCCTTAAGCTCCCTTACCAATGCTGATTCGGGTGATTCGCCCGCGTCGACCTTCCCGCCAGGGAACTCCCACAGCCCAGCCATCTGACGACCCTCCGGACGTTTTTGCAGCAATATTTCACCTGCTTGGTTGGTTAATGCGGCGGCAACCACAAACAGCATTGTCGGATTTTTTTCCATTTTCTCATCACGTTGCAAGGTTTTGTTAACGCTTGTGTGGGAAATCCGGACTGCTCGCAACCAGGGAATGAAGTGGGACCAGAGATGTTGGAACTAGTTCGGCGCATCAACCGATGTGAACAGGGTGCGACAGCAGTGGAGTATGGTTTGATATTGTCATTGATCGTTATCGCGATGTTGGCAGCGTTACAAAGTACTGGCCGTTCAACCGGCAACATGTGGGGAAGCGTCTCGAACAAAGTAGTCACCGCTACAAACGGTTCGTGATGTTAACGAAATGGTAGTATCTTTTAACCTATCAGATCAAAGTCGAATATTTTTTTAAAAATATATTCGCTCGGGTGAATTGAACAAGCAACAGGAGACCTAAAATGAAAGTTATCAAGAAAATCTTCAAGAACGAAGACGGCGCGACTGCAATCGAGTATGGCTTGATCGCCGCTCTTATCGCTGTTGCAGCGATTACTGCAATGACCAGCCTCGGCAACAACCTGAACAACACGTTCACCAAGGTCAGCACCAACATCGCGAAGTAATTTAATTACCTAGTGTATGTAAAATTTAGAGGGAGTGGTGACATTTAATCACCGCTCCCTTTTTATTGTTCTTTTCGTAAATCAGTAAGTTACAATTTTTACCCGTTGTCCCGCGACAACGCTGCTGTTTGGCGATAGACCGTTCAGCGCAAGAAATCTCTCGGCTTGGAGAGATTTATAAGCCATTTTATTTGCTAGACTAGTCAAAGTCTCTCCGCGGCCAACGGTCACAACCCTCAGAATCCTAGGTTTGATCGACTCTGCTTGTTGGGTGGTTAACCGGGCCATGCTTCCAAACATTCTTTCAAACGGATTAGCATTTGCGGCGGATATCGTAAGAAAATGATATCCGACATTGCCACCCCATTCGTAAGCAAACACCGACACCTCACGGGCACCTTGCTGCGTGTTCACGGTTGTCGATGAATAAAATGCGGGAATACCATTGACCGTCGTCTGCATAATTGTGCCGACCGGAATGGTCTGATTTTGTCCTGAAACAGATTTGAAAGCGGCCGCAACATAAGCTTGCCGGTCTCCGGCAAAATTACCCTGCGTGAAAATTGCCTTGCCGCCATTACCATTTATCGAAACGGCATCAGTTCCATTCTGCATGCCATATCCCGTCGGAGCGGTAAATTTCAACTTGATGTCGCGATGTAGGAAATCCTGACCCTCTACCACGCCCTGGGCAGGATCATCTCCGTACATCATGCCGTTTATTGCCGCCAAATGCGTGTCCGGCCTCCTTACAGCATTTGCAGGATATGAAGTTGCCCGCGTCGCTGCACGGACTACTCGCTTGGCTGGGTCAGGGTGGGTACTTGCCCATTCAGGTACGCGGCTGTCACCCATTCCGGCAACACGAGCGTCGACCGCTGTCTGCAGAGCCAACGAGTTCAGCATCGACGACAATGCGCGTGGATCATATCCGGCCTTGCTGAGGTAGCGGATACCATAATCATCCGCCTCCTCTTCCTGTCCGCGCGAATATTTGAGGGTAAGAAATTGCGCAGCGGCACCAGCATATTGTTTAAGGCCACCGCCAATTGCGCCCAGCAAACCGCCATTATCGCCGATCAAACCACCCAATATCGCGCCGCCAACGCCCAGGATATTGGCGAAAGTCGCATTTTTCTGACGCTTTTGGCTATGTCGCGCAGCGGTATGCCCGACTTCATGGCCCAGTACCCCAGCCATCTCGGCCTCGCTGTTGCAAAGTGCCACCAACTGGCGGGTGATATAAATATATCCTCCGGGAATAGCGAACGCGTTGTTCACCGACGAGTTGAGAAGCGTCACGTTAAAGTCGCTCTCGGCGTTGCCAAGACCGGACTGCACCGCAATATTTTTTCCTACCCTTACGACATAGGCAGTCTGCGGAATCTGCAAGGCGCCGCCAAATTCCTTTAGAATTTCGGAGTGATATTTAGCGCCTTCGGACTTTTCGGAAGCGGAGAATGGTTTAGGAACCGATGCAGCGCCGGTCTTCTGCGCTTCGACTGGCGCGGAAATAGCGAAGCTGGATATAACCAGCGTGGCGGCGCCAAATACGATAAAATTTCTACTGACAGGCATTTATGCTCTCCTCCGGTCACCTATAACCAGATTAGCATATTTCAGGTTCCATACGCGTAAAATTTTGACTCAAGCCATTGACTTAGTCTTGGCTAGGCTCCCATAGACAGAAACTTTGCCCGGCGTTGCTGAAGTATTTCTTTGGCCGAAAAAATTGCCAGCGCATCGAGCTCTTCGCCAATCGCCTTGCCCAGCGCTGCGCTTGCCATCGCATGGTCGCGATGTGCGCCGCCCATGGGTTCCGTAATGATACGGTCAATGACTTTCAGCGATTTAAGATCAACTGCCGTCATTTTCATTGCTTGGGCGGCATCTGCTGCCTTGTCGCCGGTCCGCCAAAGTATCGAGGCGCAGCCCTCCGGGGAAATCACCGAATAAACCGCATGCTCGAACATTAATACCCGGTCCGCTGCTGCGAGCGCCACCGCGCCGCCTGACCCTCCTTCGCCCACGATGCACGCAATCATGGGGACCCCAAGCTGTAAGCATTTTTCAGTGGAACGCGCTATTGCTTCGGCTTGGCCGCGTTCTTCCGCCTGAATCCCTGGAAACGCACCCGAGGTATCCACGAGAGTTACTACGGGGATACCGAACCGTTCAGCCAACTCCATCAATCTGATCGCTTTGCGATATCCTTCCGGTTTGCCCATTCCAAAATTGTGATGAAGGCGACTCTGCGTGTCGTCGCCTTTTTCATGGCCGATGAGCATAATGCGCCTGCCATCCAACCGCGCAAGGCCACCCAATATGGCCTGATCATCGCCAAATGCGCGATCGCCAGCAAGCGGCATGAAATCTTCAAAGGCAGCAGCGACCAAATGTTTGAAATGCGGTCGTTCGGGATGGCGTGCAACTTGCGTCTTTTGCCACGCGGTCAGCTTTGCATAAATATCCTTCAACTGCTTATCCGCTTTATCCCGCAGCTTGGCTATTTCAGCATCGACATCAACTTCGCTTTCATCTGCTGCTTCCTGCAACTCAATGATGCGCGCTTCCAACGCTGCGATAGGCTTTTCAAAATCCAGATATACGGTCATGGACGCGGGTTAGTGCCTGTGACGCCGCGGGTCAACGTGCGCTTTGCCAGAGGGTGCCGCTCATTCACAAGCGCTACCAAGCGACTGGTATCTACATGCGTATATATCTGCGTGGTAGCAATATCAGCGTGGCCAAGCATCGCCTGCAAAGCACGTAGATTCGCCCCTCCTGCTAGCAAGTGCGTCGCAAACGCATGGCGAAGCACATGTGGGCTTACTTTTTCTGGATCAAGCCCGGCCGCCGCGGCCAGCGCCTTGATGATCTGGAACAGTCGAATGCGGCTGATATGCTTGCTTCGCGATGGGAAAAGATAACGTGAATCCGTCGAAACGAAATCCCGCCAAACCCCTACCGCGTGCCGGGCCCGGTCGGATATCGGGACAAGCCGCTCGTTTGAGCCCTTGCCCATCAATATAATGTAAGGCCGGTCTTGAACGATGGACGTTCGCGGCAACGAAACAAGTTCGGAAGCGCGCAGACCGGACCCGTAGAGTAGCTCGACCAATGCTGATAGTCGATAGTCACTCGCCAACGGATGTGGCTTGGTCAGTTGTGCTTCGATGAATTGGAAAAGCAGATCGACTTCGGTTTTGTCCAGTATTTTAGGCAGGATGCGACCTTGTGTTGGCTTGGGCAATGCCGCTGAAGGATTGTCGGCACGCAATCCTTCTTCGTACAGAAATGCATAGAAACGGCGCAGACAGGAGGCTTTGCGTGCAACCGAGCTATTCGAAAGAGAGCACCATTGGCTAGCCATGTAGGCAAGCAGTTCGGCGTCCGCGTCCGCCAATTTCCCGCCGACCAGGTTCGACGCGGCCACCAAATCGCTGCGATAGGCCGACAGCGTATTGCGGGCGACACCGCGCTCGGCGGCCATCATTTCCAGAAAGCGGTCGATCAAACCAGAGTCAGCCGATGCCATGGCAGCAACACACAGCGGAGCGACAAGTAATCAGGCGAAGGTAACCGCTTCTGCCGCGAGCATGCGGGCTTCAGCCTCAAGACCCACCTGACGAAGTGACCGCACGATATGATATAAATGGCTTGCAGGAACGAGCGACCATGATGGCGCCTGCAGCCCCGATATGGCCATCAGTGCGACAGTACCCTGCTCACCGCGATCTGCAGCCGCAGTAATCGCCCGTGACCATTGGGTCTGTCGCGTGATGTTAACCTGCAGATCGCCTGCAAAATCTGCCTGGGCTTCGGCATCCACACGCCCAAGCCCAGCAAGACCAGCCAGCAAAAGCGCAGATTTTTGGCCTTTCTCGCTTGCATCAGCGCCATAAAAATCATCGAGCGGTCCATATTCGACCGGCGTTACCCGGCCCGGTGTGCCAAGCGCGATGAGCGCCCAACCTAATGTCCCGCTACCAACAATATTGGTCCAGCGTGCGGTACTATTGTCCAGACCCGCCGTCAACATCGACGCAACCAAGCGGTCCGCTTGGCCCGAATGCGCGTCGTCAGGACGGATGAGAGCAGCAGCCTTGGCAGTCATAACCAAAGATCCGCGATAATCGTTACCTGCGGTTGCACGGTCCCAAATTGCTGCCATGGCACTTACCTTGGCCTCATCGCCAGAGGCAGTATAGGCCGATTGAAGGCTTTCGGCGCGCGCGCGTACGGCGTCTGGTGCATCGCTGTCTTCCAGAGCCTGCGCATAAAGGTCGACCATATCGCGGTTGGAATAAATCCCCAATGCGGCGGCGGTAGGCGCATATTTTGCGCGAACCGTGGCAGAAAACATCGGAAGCTGAACCCGCCATCCAGCCATTTGCGGACCGCTAGCTGCGAACAGACGGTCAGGCGGCTCAAGCCCAGTGGCCGAGGCCAGACCAAAACGCCAAGGGTTCATCCCCTCAACGCCTTCCCATTCGATTTTGACCGAACGCCTGCCGTTAATCCCCGCACCGACCGCCTTTTCTGTCAGACGATAATCAACACCCTTTACCCAGCCTTGATAACGCCCCTGATTAACAAAGGCAGTAGCGCTGCCTTGTTCACCAGCCAGTGACGCACAGATTGCACGAGACATTTTCCAGCGGCCATCGTTGACCAGCCGCACGCCGCCTTCGGTCAGCGGGCAAATGCCCGAAAGATCGCCATTGGCGAGAAAGGCCTGCATCGCCACCTGATGCAAACGCTTGGTATAATTGCCTGCATCGACTTCCTGCACCAGATTTCGCGCAACAACGGAATCACCCATACGCAGGAGCAACCACGCGCGCTCTGCGGTCCAGTCGGCGCCATTCACGCCGTCGGGCGTATTGGTCCGGCTGGCAAGCAAGCGGCGCGCCATGATAGTACCCCACCGCGAGGCAATCGGCCCGGTCGTGCGGCTCAAGACCTGTTTCAGAAAGGCACCGTCAGTGGTACCAAAAGCATCGGCTGGAAAGCCACCAGAAGCAGTCGAAATGATTCCCACAGCTTTAAGCGAACGGCGGGCCGCGGGGGGCACGTCATACCGGATGACGAGTTCTTCCTGCTCATCCTCGTCTTCTTCGTCCTCATCAGCCTTGACATCTTCGTCGCTTGGCGTCGAGGGATCGCTGGTTACAGCTGGTCGCGGCACAGCCGGATTGCCCGGAAGCGTTGTTCCAGCGGTCGGCGGTCGGCTGGTTGTGGGCACTGGCGGCGGCGGGGGGTCGCCAAATCCTTCGGGCAAAAGCGACTCAGGGCCCTGCTGACCCAACGCCGGCAGTGCAAAAACCATTGCCAAAGCGCCCGCGGCCAATAATCCTGTTCTGGTCTTTGAATCGGTCAATTACGCGAACCTGCTTTTGTTGTCGGTGCCTGCACCGGGATTTCTGTCACTCGCATCGGCTGCTCACTCCCCAGCCATTCCAACCACGTTAGCAGTGCGACTGCCAATCCGGCAACAAGCAGAAGCCAGGCTAGCCTGCTTTTCCATTCAATTTGCCGCGCCATACCGAAACACTCTGCTTTCTCTCCCAAACCGTGCGTGCGATAAAGCAAGGCGGCAAATCACTTTCCGGTTACGCCTAGCCGATATATAGCCGTTATCGCAATGGGAACTCAAAACGATCTAACCGACCAAGCCGGAAATGCACCGGCGATCGACCGATCCGTTGTGTTGGTTGGCATGATGGGCGTTGGCAAAACCAGCATTGGAAGAAGGCTGGCAGCTCGTATCAATTTTGAATTCGTGGACGCCGACGAGGAAATCGAACGCGCGGCAGGAATGACTATCGCCGAGATCTTCGAGAAGTTTGGCGAGGCCTATTTCCGCGATGGCGAACGGCGGGTAATAGCGCGTTTGATGGAGGGGCCGCCTAAAGTGATCGCAACCGGCGGCGGCGCATTTATCAATGAACAGACCCGCACTCTAATCCTTGACCGTGCGCTTTCTATTTGGTTGGATGCCGATATCAAGGTGCTCGCTGATCGCGTCTCGCGGCGTGACCACCGTCCATTGTTAAAGAACCGCGATCCAGTCGAGGTGCTCACCGAACTTGGCAAGGTGCGTAACCCGTTATATGCGGCCGCCAATATCCATGTTCGAAGCGATGCATCACCGCATGCGCGCACCGTCGAAAATATCCTGAAGGCAATCGTTCCATGACCGTAGTTACCGTCGATTTGGCCGAGCAGCCTTATGATATTCATGTCGCGGCAGGACTATTGAACGAAATTGGCGGTGTACTGGCACCATATTCGCGCAATGGCCGACTACTGGTGGTGACCGATGAGAATGTGGCGCAGCATGTTTGGCCGGATGTAAGGGCAGCGTTGGCAAGCGCAGCGGTCAGTACCGAAACATTTGTCTTGCCGGCAGGAGAAGCAGCCAAAAGCTGGGCAGAGCTCGAGAAACTCACCGATTGGCTGCTCAATTATCATGTTGAGCGCAGCGACCACATCATCGCTTTTGGCGGCGGGGTTGTCGGCGATATAACGGGTTTTGCTGCGCATATCGTCAAGCGCGGCTGCTCTTTCATTCAAATACCCACGACCTTGCTCGCACAAGTCGACAGCAGCGTCGGCGGCAAAACCGCGATCAACAGCCGTTCGGGCAAAAACCTTGTGGGGGCATTTCATCAGCCATCTTTGGTGCTAATTGACCCAGATGTACTGAGGACATTACCGCAACGCCAGCTGGCAGCCGGGTTTGCCGAGGTCGTCAAATATGGCCTGATTGATGACGCTGAATTCTTTACCTGGTGCGAAACCAACCTCGACGGGTTCTTCAGCGGAGATGCAGCAACACGCGAATATGCGATTGTCCATTCGGTGCAATCCAAAGCGCGGATTGTTGCGGCGGACGAGAAGGAGCTGACCGGTACGCGGGCACTGCTTAATCTCGGGCATACCTTTGGCCATGCGCTGGAGGCCGATACCGGGTTTTCCGACAAACTGTTCCACGGCGAAGCCGTTGCAGCCGGGATGGCGCTCGCGTTCCGCTACTCGGCTAGGCTGGGACTATGTCCAACGGACGACGCAGCGCGCGTTGTCGTCGCGCTCAACCGCGCGGGGCTGCCAACCACGCTGGCCGCAGCAAATGTTACGTCGAACGGCGCGAAGCTCGTTGAATTTATGCTGCACGACAAGAAGATGAGTGGCGGCACCCTACCCTTCCTGCTTGCGCGTGGCATCGGTCAGACCTTCCTGAGTAAGGATGTAAAGCTTGACGATGTTGCGGCGTTTCTGGATGCCGATGCTTAATCCTGTTCGAGCAGGAAGTCGTCCGAGTCATCAGTGCCAAAACTATGATGCTGCCCGGCGTGCATATCGCCGCTTTGAAACTGCGCCTTAAGCCGTGCCTTGTCACGATGCCGAAATTCTCGGATAATCTTGCCGACATTTTCCTTGCTCGTGCCGAGGAATTTTAGCGCATCAACCGACATCCGGATGGAGGATTCGAATACCTCGCGGACGATAGTGATTTCGCTATCCTGCATCAGCTGTATAGCCTGTTGCCGGTCAAAGGCGCGAACAAACAGCTTCGTGGCAGGGAATGTCTGTCGTACTGGCGTCAGCGTTTCCGCATCGAGATCACGGTCGTCGATGCAAAAGAATATCGCGCAAGCCTTGTCCGCGCCTGCGCGCTTCAACAAATCGATCCGCGTTCCGTCACCGTAAAAAACCTTGCGACCAAACTCACCGCTCAGATCAATGGTCCGCGGGTTGATATCGATCAACGTCACTGAGCGGCCAGCCGCCTCCATGATTTGCGCCACTTGCTGGCCAAAACGGCCATGGCCTACCACGATGACATTGGCTTGCGCCGCAAGTTCAGGGTCATCGAGTTGGACATCGCTCGCCGATTTCCGAGCTGCAAGCTTGCCCGCAAAAATCATTAGGAATGGTGTCGAGGCCATCGATAGAGTTACAACCGCACCAAACAGGCTCGAGGCTTCCGGCTGGATAAGCAACGCTTGCTGGGCGGCAGCAAAAAGCACGAAGCCAAATTCGCCACCCTGGCTCAACAGCATAGCCATGATAATCGACGCCTTACTGTTTAGGCCGAAAATACGTCCAAGCGAGAAGATCACTGCTATTTTGACAGCGATCAGCGCAAGCGCCAGACCAACGACTAAGAGCGGCTGAGCGAATATCACATTGACGTCGAGCAACATGCCAACCGCGAGGAAAAAAAGCCCTAGCAGGATCGACCGGAACGGATCAATATCGGCCTCCAATTCGTGCCGGTAAGGCGATTCCGCCAACATCACACCCGCGACGAACGCGCCCAATGCAGGCGACACGCCGATCATCTGCATAACAGCAGCGCTGGCGCAAACGGTAAACAGGCCCGTGACAATGAAAAGTTCTCGTTCCGAAATTTTGCCGACCAGCCGGAGTAACGGGGACAGAAGGTAACGACCCGCCAAGACTAACCCTATGATTGCCAGCACAGCGTAAAGGACCAGCAGCCAGCCGCTTACGGCACCTTCAGCAGCTGGTGCGCGCGACAAAGCCGCAACGATGGTCAGTAGTGGCACAATCGACAGATCCTGAAAAAGCAGGATCGAAAAACTTTTCTCGCCGTAATCAGTCTTGAGGCGACCGCGCGATTGGAGCAACGGCAGTACCTGCGCGGTCGAGGAAAGCGCCAGCGGCAAACCCAACACCAACGCCGCTTCCCAACTGAAACTCGGCATGGCAAACGTAATCACCGCGAACATGGCAAGGCCGCACAGAGCAACCTGCAACGGGCCAAAAAGAAATATATCGCGCCGCAAGAGCCATAATCGGCTTGGTGATAGCTCTAGTCCGACAAGAAACAGCAGCAGAATGATACCAATTTCGGAATAAGCGAGGATTGTTTCGGGTTCGCCGATAAGTCCCAATCCGTAAGGACCGATGAGGATACCGGCTACCAGATAGCCCAGCACCGCACCCAGACCCAACCGACGGAAAATGAGAACGGAGATCAGCGCAGCGCCTAACAGCACTACGCCGCCCATCATCACATCAGCGACGAGGTTATGGGATGCTTCTTCCACCATCAGTTGGCGATCTTCATACGTTCGGTAGCCGCGAGTAAAGCGTCATAAGGTAAAAGGATTGCCGCATGGCGCGACGGATAGTCTTTCGCAGGCATCAACAGGGCGAGTTCGGGCCAGTGTGAGGGCATCGCTGCCCCGCTTTTCAAGGCTTGCTCGAGCTCATTTCTTGTCTGGCTAATCGAGTTTACATTTTCTCCAACGACATTTGTGCGCAATATGGCGGCTGACGCCTGACCCAATGCGCAGGCATTGGCGCGCAGTGCCACCGCGGCGATGCTGCCGTCTTCGGTAAATTTGACGTCAGCCTGAATACGGCTGCCGCAAAGCGGCGAGCGCGCTTCGGCGCTGCCATCGGGATTATCCAAACGATCACCAGCAATCAGCGACGACGCCAGCCGTAATATGTCGCGATTATATAGAGCAGAGTCCATCACTCAGCCGTTTCGGCTTCGCTATCTGCCGCCTCACGCCGCTCACGGACAAAGGCCGACATCGCGTCGCCGGTCGCGTTAAGCAACGGATATGTCCGTGACCCAGTCATCCATTCTGGGCGAGGCTCCTTTTCACCGAACATCGTTTCATAGCCCATGACCAGCAGCAGGAAGATCAGTGTCGAAAAAATCAGACCTTTGAGCATGCCGAAGCCAAAGCCAAGTACCCGATCGATAGGGCCCAGTACCGATTTGCGCGATTTAGTTCCGATAGATTTCGATATCCATTTGCCTAACGCAAAAATGACAATGACGATCGCGAGAAATGCCAACACTGCCGCGCCGGACTCGGTGCCGACCGCCTCGCTCAGCGCCGCCGTTGCCGGCCCGTGAAATACGCGGATTGCTGCAATAATCATAAGCCATGCGATCAGCGACAATGCCTCCTGCACAAAGCCGCGCATAAAGCCAAACACGGCCCCGGTGCCGATAAGGAAAAGGACAATAATGTCGAGCGCGGTCATCCCGCATCTGCTAACCGCGTCCCAGCATATGGTCAACGAGATTGGCGAGCGTGCGGAACTCTTGGGTAGAAATTCCAGCTTGCCCTTTGACCGATGGAGGAACCAGCGCGCGGTTGAAACCGAGTTTTGCTGATTCCTTCAGGCGCAATGCACCATGTGCTACAGGGCGGATTTCACCCGACAGCGCAACCTCCCCAAAAAGCACTGCGTCCGATGGCAAGGGTCGCTCGGCAAGGGCCGATACAAGCGCCGCTGCAACCGCCAGATCGGCGGCGGGATCCGAAATGCGATAGCCACCTGCAATATTCAGATAGACCTCGGCTGTCGAAAAGCTTAGCCCACAGCGCGCCTCGAGCACCGCCAATATCATCGCCAGCCTCCCACTGTCCCAGCCGACTACTGCGCGGCGGGGTGTGGCTCCGCTCGACAGTCGCACCACCAACGCCTGTATTTCAACCAGCACCGGTCTTGTACCCTCCAGCGCTGGGAACACCGTCGCCCCGGTCACTTGCTCGGCACGGTCGGTGAGGAAAAGCGCCGAAGGATTGCCAACCTCGGTCAGCCCTTCTTCCTGCATCGCAAAAACGCCAATCTCGTCAGTGCCGCCGAAGCGGTTTTTCGACGCACGTAGAATTCGGTATTGATGGCTACGCTCACCCTCGAACGCCAGCACGGTGTCAACCATATGTTCGAGCACGCGCGGACCAGCGATCGTCCCGTCCTTGGTCACATGCCCGACCAGCATCAACGCCGTGCCGCGTTCCTTGGCATAGCGGATGAGTTCCTGCGCAGATGCGCGCACTTGACTTACCGTCCCCGGTGCACCGTCGATCAGGTCGCTGTGCATCGTTTGTATAGAATCGATCACCAGCAAGGCTGGCGGCGCACCACTGCTCAAAGTGGTCAAAATGTCACGTACCGAAGTCGCCGCCGCCAGCTGCACCGGCGCATCGCCCAACCCCAGCCGCCGCGCGCGCAACCGGACTTGATCGACCGCCTCCTCGCCCGAAATATAGGCCACCGATAATCCGCGCCGCGCCAGATTGGCCGCTGCCTGCAATAGCAAAGTCGACTTCCCAATCCCAGGATCCCCGCCCAGCAACGTCGCCGACCCAGGTACCAGCCCGCCACCAAGCGCGCGGTCGAATTCCGCAATTCCCGTCGAAGCCCGATCGGGCAATTTGATGTCGCTATTCAAGCCTGACAACTCTACCGAGCGCCCGCCCGAACGCAGATGATGCTTCATCTCGAAAACAGTAGCGCTCGCCTCTTCGGCAAGCGTATTCCACTCCCCGCAATCGTCGCATTGACCCTGCCACCGGTTCGCTTCGGACCCGCACGCCTGACACACATATCTGCGCTTCGCTTTTGCCATGGCTTTTTCAATATCAGAACATATCAGGAACTCAAGCGTCAATGTGGACGCTTCTTTGCTTGCACCAGCCCAATAGCAGTGTCACATCAACAACATGCGGGAGAAAGAACTCAGACTTGCTTTAATCTGCTATGGCGGGGTCAGCCTTGCGATTTACATGCATGGTGTTACCCGCGAGATTTGGCACCTCATCCGCGCCAGCAGAGCATATCATGACGACGGCGAAACCGCTGGCGGCAGTGAAGCTGTCTACCGAGATCTCATAGCGAAAATCGAAGAAATCGCCGGCACCAAGTTGCGGATATTCAACGACATCATTGCGGGCTCAAGTGCTGGCGGCATCAACGGCGTATTTCTGGCACAAGCAATCGTCACCGGACAGTCGCTTGAGCCGCTTACCGATTTGTGGCTGGAAAAAGCCGATGTCGAAACCCTGCTGGACCCTGATGCGCGTCCGCTGTCGCGCTTCTCCAAATTCTGGGCTATTCCGATCGCGTGGATGATACTGCGGCGCAAGGGCGGGGCAATCGACCGAATGGTAGCCGACGAGGCCAAGGAGGAAGTCGCGACCAAGCTGTCGCGTTTCGTTCGTGCACGATGGTTCGCGCCGCCATTCGGGGGCCGCGTGTTTTCGGGTCTGCTTCTGGACGCATTCGATGCAATGGCGAAAGGAACAACGGGCAAGGCGCTTTTGCCGCAGCATCAACCGCTAGACCTGTTCGTCACCGTCACTGATTTTGCGGGCCATGATCAGGTGCTGATGCTCAATAGCCCAGCGATGGTGGTAGAAAGTGAACACCGTATAACCATCAGTTTCTCGACTCGTGGGCAGGCCGGGATGGATGTTGCCGCGATACCCGAATTGGTATTTGCAGCCCGCGCAACAGCGAGCTTCCCCGGAGCCTTCCCACCTTTTTCCGCGCATGAACTGGATGCGCAGATCAAAACGCGAAGTTTGGAATGGCCAAACAGGGATGCATTTCTACAACGGATATTGCCGCAACAGTTCGCCGCTGGCGTTGCCGCCGATACGATGCTCATTGACGGATCGGTTCTCGCCAACGCGCCATTCAATCAGGCGATAGAGGCGTTGCGCAATCGACCAGCGCGGCGCGAGGTTGATCGGCGTTTTGTCTATATCGATCCCAAACCGGGTCGCCCTAGTTTCCGCTTCGGCAAACGCGGCGGTTCGAATGCGAAAGATGGCACACGGATGAAGCCGCCCGGTTTCTTCTCTACCATTTTTGGAGCGACATCAAACATCCCGCGCGAGCAACCCATTCGTGACAGCTTGGAAAAACTCGAAGGCCGGACCGAGCGTATCGAGCGGATGCGGCAGATCACCGATAGTTTGCGAGTCGAGGTGGAGAACACCATCGAAAAGATGCTCGGCAAGACGTGGTTCCTTTCGCAACCCACGCCCGAACGGCTGGAAAAATGGCGGTCCACCGCTAACGAAAAAGGAGCGCAGGCGGCGGGATACAGCTATCCGGCGTACGGCCACCTCAAGATGGCCGGTGTGGTCGACGACATCATGGCCATCGCGCGCCGCGTTTACCCCGAAGGTCAGTCGCTCCATTTCCGCAATTTGCGGAACGCGATCTGGACAGAAATCCGCGCGCGTGGGCTGGAGGCGATGGCGGGATCCAAGGGCGTTGGCGCGACAAAGCAGTCAATCCAGTTTTTCCGCGAACACGATATCCGCTTCCGCATCCGCCGCCTTCGCTTTCTGGCTCGCCGCTTGTCACACGAAATCGAGGACGATTATGGCGAAGAAGGGATCGGCACCAAGGAAATGCACGACAATATCTACGCGTGCCTGTCGCTTTTCCTCGAGCGCGAAACGTCGGATTACGTTGGAACGGACTTTGCGGATATCGTTGCTGATGGCATCACAAAGCCGGGAGTTCTGCTTGACCGGCTCGCCGAGCGGCGCGCCCTCATCGAAACCGACCGATTGGCCGACCGGATATTGTGCGATGCGTTATTGCAGATGCCGGATGATAGCAGGCGCGTGATGCTGCTCGGCTATATCGGCTATCCGCTGTACGACATCGCCACCCTGCCGTTGTTGCAAGGCGAAGGACTCGACGAGTTCGACCCGGTCAAGGTCGACAGGATTTCGCCCGAGGACTGCAATGCGATAAGAACGGGTGGCGCAGCCGCAACACTTAAAGGCATCGAGTTTAACAATTTCGGTGCCTTTTTCAGCCGCGCCTATCGCGAAAATGACTATCTATGGGGCCGCTTGCATGGTGCCGAGCGATTGATCGATATTGTGCTGTCATCGTTCCCCGCTGTAACCGGCATTACCGACTCTGAAATCCGCAATTTCAAGCGCAGTGCTTTCGAAGCGATACTCGATCAGGAAGCGCCACGTTTGAGCCGGATAAAACCATTGATAAAGTCGCTCCGCTCGGAAATCGAAGCGTTGGGCGGAACGGCACCTTAGCTTTTCAGACTATTGTAGACCGTTTCAACGAAGGCATCGGCCTTGATGAAGCCGTCGGCCTTCACCCCATAGCCATCGGCAGGCTTTTCTGCCTTGATCTGCTCCAGCGTCTTTCCTGCCTTTATCCCGGCCTCAACCTTCGCGATCGTGCCTGCGATCATGTTCCGGTGGTTCTGCAGGTCAGCTTTGGTCGCGATCGCACCGTGACCGGGGATGATTTTGGTCTGGTCATTGGCTATAGCCAGCACCTTGTCAGCCGCGGTCAAAAAGCCCCGTACGTCGCCGCCGCTGCCAACATCGACAAAGGGGAAGCTGATTTGCAGCATGAAAAGATCGCCCATATGGATGACGTTCGATTTGGTCCAATGGATGATGCTGTCGCCGTCTGTATGACCGGCAGGCATATGGATTACGCGCACTTCCTCTCCGTTCAGGTGGAGCTTAAGCCCGTCAGCATATGTGATAACCGGCAGCGCAGCCTTTGTGGCTGGCGGCGTCACATTTCCTGCTACGGTAGCTCCCGCGGCCATCCGCACCCGAACATTATCATGCGCCATAATCACAGCGCCGGCTTTGCCCATATTTTCGTTCCCACCAGTGTGGTCGAAATGCCAATGGGTGTTGATCAGGAACTTTACCGGCTGCGCACCCAAATCAGTCACAGCCTTCTGGATTTTCTCGGTCAGCGGCGCAAACTGGTCGTCAATCAGGATGGTGCCATCCTCGCCATAGGACACACCTATATTGCCACCTGCCCCAAACAGAACCGCTACACCTGGCGCGAGTTGCTGCGCCTTGATTTCGACTTTCGACATATCTTGCTGCGCATGAACCGGAATAGCAAACAGCGCTGACAACGCTATTAGCGACGAGCGGATTTTCATGGGGACTCTCCTGATCTTGGTCCGGCAAGCGTAATATCGCGGGGAAAATAAAGCTATAAGGATTAAGCCTTAGCCCACTCGATTTCGCCTGCCTCAGCTAATAGCTTGAGCATCACTGCCGCGCCGCATTGCTGCGATCTCGCGTTCGAACTCCATTTGCCGTCAGCCACATATTTACCCCGGGTATAATGGTTCGAGAAACTCCACAGATATGGACTGGCTACGCTGTAAGGACGATAACCGAAGCCATTATAGGCCTCCAGCCTAAAGAGCGTTCTCTCGAGCGACCAATCGACTTGACTGCTGAACCCAAGCAACCGCAGGGCGTCTCGGGCGCTCGATTCCCAATCTGATGGTGGCAACCATTTCAGTGGCCGTCCTGCAGGAACCTGCCGCGTGCGCGCCGACAGTGGAAAATCTCCATTGTGAAGATGCGCGCGAAAGTTGAAGCTCGATTCAAGTGCATGGCACACTGCGATGAAATACCACGGCACACCTGTATCTTCGGAAACCACCTTATAGCGGGGTTTGGATCTGCGCATCATTTCCAAATGCCAGTCAGTACTTTCCCTATGCTCAGGGCGAATAACAGCAGTCTGAAAAAGCCGGGCATATTCCGGCTTTAGAGTGGCATAATCCTTAGCCTTGCTGAGCGGAATATCGGGCTGCAGCGTGGATTGCTCGGGCTTCCCTTCGAGCACATCGGGCGGCAGGGTTGGCAGGGTTGGCAGGGCCTGCATCGCTGCGGCGGGCAAAATCGATGCAAACCGGATGTCAGACTGCGAATAGGAAATGCCGATTGGAAAATTAACCAATGCCTCGGGCAATGCGTGCTGGGTCGAATGCAATTCGGCAAGCAGCGACCCTGCCTCATCGGCAAGGCCGATATCGAGTTGCTCGCTACGATCAATAAGCGATACCAGCCGCGGCAAGACCAATTGGTATAGCGATTCTTCGCTGGCAATAATCCGCTTGCCCTTGTCACGCTGTAAGGGCGAATCGGGGAGGCCTTTGCGATCCGCGGCGCCTTCGAGCCGGATAATCCGGTCAACGGTAACGACGATATTAAGCGGTTTTACCGGTATGAACTGCATGAGTTCCTTGGGTACCTTGACACCAAACAGGCGCTGGTCTTGCGCAAGCAAAGGTGCGCCAACCGTGCTGATCAGCGCCGCTTTCAGAAATTCCCGTTTGCGGTACCCGTTTCCACCCATCGAGTCGCTCCCAAGTCATTCTTTTATCAAGAATGATGGGAGTGGTCGAATCAATCGGTAATGCCGTCCCAGAGGCCCTTGAGCTTGTCGAAGAAGCCAGTCGATTGCGGGCATTCGTCGCCCGTCTCGGTTTCACGGAATTCGCGCAAAAGTTCCTTCTGCCGTGCCGACAATCGTGAAGGGGTTTCGACGTCAATCTGAATCACCATATCGCCGCGTCCGCGCCCTTGCAGCACGGGCATCCCTGCCCCGCGCTGGCGCAGCTGCTTGCCGGACTGGATGCCGTCTGGGACGATAATGATATGTTCCGCGCCATCCAATCCGGGAATGCGAATTTCGCCGCCCAACGCTGCGGTGGTAAAGCTCACCGGCGCGCGGCAGAACAGGGTCGTGCCATCGCGCTCGAACACCTTGTGCCGCGACAGATGGATAAAGATGTAGAGGTCGCCCGCTGCTGCTCCGTAAGGCCCCGCTTCGCCTTTGCCCGCAACGCGGATGCGCGTGCCTTCGTCAACGCCTGGCGGGACATTGACCGAGATCGTCTTGCGCTCGTCAACCCGGCCTTCGCCGCCGCAGACCTTGCAAGGGTCTTCGATAACCTCACCGCGACCGTGGCAAGTCGGGCATGTCCGTTCGACCACAAAAAAGCCCTGCTGCGCACGCACTTTACCGTGACCTGCGCACAGATTGCATCGCCGCTTGCCCGAACCCGGCGTTGCGCCCGATCCTTCACATGTACCGCAAGCCGTGGCGACGTCGATTGTAATTTCCGCGTCCTTGCCGTGGAAAGCCTCATCGAGTGAAATTTCGAGATCGTAACGTAGGTCGGCACCGCGCGCTGGGCCTCTCTGACGACCACCAAAGGCATCGCCGAAAAAGCTTTCGAATATGTCAGAGAAATCGCCAAAACCGGCCCCGTCCTGTCCGCCCCCGCCCATACCACCATTTTCAAACGCTGTCTTGCCAAAGCGGTCATATGCAGCGCGCTTTTGAGGATCTTTCAGAACGTCATAGGCTTCCGAAATAGCCTTGAATTTGGCTTCGGATTTGTCGCATCCCGGATTGCGGTCGGGATGACACTCCATCGCCAAACGGCGATAAGACGACTTTAGCGTCTTTTCATCCGCCGTCCGCTCGACTTCCAGCAATTCGTAATAATCGATGTCAAGACTCATGACAGACTAACCCCTCGTTTCCCGACCGTCGCTGCGTTTCGGTAGGCGACGGTCGAGAACTTTCAACATCAGTCTTTCTTGTCGTCTTCGACTTCCGAGAACTCGGCATCGACGACATTTTCGTCAGCCGGTGCATCTTCCGGAGCCGCACCCGGCGATGCCGCAGCCTGTTCTTCCTTATAAATCGCTTCGCCGAGCTTCATCGCGACCTGGGCCAGGGCAGTTGCCTTTTCCTTCATCGCTTCGGGCTCGCCGCCTTCAATGGCGGTTTTGGTTTCAGCGACTGCCGCCTCGATTTCACCCTTGAGTGTCGCATCTATCTTGTCGCCATGCTCTTGAAGCTGCTTCTCGGTCGTATGGACAAGGCTTTCAGCATTGTTCTTGGCTTCGGCTGCCTCGCGGCGCTTCTTGTCTTCCTCGGCAAAAGCTTCGGCATCGCGGACCATCTGGTCGATATC
>JANMQN010000084.1:0-6522 GCA_031370535.1 Sphingomonadales bacterium | reverse complement strand
TGGCAAAGCGTTCAACGACACCCGCTACATCACCATCGTCTATATTGTACTGCCGGTAATCGGGTTGCTCGAATACCACGGTCTGCAGGAACGGGCGCGCGGACTGATCGCTGGTATGCAGGGTGCGACCGCCGGGCGATTGCTGGGCGGCTATTTGCTGATCCGGCAAATAACAGCGGCCTTGGGCCTTACGTCTGTAGCCGGACATGCGCAGACTGTCAGACCACTTGTAGCGCCAATGGCCGAAGCCGCAGCGGAGCAGGTCGGGGAGCTATCTGATATTGATCGAGAGCACGTAAAAGCAATGTCAGCAGCAACCGATAACGTGGGCCTATTCTTCGGCGAAGATATCTTCATCGCCATTGGCTCAATCTTGCTGATGAAGGGCGTGCTTGAGCAAAATGGCATAATTCTCGACCCTCTTGAATTATCAGTTTGGGCCATACCGACTGCGATCGCCGCATTTTTCATCCACGGATTGAGATTATGGCTACTTGATCTGCGGCTCCGGAGGGCGGCGAAATGATTACGCTGACCTTCGTTTACTGGATTGCCGGCCTAACATTTTCGGCTTTCGCCTATTTGAGCGCGCGCGACCGCAGCAACCCGAAGCGGTTCGGGAATGCGGCGTTTTGGCTTCTGATCGCAATCAGTATGTTCGCTGGCGATTATCTCGGTGACCTGGGCAATGGCATGCTAATCATCGGATTGGTGGCGATTGCGGGCTTTGGTCAAATTGGCCGGGGCACGTCAAACTCGGAGCCCGCCGAACGTGCAGCGAAAGCAGAAAAGCACGGTAACCGCTTATTCCTACTCGCGCTTGTAATTCCAGCCGTCGCATTGTTAGGCACATTGGTTTTCACCGAAATCCCTGATTGGATCGATAGTAAACAAGTTACTCTGATCTCGCTGACGATGGGGGTCATCTTGGCGCTCGCAATCGGGTATCTGTGGCTTCGGCCAAAGCCTGTCACGCCGCTCGAGGAGGGTAGGCGGCTTATGGACTCGGTCGGCTGGGCTGCGGTGCTGCCTCAAATGCTAGCGAGCCTAGGCGCAGTGTTTGCACTTGCAGGCGTAGGAGACGTCGTTGGGGGGTTGATGACGCAGGTCATTCCGGAAGGCAGCTTGATCGGGGCTGTCATAGCCTTCGGGCTTGGCATGGCGCTTTTCACAATGATCATGGGCAATGCATTTGCGGCATTTCCGGTAATGGCATCGGCGATTGCGCTGCCGCTTCTGATCGGAACGCATGGTGGCAATCCTGCGATTGTGTGTGCTATCGGGATGCTCGCTGGATTTTGCGGCACGCTGATGACGCCGATGGCGGCGAACTTCAATATCGTGCCAGCAGCCTTGCTCGAATTGAAGGATCGCAACGCTGTGGTTAAGGCACAGATCGGTACCGCCGTTCCGCTGTTGATCGTGAACGTCGCTCTGATTTATTGGCTGGCGTTTTGATGAACCTAACTCCTGAGATAGCCGCTCAGTTCATGCGGCTTACGCTCGGTCATCTGACCCGCGAATATCCGCACAAACTGGATCATGTAATGGCAGGCCCCGAAGATGTGCTATCGCCATCGGCGCTGCATCCTATATTTTACGGGAGCTTTGATTGGCACAGCTGCGTCCATGGATACTGGCAGGTATTGCATCTAGCGCGACTTTATCCAGACCTGCCTGAAGCCGCGGATGTCAGGGCTCTGGCAAATCGGATGTTCACTCCGGGCAACGTTGCCATGGAGCGGGCGTATCTCACAAAGGCGAGCGCCATGAGTTTCGAGCGCCCTTACGGCTGGGCGTGGGTAATGGCGTTGCATCTGGAAGCAGCGCAACACGATGCCCCGTGGGGAAGCGAGCTCGAGTCTTTGGCCCGTGACTTTGCAGGGCGTTTTCACACGTTCTTGCCTAAGTTAACCTATCCGCTGCGAGTTGGCACACATTACAATATTAGCTTCGCGCTGACGCTCGCTTTCGACTGGGCGCAGCGGTTCGATCCGCCGCTGGTGAAATTGATCCGCCAGCGCGCAACGGATTGGTTTGCTGAAGATCGCGATTGTCAGGCTTGGGAGCCTGGCGGCGACGAATTCCTGTCACCAGCTTTGTGTGAAGCGCTGCTGATGAGCCGCGTCTTGCCGGGACCCAAGTTCATCTCATGGCTAGACCAGTTCCTGCCGAGATTAACTTCTGGAGAACCCGCTACTTTGTTCATTCCTGCGAAGGTCTCAGACCGAAGCGATGGCAAAATCGTCCATCTTGATGGCCTCAATCTCAGTAGAGCCTGGTGCTATCGTGAGTTGAAACATGCAGTGCAAGTCGAAAGCACAACGTCGGCAGTGTTGGAAGGAGCGGCACATAATCATCTGAGGGCGAGCCTGCCTCATATAAGCGGAGACTTTATGGGCGAACATTGGTTGGCGACGTTTGCTCTATTGGCACTAACCGCCTGAGTTAAAGAGCCGCGCTTAGTAGCAGCCAACCCGCCTGTGCTGCAGTTGCCGAAAGGACCGCAATTGGGCCGACAGATGGCTGCGCCTTTTTATGAGTGGAAGGTGGAAATATAGAGGTTCGGTCAGAACGCTTGGCTGTTGCCGCTCATACAGGCGTCAGATCAATAATGATCGGAAGTTAGGGGTCTAAGAGATGGCGAGTTGGTATTATGCTCTCCTTTAAATTTCAGCTTCAGCCGACATAATAGTTCGGCCATCATTTGCGAGCGCCGCCAACGAAACTGCGCTCCCGTCGACACTCCCTACCAAGTGCAGTGGCTCACCGGTAAAGGCGGGCGATACGGCGCGCATGGAAAACTGCGTCAGCGCATTTTGCCCGAATTCGTGGGCGGCAAGGTCGAGCAGCATCGATGCGATTAGCGGACCGTGAACCACTAGGCCGCTATAGCCCTCCACGCTTGTCGCATAAGGCTGGTCATAATGGATGCGGTGGCTGTTGAAGGTGAGCGCCGAGTAGCGAAAGAGGAGCGGCGCTGACGGAATGATAATGCGGTAGATGGGCCAGACGGATAAATCCACTGTTCCCTCGTTCGGCGTGGTTGGTACTGCGGCGGTGGGGGCGTCGCGGTACACCACCGATTGCCGTTCGCTGACTGCCAAAACACCCTCGCTCCAGGTTTCATGATCGATCGTCACAAACACCAATGGGCCGCTTGCACCCTGTTTCTCGGCGATATTGGATATCGTTGACCGACGGGAAATCGCCATGCTTGATGTAAGCGGTACGTGAAACCTGATATTGCTCGATGCCCACATCCGGCGAGGCAGGGGGACCGGCGGCATGGAATCGCCGCGTTTGGGATGGCCGTCGGGACCGAGTTCGTCCGTTGCCGTCTCGGGAAGACATAGGCACCAGTGAATTCCTTGCGGCGCGACTTCACTCGTTTCTCGACTATCTATTGTCGCCCGAAACCGTCGGAGCAGCGCCGGAGTCAGGACATCGGATTGCTCTTGCGTCCGGCCTATCCATGCGTCCCATTGGCCCATCAATAAGACCTCGGCAAACCGAGAACATGTTCTGCCACGAAAGACAGGATCATATTCGTGCTGATTGGCGCGACCTGATAAAGCCGCGTCTCGCGGAATTTGCGTTCGATGTCATATTCGGCGGCAAAGCCGAACCCGCCGTGCGTCTGGATGCATGCTTCACCGGCGGCCCAACTGGCTTCGGCGGCTAGCAATTTCGACATATTGGCTTCCTCGCCGCAATTTTCGCCCGCTTCGTATTTCCTAAGCCCTTCATGCACCAATAATTCGGCGGCACGCATTTGCGCATAGGCGCGCGCTATCGGGAACTGCACGCCCTGATTTTGGCCGATTGGGCGGCCAAACAACACGCGTTCCTTGGCGTAGTTGGTTGCTTTGTCGATAAACCATTTGGCGTCGCCGATGCACTCTGCGGCAATCAACAACCGTTCCGCATTCATGCCCGACAGGATATATTTGAAGCCCTGTCCTTCTTCGCCAATCAGGTTAGCTGCGGGGACGTGCATATCTTCGAAGAAGACCTCGGTGGTCGAATGGTTCATCATCGTTTCAATAGGGCGGATGGTCAGTCCATGGCCCAGCGCGTCGTTCACGTTTACGAGGAACACCGACAACCCGTCGGTCTTTTTCACAGCCTTATCGCGCGGAGTAGTGCGGGCAAGAAGCAGCAGCAGGTCGGAATGTTCGATCCGGCTCGTCCAGATTTTCTGGCCGTTGACAACATAATGGTCGCCATCTTGCTTAGCGGTAGTTCGCAGCGCCAGCGTGTCGGTGCCGCTGGTCGGCTCGGTCACGCCAAAGGCTTGCAAGCGCAGTTCGCCGGTCGCGATCTTGGGCAAATAGGCCGCTTTCTGTGCGTCCGACCCATGGCGGAGTAACGTCCCCATGATGTACATTTGCGCATGGCAGGCACCGCCGTTGCAGCCCTGTTTCTGGATTTCCTCCAATATCGCGGCCGCCCCCGAAATCGACAAACCCGCCCCGCCAAATTCCTCGGGGATTAGCGCGGCGAGATAGCCAGCATCGCCAAGTGCGGTAACAAACTCGGTCGGATAGGCCCGCTCGCGGTCCTTGCCGCGCCAATATTCGCCCGGATATTGCTGGCACAGCTTGGCGACTTCCTCGCGGATGGCAGTGTAATCGTCGTGCATCAATTTCTGCCTTCTAATATGCCTCGCGCAATCACTTGCGCCTGAATTTCTGCAGCACCTTCAAAAATGTTTAGGATGCGGGCGTCGCACAGCACTCGGCTGATCTCATATTCGAGCGCATAGCCGTTACCGCCGTGGATTTGTAAAGACGCATCGGCGTTGGCCCAGGCAACTTTGGCAGCCAACAGCTTGGCCATGCCGGCCTCTATGTCGCAGCGTTTGTCCGAGTCCTTTTGACGCGCAGCGAAATAGGTAAGCTCGCGTGCCATCACGATATCAACCAACATCATTGCGAGCTTGTCGGAAACACGCGGGAAATCTATAATCGCTTTGCCGAATTGCTTGCGGCCCGACGCATATTGGTAGCCCAGCTCGAAGGCACGCCGGGCAACACCCACCGCGCGCGCGGCTGTCTGGATCCGTGCGCCTTCGAATGTGCGCATCAGCTGCTTGAAACCTTGCCCCTCTTGACCGCCGAGCAGCGCATCGTCGGGAGCAACCATGGCGTCGAAGCTCAGTGCATATTCGCGCATGCCGCGATAGCCGAGAACCTCGATCTCGCTGCCGTCCATACCCTCTGCAGGGAATGGGTCATTTTCGGTGCCCCGACTTTTAGGGACCAGCAGCATCGACAATCCAGCATAGCCAGAAGTATCGGGTTTGGTTCGCGCCATTAGCGTCATCAGGTCGGTGCGCGCGGCGTGGGTGATCCAGTTTTTTGCGCCGGTTATTTCCCATCCCTTGTCGGTTTTTATAGCCCGGGTTGAGAGGCTCGCCATGTCGGACCCGGTATCGGGTTCCGTAAAAACAGCCGTGGGTAGCACCTCGCCACTGGCAATTTTTGGCAACCAGTAGGATTTTTGAATCTTTGTACCGCCGAGCATGATGAGTTCGCCGGCAATCTCGGACCGGGTGCCGAGCGAGCCTGAACCGATCCAGCCGCGCGACAGTTCTTCGGTAATGACGCACATCACCAATTTGCCAAGACCAAGCCCGCCAAATTCTTCGGGAATGCATACTCCAAAAGTACCCAATACCGCCATTTCCGCAACAATCTCATCGGGGATCAGCGCGTTGGCCAGATGCCATCGGTGCGCATGGGGCACGATACGTTCATCGGTAAACCGGCGATATTGGTGACGCACCTGATTGAGCGCGTCGTCATCAAGGCTGTCGCTGATAGTTCCGCCCGCGCGGATAAAGTCAATCAGCGCCAATCGGTTGGCAACGGTGTTGCCCGATGCAAAGGGGGCGAGCATTTCAGCGTGTTCCGGCAAGCCGAAATCGGCAGGGCGGATAAATTCATTCTGCCCCATCGGCAATCCGCCGGCCAATTGCGCCAGCGATTCACCGAAAGCGATTTGCAGAACTAATTGCTCGCCGACGCCTTGATGGCGAGATGCCCAAGCCGATAACGCGCGCAGCGCCTGAATGCTGGTTTCGATCCACGCAAGACCGTGCACGACGCGCTGTTCGCTGTCGGTTGTCGCACTTTCCAGCCGCGAGCGCACGCTCGCTTGCGCAGCAGCCGCGTATTGTTGAGCCGCAAGTAAACCTGCTTCGATCATGCCGCCTCAAAAATAGCGGCGAGGCCTTGCCCGCCGCCGATGCACATTGTCTCCAGCCCGAACCGCCCGCGGCGCCGTTTTAATTCGCGGGTCAGGTTGGCGAGAATGCGACCGCCGGTGGCACCAATCGGGTGGCCGAGCGAAATTCCTGAGCCGTTTACGTTTAGCATTTCATGGCGGTTGTCATCGTCGCTCCAGCCCCAGCCTTTAAGCACCGCCAAGACCTGCGGTGCAAACGCCTCATTCAACTCAACAAGGTCGATATCATCCCAGCCAAGGCCGTTGCGGGCGAACAGTCGTTCGGTAGCG
>JANMQN010000075.1:0-2235 GCA_031370535.1 Sphingomonadales bacterium | reverse complement strand
GCCATCACGCAGTTCTTCTTTGAGCCAGAAACCTTCTTTCGTTTCCGCGACGCTGTCGCAGCGGCAGGCATTGATGCGGAAATCGTTCCGGGAATAATGCCGGTGTCAAATTTTGGAGCAATCACGCGTATGTCAAACATGACGGGCACGGCAATCCCGGGCTGGATGGCGCATTTGTTCGAAGGCCTGGATGACCACCCGCCCGCGCGGCAACTGGTCGCCGCCACTATTGCTGCCGAAATGTGCCGCAGGCTTTACGCCGGCGGTGTGCGCGATTTCCATTTTTACACGCTGAACCGAGCCGAGCTGTCGTACGCAATCTGCCACCTGCTTGGCAAACGTCCAGCCGCCCTACAAAAGGAGCAAGCGGCATGAGCGCGCGCGACGATTTTGTTTCGCGTGCAGCACAGCAGATCTTGGTGTTCGACGGTGGCTATGGCACGGCCATTCAAGGCTACAAGCTCACCGAGGCGGATTATCGAGGCTCGCTGGATGTGACGCATGACCAGAAGGGCAATAATGACCTGCTGTCGATCACGCGTCCCGATATCGTCAAGGACATCCACAGCGCCTATCTCGAAGCAGGCGCCGACATGATCGAGACCAATACGTTCAGCGGGACCAAGATCAGCATGGCCGATTATGGCTGCGAGCATCTGGTGCGTGAGTTGAACCTCCAATCGGCGAAAATCGCCCGCGAATGTTGTGACGAGGCTGAAGCGAAGGATGGCAAGAGGCGGTTTGTAGCCGGATCGATCGGCCCCACGAACAAGACGCTTTCTCTCTCGCCCGACGTCAACGATCCGGGCTTTCGAGAGATTGATTTTGACTATTTAAAAGACGTCTACCGCGAACAATGCGATGCGTTGATTGAAGGCGGGGTAGACTTTCTGCTGATTGAGACGATTTTTGACACGTTGAACGCCAAATGCGCAGCGATGGCTGCGCAGGAAGCGGCGGAGGCATCGGGTCGTGACGTGCCATTGATGATATCGATGACCATCACTGACATGGCAGGACGCAATTTGTCGGGGCATACAGTCGAAGCGTTCTGGGCCGCGATCCGCCATGTGAAGCCCCTCACTATCGGGCTCAACTGCTCGTTTGGTGCTGACCTGTTGCGTCCGCATTTGGCTGCTTTGTCCAAACAGGCCGATGCGCTGGTGATGGCCTATCCCAATGCCGGATTGCCGAACGACTTAGCCGAATATGACGAGCTACCCGAAACGACTGCCCAACTCATCGGTCAGTGGCTGGACGACGGGTTAGTTAACATCGTCGGCGGATGTTGCGGCACGACGCCAGCGCATATCGCTGCAATTGCCAAGGCTGTCGAAGACCGTGCGCCGCGCCAGATTCCGACAGCGCCCATCGTCACGCGCCTCGCCGGCCTTGAACCCTTCGTCATGGCCGCCTGAGCCAGAAAAGATAACATGACCCAAAATTCCTCCCGCTTCGTCAATATCGGCGAGCGCACCAATGTTACCGGTAGCGCCAAGTTCAAGAAGCTTATCCTCGCAGGCGATTATGAGGCCGCAGTTGAAGTCGCGCGCGACCAGGTCGAGAACGGCGCGCAAATCATCGATATCAACATGGATGAAGGCCTGCTCGACGCGCACGAGGCGATGACGACATTCATCAAGCGCATTGCTGCCGAGCCCGATATTGCGCGAGTGCCGCTGATGATCGACAGCTCGAAATGGAGCGTGATCGAGGCGGGGCTGAAATGCGTATCTGGCAAACCCATCGTCAATTCGATCTCGATGAAAGAAGGTGAAGAAGCCTTCTTGCATCACGCACGGCTATGCATGGCTTATGGCGCAGCCGTGGTGGTAATGGCATTCGACGAGACCGGGCAGGCTGACACCAAGCAGCGTAAGGTCGAAATCTGCAAGCGCGCTTATGATTTGATGATTGGCATCGGCTTTCCGCCTGAGGACATCATCTTCGACCCCAATATCTTTGCGGTGGCTACGGGGATCGAGGAGCATAATAACTACGGCGTCGATTTTATCGAGGCGTTGAAAGAATTGCGCGTCTTGTGCCCCCACGCACATTATTCGGGTGGCTTGTCGAACCTGTCGTTCAGTTTTCGCGGCAATGAGCCGGTGCGGCGCGCGTTGCTTTCGATTTTCCTGTATCATGCGATTCCGGCAGGGCTCGACATGCGATCGTCAATGCGGGCCCGCTGGATATCTATGATGATATCGACTCTGAGCTTCGCGTCGCGTGCGA
>JANMQN010000068.1:0-4334 GCA_031370535.1 Sphingomonadales bacterium | reverse complement strand
ACCATATCGTTATAGGCGTTTTTCAGGCCCTTTACGAGGCTGAGCCCGCCCGAATCCACCAGCCGCTTTTGCGCGGTCGGGTTTCCAATCAGGCTATTGGTCGGCGACATCGCATCAATGATGATCTGCGAAATGAAATTCGCACGGTCGCGTTCGAGGGCGTCGAGTTCAAGATCCTCGATATAGCTTTTAACACCCTTTTGCACGGCCAGATAATATTGCGCGCCCGCCTTGAAAAACGGGTTGAAGGTCCACGCCGGATCCATGAAGCGTTTGTCCTTCGGGTCTGGCGCAAGGTCGGACTGTCCGGTCATGATCTTCACGACATCTTCGGAGAAATTACCAGCTGCCTTGAACGCTTTGTCAGGATTGGTCGCGGTCTGCCGCAGCATCAGGCCGATGGCGCCGATAAAATCCTCGCGCGCCAATCCTGCCAATGGACCCAACGCCATCGTGGCATCATTGGCAGCGTCGAATGCTCCTGCCATAGCGGAGAAAGGCGCGCCCTTTTTCTTCGCCTTCTTCTCGCCCGACTTTTTCTCAGCCTTATCAGCCATTTTTCTCTCCTTTGCCCGGAAATAGAGATTGCACGGTCCACGCCGCCGGTCAATCGCCTGTTGTGCAGTGCATTAGCCGCGTCCATAGGTGGATTGTGCCAGAAACCCATATCATCGTCGCCATCGCATGGACCGTCCTTCTCGGCGGCGCTGGCGGTGCGTTGACCAAAATCGGAGATTGGTACCGCAATCTCAAAAAGCCTAGCTGGCAACCTCCCGACTGGTTGTTCGGGCCAGCCTGGACTTTGATATTGGGCTTAGCTGCATGGGCGGCGGTACTGGCGTGGGAAGGTGCAACAAACGACGCGGGCCGCAATACTGTCGTGATCCTTTATGCGGTGAATTTCATCTGCCACTTTTTGTGGTCACCATTGTTTTTCACAGTGCGGCGTCCCGATTGGTCGCTGATCGAAGTCGTGTTCCTTTGGGTGTCGGTTCTGATACTGTTGTTTTGCTTGCGGCAATTTTCGGTGCTCGCGAGCTGGTTGATTGTGCCTTATTTCGTCTGGGTCAGCTTCGCTGCGATACTCAATCTGTATATCGTCCGGTTGAACGGCCCATTTGGCGGGGCGAAGCAGGGGGCATAGGCCGAAGTGCAATTGGCTGGATTTTAACAGGCGGCGCTGGCAACAGCTTGCGCAATGAGTGCCATCGAAATCCTCGCGGTCCTGCTCGGGATTGCCAACATCTTGCTGATCATCCGTCGTTCGATATGGAATTTTCCCGTCGCGATTGCGATGGTGGCGCTGTATTTTGTCATTTTCCGCGAGGCAAAGCTGTATAGCGATGCCGGGCTGCAAATATTCTTCGCGCTCGTGAACCTCTATGGCTGGTGGAGTTGGCACCGCAACAAGGCCGACTCGGGCGAGGTTATTGTCCGCCGCCTGCCCGCTCTTGGCTATGGGCTATGGATTGCCGGTTCCATCGCCGCAATATGGGCGTGGGGCAGCTTCATGGGCAGCTATACCGCTACGAGCTACCCTTATTGGGACGCATCGGTGGCGATGCTGTCGGTCGCGGGGCAGATACTGATGACGCGGCGATTTGTGGAAAACTGGCATTATTGGATAATCGTCAACCTGATCTCCATCCCGCTTTATGTGGTCAAGGCGCTTTACCTTACGGCGGGGTTGTACGGCGTGTTTCTGGTGCTAGCGATCGCGGGGTTGGTTGAGTGGCGTAAGGCAGAAAAATTATAAGTTCGCACGAAAATACGAGGGTGCCGCGCAACATCTTTGCGAAGCGCCTTTCAAATGACGACCGAAGTATTTACACATGGCTTGAGAAGAAAAACGACCGTTAACCCACGAACGACATCTTCGTGACTTGGTGCGAACGAAAAAGGCGCTAAGCGCGAGGAATGACAAAACGTATCTGCCTCCACGGCCCCGAAAGCACGGGCAAATCGACCCTTGGTACGCGGCTCGCGGCGCATCTCGGGTGCGAGGTCGTACCCGAATATGGCCGTGCCTATTGTGAGGTGCACGGCACCGACATTGGAACGGCCGAGCTTGTTCACATCGCCGAAATACAGGATTCGATGAACCGAGCGGCTGCTGCGCGCGACGCCACCATCGTATTGTTCGACACCGATCCGCTGATTACTGCGGTCTGGGCAGAGATGATGTTCGGTCAGACCCCGGCATATCGGCGCCATCCGTGGTTCGATGCCTTCACCGGATATGCCGACCTCTACCTGCTGCTCGATATCGATCTACCCTTCGTCGACGACGGCCTGCGCGTCTATGCCAAGCCGGAAGAAAGGCAGCGTTTTTTCTGCCTGTGCAAGGCAGAACTCGCCAATCGCGGGGTTCGTTACACGTTGATCCAAGGCGGCGGTGAAGCGCGCTTTGAGGCGGCGCTGGCGGCAATAAGATGAGCGAGTCCGCCAACATATTGTCGCCCTGCATCGACGTCTGCGATGTAGATAGTACCGGCCAATTTTGCATCGGCTGCGGACGTTCAATGGATGAAATAGCCCGTTGGATCACCATCAGTGATGAAGAGCGCGGCGCGATAATCGAAAAACTGCCCCAACGGCTGCGACAGCTACAACCTTAACCAGCGTTCTCCAAAGCCTCGCTCGCCGCGACCCATCTTCCCTCGGCGGCTTCCTGCGCAGCGACGATCTTCCCGCGCCGTTGCGACAGCTCGCCCATCGTCAGGTCCCTATACTCGTTCGCCGCCGATGCGGGGTCGAACATCGCCTTGTCGATCGTGGAGAGCACCACCTCCAGTTTTGCCAAATCCGCCTCGGCATCGCTGACCGCGCGCTTCAGTTTGGCCTGTTCTTCGCGTGCCAAAGCGGCCGCTTTCTTGTCTTCCTTACGATCAGCCTTCGACATCTTTTCCTTGGCAGGCGTTTTGCCCAGGATCATGTCGGTATAATCCTCGATACTGCCCTGATATTCGGTCGCGGTACCGTTATCCACGAGTACCAGACGGTCGGCGGTCAGCTCCAGCATGTGCCGATCGTGGCTTACCAATACGACCGCGCCTTCATAATCGTTGAGCGCCTGCACCAGCGCCTCGCGGGCATCGACATCCAAATGGTTTGTCGGCTCGTCCAGGATCAGCATATGCGGCGCATCGCGGGTGATCAGCGCCAGCGCCAACCGCGCGCGCTCACCGCCCGACAACTTGCCGACAAGCGTGGTCGCCTTCGCTCCCGAAAAGCCGAAACGCCCCAGTTGTGCGCGCACCGCACCCGGCGTCGCGCCTTTCATCAGGCGGCTCATATGTTCGAGCGGCGTGTCCTTGCCGTCGAGTTCCTCGACCTGATATTGCGTAAAATAACCGACACGCATCTTTCCAGAAGCAGACATGGCGCCATCCATCGGCGCGAGCTGGGCCGCGAGCAACCGCGCCAGCGTCGTCTTGCCGTTGCCGTTCCGCCCCAGCAAAGCCACGCGATCATCCGGGTCGAGCCGCAGGTTCAGTCGCTGTAAAATCGGCTTGTTCTCGGCATAGCCAACGCTCGCCATATCGAGCGTGACCAAAGGCGGGCGCAATTCGTCCGGGCTTGGAAAATCGAAACTCAGCGTCGGATCTTCGGCCATCGCCGCAATCGGCTGCATCCGCGCCAGCGCCTTGGCGCGCGACTGCGCCTGCTTGGCGGTCGAGGCGCGCGCCGAGTTGCGCGCGACATAATCCTGAAGCTTGGCACGCTGCGCATCCTGACTGGCCTTTGCGGCCGCAAGTTGGGCTGCGCGTTCCGCCCGCTGGCGCTCGAAGGAGTCATAGCCGCCCGAATAGAGCGTTGTCGTCCCGCCCTCCAGATGCAGGATATTGTCGACCACATTGTTGAGCAGATCGCGCTCGTGGCTGATCACGACCATCATCGACGGATAAGATTTAAGGAAATTTTCGAGCCATAACGTCGCTTCGAGATCCAGGTGGTTTGAAGGCTCGTCGAGCAGCAACAGGTCCGGCTCCGAAAACAACAACGCCGCCAGCGCCACGCGCATTTTCCACCCTCCGGAATAGCTATCCAGCGGCCGTCCCTGCATTTCCTCGTCAAAACCAAGCCCAACCAAGATCCGCGCCGCCCGGGCTGGTGCGGTATAGGCGTCGATCGCAATCAACCGCTCGTGCAGCTCGCCCAGCCGGTCGGGATCGGCGCAATGCTCAGCCTCTTCCATCAACGCCGCACGCTCGACATCGCCCGCAAGCACGGTTTCGAAGGGCGTCGCAGTGCCGCTTGGCGCTTCCTGCGCGATGTAACCGATGCGCGTGTTCTTCGGCATTTCAATCGCACCATCATCGGCCTCGAGCTCG
>JANMQN010000044.1:0-17801 GCA_031370535.1 Sphingomonadales bacterium | reverse complement strand
TCGCGGGTGCTGCGCATTTTGGCAAGGCGTACAATCTGACCCTGTCGGACCATGTCATTATCGACTTCCAGCGTATCGAGATGTTCTTCGGTGCCGAGCCGGTATTTGTTCACGCCAACGATGACGTCCTCACCCTTGTCGACGCGTGCCTGACGCGCGGCGGCGGCTTCTTCGATAAGGCGTTTGGGCATGCCGCTTGCTACCGCCTTGGTCATGCCGCCGAGTTCGTCGACTTCCTCGATGATTTTCCAAGCCTGATCGACCAGCTCGGCTGTCAAGGCTTCGATATAATAGGAACCACCGAGAGGATCGACGACCTTGGTAATGCCAGTTTCCTCTGTCAGGATAATCTGCGTGTTCCGCGCAATGCGGGCCGAGAATTCGGTCGGCAAGGCGATGGCTTCATCGAGCGCGTTGGTATGCAGCGACTGCGTGCCGCCCAGCGTAGCGGCCATCGCCTCTATGGTGGTGCGGATAACGTTGTTGTAAGGGTCTTGCTCTTGCAACGACACACCAGACGTCTGGCAATGCGTGCGGAGCATTTTGGATCGCTCGTCCTTTGCGCCTAGGCCATCCATTACGCGGTGCCACAATGTCCGCGCGGCGCGCAGCTTCGATACTTCCATGAAGAAGTTCATGCCGATGCCGAAGAAGAATGAGAGCCGTCCCGCAAACGCATCAATATCCAGCCCGCTCTCCATGGCACGCTGAACATATTCCTTGCCGTCGGCGATGGTGAAGGCAAGCTCCTGCACCGCCGTCGCCCCTGCCTCGTGCATGTGATAGCCGGAGATCGAGATGCTGTTGAATTTCGGCATATTCGCGCTGGTGTAGGCGATGATGTCCGACACGATCCGCATCGATGGTTCGGGCGGGTAGATATAGGTGTTGCGGACCATGAACTCCTTGAGGATGTCGTTCTGGATGGTGCCGTCGAGCTGCGCCTGCGAAACCCCCTGCTCCTCGCCCGCGACGATGAAGAAGGCGAGGATGGGTATCACTGCGCCGTTCATCGTCATCGACACTGACATCTGGTCGAGCGGGATGCCGTCGAACAGGATTTTCATATCCTCAACAGAGTCGATGGCGACGCCCGCCTTGCCGACATCGCCTACGACGCGGGGGTGGTCGCTGTCATAGCCGCGGTGCGTGGCGAGATCGAAGGCGACGCTCAGCCCCTTTTGCCCCGCGGCGAGATTGCGGCGGTAGAAGGCGTTCGATTCTTCTGCGGTAGAGAAACCGGCGTATTGACGGATGGTCCACGGGCGGCCCGCATACATGCTGGCGCGCACGCCGCGCGTGAATGGCGCGATACCGGGAAGGCCGGGGTCGCCAGCGTCCTCAGCCGTGTAGAGCGGCTTGACGGCAATGCCCTCGGGCGTGTGCCAGGTCAGGTCTTTGCCCTTGACCTCCTTGTCGGCCGCTCGTTTCCAGTCTTCGATATTCGGCATGATTATTGGCCCTTAAACTCTGCCTTGCGCTTCTGCAAAAACGCAACTCCGCCTTCGCGCGCATCCGTGCTGTCGCCTGCGATGCGCTGCCCCTCGGCCTCGCGCACCAACGCCGACGCATAATCTGAATCGAGCGCCGCTGCCAGGTTTTGCCGCATGATACCAAGCGCCACCGTTGGCCCGTGCGCAAGCCGCGTTGCGAGCACTTTTGCCTCTTCCATCAATTCCGCATCCTCGACGACTTTGTAGATCAGCCCCCAGTCCACCGCCTTCTCGGCGGAGATTTTCTCGCCGAGCAACATCATTTCTGATGCGCGTGCCTTGCCGACAAGCCGTGCCAGCATCCAGCTTGCGCCGCCGTCCGGCACGAGGCCGATATTTACAAAGGCCTGAAGGAAATAGGCCGACTTCCCGGCAATCGCGAAGTCGCTCGCGAGCGCAAGAGAGCACCCGACGCCAGCGGCGGGGCCATTGACCGCAGTTATTATCGGTACATCCAGCTTGGCCAGTTTCAGCATCAGCGGGTTGTAGCTCTTGGTAAGCGCCGCATAAGCCCCCTGCCCGCCGCTTATCGATGCTCCCGCGCCGCGAGCAGCCAAATCCGCGCCTGAACAAAAGGCTCTGCCCTCCCCGGTAATCAAAACCACCCGCGCGCCGTCCAGCTGGTCCAGCGCAGCACTAATATCATCCGCCATCTGCGGCGGCATCGCGTTCAGCCGATCGGGACGGTTAAGGGTGATTGTCGCAATCTTGTCTGCGATGTCGAGGCGGATGGTTTCGTAGGTCATAAATTTTCTTCCAAAAAATACCGTAGCTCTGAGCCTTTCGAAGGGCGCCGCTCGAATGTAGCGCTTTGCTGAGAGGCGTGCTTCGACAAGCTCAGCACTACGGTATAAAACTCAATGCTCGCTGCCGATTTCAGGCACTTCCATAATCTCGGTCAAAACCCCGCCCATGTCCTTAGGGTGAATAAAGAAAATTAGCGTCCCATGCGCGCCAATCCGTGGCTCTCCCAGCACGCGCTTGCCCATCGCTTCGAACTCCGCCTTGGCGGCGTGAATGTCGGGCACTTCGTAACAGACATGATGCTGGCCACCTGCCGGGTTCTTTTCAAGGAACGCCGCGATCGAGGCATTGCCCGGCAGCGGCTCGATCAGCTCGATTTGCGTACCGTCCATTGCCCCATCCGAACCCGGCGTATCGACAAAGCAGACCTTCACCCCCTGATCGGGCAGGTCAAACGGCTCATGGATTTTCGTCGCGCCCATTACGTCGTGGTAGAAGACGATGCTATCAGCAATCGAAGGCGTCGCGACGCCGATATGGTTGAGACGGCCTAGTTTCATCGCCTAATCCTTTGGTAGGCGAGCTTGTTGGCTCGCTGCGGCTGACGCGCCTTCGATGAAACCTTCAAGCCTGCTGACACGGCGATCAATGCTTTCGGCATAATCGCGTGTGCTGCGGACGTCATCGCTCAATCTGTCAAAGTTCTTTTCGATCCGGGCCACCGATGCCTCAAGCAAGAGATCCTTCTTCACGCCAGAGAGGATATCGCCGAAGCTGCTCACTTCCGGATCCCCTTTTCACGGAAGAAAGCGTCCATTTCTTCATGAAGCGCTTCCATCTTGGCGTGGGTCCGTTCAAGCGATGCCTGAATGCGCGGCGCGGCCTCGTTCAACTCGATGGCAAGCAGTTTCAGAGCTTCTTCTTCGTCACTCGCCTTTGCGGGTTGCGCCATATAGCGCGACGTCGCTTCGCGCACGACATTGCCAACGCTTTCGCCTCGCGCTTTGGCAAAGGCCTCGAGCGCCGCCTTTTGTTCGGCGCTGGTCAGGTAGGTTACGCGTTCTGTTTGCATGGCACGCTCCTTAACATTATAAGGTCATTATAATGTTTACGCGATTGGGATGCAAGCGGCAACATATCCCGACGATGCTGTCCACGATGGAAGGCGCCAACGCCCGAAAGAATCAGACTCATGATAACCTGCTCAATCACAACGGGATATTATCATGCTTCTTCCAAGGGTTTTCCAACGCCTTGTTCCGCAATTTCCTGAGGCCCAAAGCAATCCGCCGCCGTGTCGAATGCGGATAGATTACCTCGTCGATAAAGCCCTTGCTTGCCGCGACGAAGGGGTTGGCGAAGCGGTCTTCATATTCCGCCGTTTTCACCGCTTGCTCCTCTGCCGACAGTCCCCGGAAGATGATCTCCACCGCGCCCTTCGCGCCCATCACCGCGATTTCGGCGGTGGGCCAGGCGTAGTTGAGGTCGCCGCGCAAATGCTTTGACGCCATCACGTCATAGGCGCCGCCATAGGCTTTGCGGGTGATGACGGTGATTTTGGGCACGGTCGCCTCGGCATAAGCGAAGAGCAGCTTTGCGCCATGCTTGATGATGCCGCCAAATTCCTGCGCGGTGCCGGGCAGGAAGCCGGGGACGTCGACGAAGGTGATGATCGGAATTTCGAATGCGTCGCAGAAGCGCACAAAGCGCGCGGCCTTTCGGCTACTGTTGATGTCGAGCACGCCGGCCAGCACCATCGGCTGATTGGCGACGATGCCCACGGTGCGACCCTCGATGCGGCCGAAACCGATGATGATGTTTGCCGCGTGCGTCGGCTGCACCTCGAAAAAGTCGGCTTCATCGACCGTTTTGCGGATCAGCTCGTGCATATCATAAGGCTGGTTCGCGCTTGGCGGGATCAGCGTGTCGAGGCTCGGCTCTTGCCTGTCCCAAGGGTCTTCCGTCGGGCGCTCGGGAACACCCAGACGGTTATTCTCTGGCAAAAAGTCGAAGAAATCGCGGGTCGCGAGCAACGCCTCGATATCATTCTCGAACGCATTGTCGGCAACGCCCGACTTGGTCGTATGCGAAACCGCGCCGCCCAGTTCTTCCTGAGTCACGACCTCGTTGGTCACGGTCTTCACCACATCGGGGCCGGTAACGAACATATAGCTCGAATCCTTCACCATGAAGATGAAGTCGGTCATTGCGGGGCTGTACACCGCGCCGCCCGCGCATGGCCCCATGATGAGCGAAATCTGCGGCACTACGCCGCTCGCCAGCACATTGCGCTGGAACACCTCGGCATAACCGCCAAGGCTCGCCACGCCTTCCTGAATCCGCGCGCCGCCGCTGTCGTTCAGGCCAATGACCGGCGCGCCAACTTTCATTGCATTGTCCATGACCTTGCAGATTTTCATTGCGTGTGCTTCGGACAGCGAGCCGCCAAACACCGTAAAATCCTGGCTGTAGACATAGACAAGACGTCCGTTGATCGTACCTGAGCCGGTGACCACGCCGTCGCCGGGGATCTTCTGCTCCGCCATGCCGAAGTCGGTGCAATTATGAGTCACATAAGCATCGAGTTCTTCGAAGCTGCCTTCGTCGAGCAAGATATCGAGCCGTTCGCGCGCGGTCAGGCGACCCTTGGCATGCTGGGCATCAATACGCTTTTGGCCGCCGCCCAATTTAGACGCGGCGCGGCGTGCTTCCAGTTCAGCGATATTGGCCGACATTTAGGCTCCCCAATTGCTTATTTATACGAATGCCTTGGCATCCCGTTTCACCAAATGCAAATATCGAGTGCCAGTTTTGCACTGCCAAAATGGTCAGTATCCGGTTATAGGCGCGCGCATGTCCGACCAACATCCTATAAAGGTAGCGGCACTTTACCGGTTCGTGTCATTCGATGCGCCGGAAAAGTTGCAACCGCTGATACAGGCAGAATGCGACCAGCGTGGCATAAAAGGCACGATCTTGCTGGCATGCGAAGGTATAAACGGTACAATTGCTGGGAAGCCCCAAGCCATCGACTCAGTGGTGGCATTCCTTCGCGATTTACCGTGCTGTGCCGATCTCGACGTCAAATACTCACACGCTGCTGAAATGCCGTTCTACCGGATGAAAGTTAGGCTGAAGAAAGAAATCGTGACTTTGGGTGTAGAAGGCATCGACCCGAAGCGCGAGGTCGGAACTTATGTGCAGCCGGAGGACTGGAATTCGTTGATATCCCATCCCGACACCGTGCTCATAGACACGCGCAACGATTATGAGGTGGCGATCGGTACTTTCGAAGGTGCGGTCGATCCCAAAACCAAATCGTTCAGCGAGTTTCCCGAATGGTTCCGCGAGCATCGCGAGGAATTGGCCGCGGGCAAGACCAAATTCGCAATGTTTTGCACTGGCGGTATCCGTTGCGAGAAATCGACCGCCTTTTTGAAGGCCGAGGGCATCGACGAGGTCTATCATCTCGAAGGCGGTATCTTGCGTTATCTCGAAACTGTGCCGGAAGAGCAGAGCAAATGGCACGGCGAATGCTTCGTGTTTGATGAGCGAGTTTCGGTAAAGCATCGGCTCGAACTCGGCGAAATGGAACTGTGCCACGGCTGCCGCCGCCCGATTTCGCAGGACGACAAATTCTCGAAACATTTTATCGAGGGCGTCGCCTGCCCCGCCTGCTACGCCGAACGCAGCGACGAAGATCGCGCGCGTTTTGCCGAGCGGCAGAAGCAAATCGCGCTCGCAAAAAAACGCGGGAAGCAGCATATTGGGGTAAATCCACGCGCCGGTGACTGACCGTCCCATCCTCTACAGCTTCAGCCGCTGCCCCTATGCGATGCGCGCGCGGATGGCGATTGCGGTCAGCGGAGTGCAGGTCCAACTACGCGAAGTGGTATTGCGCGACAAGCCGCCGCAATTGCTGGAGGTATCGCCCAAGGGGACGGTGCCGGTATTGCGGCTATCCGATGGCAGCGTACTGGAAGAAAGCCTCGACATCATGCATTGGGCGCTGGCACATAATGATCCCCAGCATTGGCTAGCGCATATCGATGATGAGTTGATCGCGGCCAATGATGGTCCTTTCAAGCAAGCGCTCGACCGCTACAAATATCCGCATCGCTATAATTTGTCCGATGGTGCGCCACACCGCGAGGAAGGTTTGCGACATTTATTCAAATTGAACGATTCGCTGTCCGATGACCCTTTTCTTGGAGGCAAGCAGTGCTGCTTCACCGACATTGCGCTGTTCCCATTCGTCCGCCAGTTCGCAGCAACCGATAAAGCTTGGTTCGACGCCCAGCCCCTGCCCGCGCTTCAGGCGTGGTTATTCTCGCTGACTGGGTCGGCGCTGTTTAAGGACATAATGGTGCGCTATCCGCAATGGAAAGCGGGCGACACCCCGACGGCCTTTCGTTGATTATTTGAGCAACACCAACTCTTCGGCCATGCTTGGATGTAGCGCAACGGTATCGTCGAAAGCCTGTTTAGTCAGACCTGCCTTCACGGCAATCGCTGCCGCCTGCAGAATCTCTCCACTGTCGGGCCCTATCATGTGTAACCCAACGACCCTCTCATCTGCACCCGCGACGACCATCTTGTAGATCGCCCGCTCGTTACGATCCGCGAGAACATTCTTCATCGCACGGAAGTCGCTCTTGTAAATCTTGACGTCGTCATGTTTCGCGCGCGCCTCCGCCTCGGTCATACCGACGCTGGCAATCGGAGGATTGCTAAATACAGCGGTCGGAATGCAGTCATAGTTCACCTTGCGCGGATTGTTGCCAAACACTGTATCGGCAAAGGCATGGCCCTCGCGGATCGCTACAGGTGTCAATTGCACACGATTGGTGACGTCGCCGACCGCATAAATGCTCGGGATGTTCGTGCGGTTGTCATCTCCAACCTTCACCGAGCCGTCCTTGGCAAGTTCGACGCCCACGTCTTCAAGGCCCAAGGCCTTACTATGCGGCGTGCGGCCGATGGCCCACAAAAGCAGATCGGTTGCGATATCTTCGCCATTTTCGCTTTTGATCAGGAGGCTGCCATCATCCTGCTTCGTGATGGAGTCGAAACGGTAGTTGAAGCGGATGTCGATGCCTTTGTGCCGGCTGATATCAACCAGCCTATCAACGATTTCGTCGTCATAGCTGCGCAATATGCGGTCGCCATGTGTGACAAGGCTTACTTGTACGCCGAGTTCGTTGAATATGCCTGCAAATTCATTTGCGATATAGCCGCCACCTGCAATAACCGCCCGCCTCGGCAGATTTGGCAAACTGAACACTTCATTCGAGGTGATGCCGTGCCCGGCGCCGGGTATATCAGGGACCGACGGCCATGCTCCGGTTGCAATCAATATATGGGATGCAGTAATTTCACGTCCGCTAACAAGTTGAACGGTGTTCGGACCGTTGACAATGGCGCGCTCGCGAAAAATCTCGACATTGTTGTTGCCCAGCGTCTGTCCGTACAATCCTTCGAGGCGGTTGACTTCGGCGGCAACATTATCGCGCAGGACATTCCAGTCGAAGGTGGCGCCTTGCGTATTCCAGCCAAATCGTTGCGCATCCGCAAGATCCTCGGCGAAATGCGAGCCATAAACGAGCAACTTCTTTGGCACGCAGCCGCGGATGACGCAGGTGCCGCCGACGCGATGTTCTTCCGCGACTGCAACGCGAGCACCATGGGCAGCCGCTATACGCGAAGCACGGACGCCCCCTGAACCTGCGCCAATGACGAATAGATCATAATCAAAATCTGACATTGGAACTTCTTTCTGTTGCGATGGCGATATGGTTACAGCGCCACCGCATTGCCAAGTGCAATAATTCGCCTGCGTTATCGAACAAAACGATTGGGATCAAATATCCCCAAGCGCCGCCTCGATTAATGCCGTCGTCGACGGATCAAATCCGCTCGGTCCATTTTCGCCAATGCTTTTCGCAATTTGCTTGCCAAGCTCAACCCCGAACTGGTCGAACGGATTGATATCCAGCATCACCGCATTCACAAAAGTGCGGTGCTCGTAAAAAGCTATCAGTGCGCCAAGTGTTGACGGCGTGATATCGTCGACCAGAATAGTTGTCGAAGGCCGATTGCCGGCGTAATTCCTGGCAAGGTCATCCGCTTTTTTGCCCGACATCAATGCCGCGCCTTGCGCGAAACAATTGATGAGTAAGGTTTCGTGATGCGCCGGGTCGAAATCATGCCCCGGCGTTTTGCTGGCGATGAATTCGACGGGAATCAGGTGCGTTCCCTGATGCAGCAGTTGGAACACGGCGTGTTGGGCATCGGTGCCTACCCCGCCCCATGTAACCGGCGCGCTGTTGCGGCCCAGCGGCGTTCCATCGGTTGTTACCGATTTGCCGTTCGATTCCATTTCAAGCTGCTGCAAATAATCCGGGAGAAGGCGAAGTCGTTCGTCATAGGCAAATACCGCGCGCGTTTCGCAATTTTCGATTTGAGCGTAATAGAGATCGGCAAAGGCTGCCAAAACAGGAGCATTTTGAAGCATCGGCGCATTTCGAAAATGCCGATCCATTGCCGCCGCCCCTTCCAGCAGTTCTTCATACACTGCCCAGCCAAGGCCAAGAGCGACCGGGAAACCAATCGAGCACCAGAGTGAATAGCGGCCGCCTACCGCTTCGTTAAATGGCAGAACGCGGCTTTCGTCAATGCCCCATTCCACCGCCTTGTCAGGATATGCTGTCAAAGCGATAAATTGCGCATATGGATCGGCAACACCGCCGTCGCGCATCCATTCCATCGCGCTCGTCGCATTCAGCAAGGTTTCCGTCGTCGTAAATGTTTTGGACGCAACCGCAACAATGGTTTTGTGCGGGTCCATATGCTTCACCGCCTCGGTCAACGCGGACCCGTCGACGTTCGAAACAACCTTGACGTCGTACCGCGCATCGTCGCGCCCTAGCGCATCGACCAACAACTTCGGCCCAAGCGCAGATCCACCGATCCCGATGTGTAATATGTGCCTGATATCGCCGAGCGCCCCGGCGTCGATCGCCTCGACAAGTCCACGCATACGCGCCTGAAAACCACGAGCATTTGCCACAGCTCCGGGGCTGCCATTCCCTCGTTCCGCGCTATGCTCTGCTGCACGGCCTTCGGTTGTGTTCACGACTGCACCGGTAAACAGCGCCTCCTTCGCTGCCGTCAGGTTGGTGTCCGTCGCGATTTGTGCAAAAATGCCAAGCAATTCGTTATCGAGATGCGTTTTGGAAAAATCGAACCGTAAACAGGATTCCAAGACCGTCAGCGTGGCAACGCGATTGGCATCATCGTCGAACAGCGCGCTTAGTGATTTTACTTTAACATTTTTCAAAGCAGGCCAATTGGCAGCAGTCATTTTGCATCCCTTTTCATGGCGTCGTCGCCGTCACTTGAACTCCGCACTGGCCATTAGCGCGGCCACGCATTAGAAGGCCAGCCAATCCGTCAACCAATGACATTTTTTGCGAGTTTGCGTGACATCAACATCCGAAAAGACCGAAGGTTTCGAAACCCAGACCGCAATCGCCGGTGTGAGCGGAAAAACTTCTTCCGAATGGCGCGAATATGGCAGTTTTCTTCTTAAGCTAGCTTTATTCGTATTCATTCTGCGCAGTTTTATCGTCTCGCCATTCAACATTCCGTCGGAATCAATGCAACCGCGGTTATTGATCGGCGACTATCTGCTCGTGGCAAAATGGCCTTATGGCTATTCCCGCTATAGTCTACCCTTCTCAATACCGCTGATATCAGGCCGCGTTTTTGCGAGCCAGCCGGAGAGGGGAGATGTGGTCGTTTTCAAAGCTCCGCCAAGCCTAAAGGATGACTATATCAAGCGGGTAATCGGCTTGCCAGGCGATGTTATCCAGATGCGAAGCGGCATATTGGAAATCAATGGTGTGGCCGTTAAAAAAGAGCGTATCGCCGATCTGGTCATTCCGGTGACTGAAAATATGACCGAGGCCGCCGCGCTTGAGGGAACCCCCTTTCCCTGCTGGCGACCGGATTTTGAAGAAACTTCTAAAACCGGAATTCGCCAATGTCGTTATCCTCGCTTTACCGAAACGCTACCGAACGGCCGCGAGTATAACATTCTGGATCTTGATAGCGGGCTTCCCGGTGATGACACCGAGGCGTTTATCGTCGGCGAAGGCCAGATATTCCTGATGGGCGACAACCGTGACCGCAGCGCCGACAGTCGCTTCCCCGCCGATGGCAAAGCGATAGGGATAGTGCCGCAGGAAAATCTTGTCGGGAAAGCATTGGTGACGGTGTTCTCAACCGATGGATCGTCACGCTGGCTGCTTCCATGGACTTGGTTCAGTGCGGCGCGCTGGGACCGGATTGGAAAAGGATTTTGACAACCGACGGTCAAGAGGCCTGGCTGCGTGAGCTGCTGCCAAGCGCACCAAATGACAATGAACTTTATGTCCGTGCGTTGACGCATGGAAGCACCGGAAAGCCAGACTATCAACGGCTGGAATTTCTGGGTGACCGAATTTTGGGGCTGGTCATCTCGGACATGCTTTATCATCGCTATTCGGACGAAGCGGAGGGGCGTTTGTCGCACCGTCTGAATGCGCTCGTTTCGGGCAGCACTTGCGCCATTATAGCGCGGGAAATCGGACTTGCACCGCATATCCGGCTAGGAAAACAAGCGCGCGATGATGGAGCACAGCAAAGCGACAACGTGCTGGGTGACGTCATGGAAGCGATTATCGGTGCGGTTTATCTGGATCATGGATTGGAGGCCGCACGCAGCCTCATCGAACGTTTATGGGGACCGTTAATCGAAACGGCAAATGGCGCTCCCAAGCATCCGAAATCCGAACTTCAGGAATGGTGCGCCGCCAACGGCCGCAAGGTTCCCGAATACATCATCACCAAAAAAGAAGGCCCGCCGCACGCCATGCGTTTTGAAATTACAGTTACCGTCAAGGGTTTCGACCCCGTCAGTGCAAGTGCGAACAGCAAACAGGCGGCGGAAACGGCTGCCGCACTTGCATTTTTGGAGACGCACGCATGACCAAAAGCTGCGGACATGTAGCAATAATTGGCGCTCCAAATGCGGGAAAATCGACTTTGGTCAACGCCATGGTCGGGCAAAAGGTCGCCATCGTCAGCCCAAAGGCGCAGACAACACGGACGCGGATGCTGGGCGTTGCGTTGGAAGGCGAAACCCAGATCATACTCGTCGATACGCCGGGCATTTTTGCGGCGCAGCGCAGGCTGGATCGCGCTATGGTTGCGGCGGCATGGGATGGTGCGGGTGATGCCGACTTAATCGCGTTGATCGTCGACGGGCGCGCTGGCGCAGGTCCCAAGGTCGAAAAGATACTCGATAGCTTGAAAGACCGACCCGAACGCAAATGGCTCGTGCTCAACAAGGTTGATATCGCGGCGAAGGAAAAGCTGTTGTCGTTGACCACCAAAATCATCGAGAAATGCGATTTCGAACAAATTTATTATATAAGCGCAGCGACTGGCGATGGGCTGACCGAGCTCAAGACCGCTATCGCCGAGGCCATGCCGGAGGGCGAATGGCACTTCCCCGAAGATCAGGTTTCGGATGCTACAGACCGGCTGATTGCATCCGAAATTACGCGCGAGCAGCTGTACCTACAACTGCATGAGGAGCTGCCTTATGCGAGCGCAGTTGAGACCGAGAAGTACAGCGAGCGCGAAGATGGTTCGCTCGAAATCCATCAGCAAATCCTCGTAGCCCGGCCTACCCAGCGTGCCATCGTCCTTGGTAAAGGCGGCGCGCGCATCAAGGCAATCGGCGAGGCTGCCCGTACCGAACTCGCCAAGCTGATGGGGGTTAAAGTCCATCTCTATCTGCACGTCAAAGTTCATGCAAAATGGGATGAGGACCGTAGCCTGTATCGCGACATCGGGCTGGAATGGGTGGAGTAAACCCACTGCCGTCGCACCAGCGTATGCCGGTGCGACGATGTTATTGTTTTATTTTACCGCTTTTGCCTTCGGTTTGGCTGCTGCCTTCTTTTTGGGTGAAGCCTTCTTCTTAGGAGCGGCTTTCTTCTTGCCCTTGGGCGGCATTGCGGCGCGTGCATCGATCAGCTGTGCTGCTTCTTCAAGCGTCAATTCGTCTGGCGCGACTGACTTCGGCAACGTCGCGTTGGTGGTCCCGTCGGTAACGTAAGGACCAAAACGTCCCTCCATCAATTTGATTTCGGCTTCGGTGCGCGGATGTTTGCCGAGCTCCTTGAGAGGAGCCCGCGCCGCACCGCGACCACGGCCCGGGTTCGCCAAGGCTTCGGCCAGTTTGACGACTGCGCTGTTCATGCCTGTTTCGAATACTTCTACCGTCGACTGAAGCCGCGCATATTTACCCGCATGCGCGAGATATGGGCCATAGCGGCCGATACTTGCAGTAACGGGCTCGCCACTTTCGGGGTGGGTGCCGACGGTCCGAGGCAAGGACAGCAGCTTTACGGCCCATTCAAGGCCCAGATCTTCTGTCGGAATATCCTTCGGTAAAGATGCACGCTTCGCCTCCTTGCCCTCGCCCATTTCGAAATATGGTCCGAATCGTCCGGATTTTCTGCTCACTTCGAGGCCGGTTTCAGGGTGTGCGCCGAGAACTTCAGGTCCGGTATCCTCGCTATTCTCTCCACCGGGCTGCGCAAATTTCCGCGTATATTTACACTCGGGATAATTGGAGCAAGCTACAAACGCACCAAATTTCCCGCCACGGAGCGCCAGCCTGCCATTGCCGCATTTCGGGCACAGGCGAGGGTCGCTGCCGTCTTCGCGTTCCGGAAACAAATAAGGCGACAGGAATATGTCGAGTTCGGCCGTAACCTCGGACGGTTTTTGCTCCATTACCTCGGCGGTTTTGGGTTTGAAATCGCGCCAGAAGGTTTCGAGAAACGCCTGCCAATCGGCACGCCCACCGCTGATCTCATCGAGCTGGTCTTCAAGCCCAGCGGTGTAGTCATATGCGACATAGCGTTCAAAAAAGCGTTCGAGAAATGCTGTCAAAAGCCGTCCCGATTCTTCTGCAAAGAAACGGTTTTTTTCAACCCGAACATACGCCCGGTCTTTCAAAACCTGAATGGTCGAAGCGTAAGTCGATGGCCGTCCAATACCTAGCTCTTCGAGCCGTTTGACGAGCGTTGCTTCGGAGAAGCGCGGTGGCGGCTGCGTGAAGTGCTGGGTCTTTTCGACGGCATGTTTGGCAGGCGTGTCACCAGCTATCATTGGCGGCAAGATTGCGCCGTCTTCGCTTTCGCTGTCGTCCAAACCTTCTTCATAAACAGCGAGGAATCCGGGAAATTTCATCACTTGGCCGGTCGCGCGCAAACCCGTCTGGCCAGTGCCGTCAAGCATGTCCACCGTTGTGCGCTCCATGCGTGCAGAAGCCATTTGGCTCGCCATCGCGCGTTTGTAGATCAAATCGTACAGGCGCCCATGGTCTCCCGATCCGGCCTTATCCTTGGAGAATTCAGTAGGGCGAATAGCTTCATGCGCTTCCTGGGCATTTTTGGCTTTGGTTTGATAGACGCGGGGTTTTTCGGGCAGATAGCCGCTGTCGAAACGGTCGGCGATGGTTTTGCGCGCTGCCGAAATCGCACTGTGGTCCATCTGCACGCCGTCTGTCCGCATGTACGTAATCGCGCCATCTTCGTAGAGTCCCTGCGCAATACGCATCGTGTGGCTGGCCGAGAAACCCAGCTTACGCGCTGCTTCCTGCTGCAACGTTGATGTGGTGAATGGCGGTTGTGGGTTGCGCGTGACCGGCTTGGTTTCAACGCTTCCAACGCCAAAATTACCGGTTTCGACCGCAATTCGCGCGACTTCCGCAGCCGCCTCGGTCTTCAAATCCATCTTGTCGATTTTCTTGCCCAGATGCTGGGTCAAGCGTGCGTCGAATTTTTGGCCTTTATGCTCCATATTGGCCTTCACCGACCAATATTCCTGCGCGCGGAAAGCCTCTATTTCGCGCTCACGTTCGACAATCAATCGCAGCGCGACGGATTGAACACGGCCTGCCGACTTCGCACCCGGCAGCTTGCGCCACAGCACGGGAGACAGTGTGAATCCTACCAGATAATCGAGCGCACGGCGCGCGCGATAGGCATCGATCAGATCCTCATCTAACGCACGCGGATGCGCCATTGCCTCCGTCACCGCCTGTTTTGTAATTGCGTTAAAGGTCACGCGCCCAACATTTTTGGGCAGAGCTTTCTTGTTCGCGAGGACTTCCTGCACGTGCCAGCTGATCGCCTCACCCTCACGGTCAGGGTCGGTCGCGAGGATCAGGCCATCGGCCATCTTAGCCTCGTCGGTTATGGCCTTCAGTTGCTTCGCTTTGTCGGCATAATTGTCCCACAACATCGCGAAGCCGTTTTCGGGATCGACCGAGCCATCCTTGGGTGGCAAGTCGCGGATGTGGCCGTAAGACGCCAACACCTTATAACCAGGTCCCAGATACTTCTCGATTGTCTTGGCTTTTGCAGGTGATTCAACGATGACTAATTGCATGATAATATGAGCTTTTCTAAAATCTCTCGCGTACGCGTATAGGCTGATGGGGTAGAAGGGGTGTCGTCAAGACGAAAAATTCAGGCTGCCATACACACCCTTCTGCCTGCCCCGCGCTCCAGTTTTCCGGCGAGTTCGAGTTCGAGCAGTACCATCTGGACGACCGACTGGCTGCTACCCGATTGGTGCACTAGTTTATTGACCGAGGCATGGATCATGCTCATCAAGTCGATCACCGCCCGGCGGTCCGCACTGCCGTTTGGCGGTCGGATTAGGCTTAGCCGGTCGAACTGGTCTTAGCTGCACCCCATTTTTTCTTTCAGCTTTTGCTTTTGCCGACGCGGGGTTCGGTTCCGTCGATCATATTTTCGATATTCGTTCGGTGTTTCCAGAAAATGATCAACGTGCACGCAACAAGCATTGCTACAAGATCATATCGGCCAAAATATGCAGCTGCCAGCGGGGCGACCAATGCGGCGAGCAGGCCAGCGACCGATGAAATTCGGAATATCAGCAACGCGCCGATCCATGTAACCGCATAAATAATGCCGCCTTGCCACAGCAACCCGAACATGATGCCGGCATAGGTCGCAACGCCCTTCCCGCCTTTGAAATTCAGCCAGACGGGGTAGAGATGCCCGAAAAACGCACCCGCCGCCGCAATCGCTTCACCGCCCGCAAAATATCGCTGCGCCAACCAGACCGCAAAAAAGCCTTTGAGCAAATCAAGTAACAAAGTCAGCGCAGCCAGTCCCTTACGCCCGGTTCGAAGTACATTGGTCGCGCCGATATTACCCGAACCAATGCTGCGAATATCGCCGCCGCCGGTGAATTTGGTCAGCAAAAGTCCGAAGGGAATCGACCCCAGCAAGTAGCCCAGTACCAACGCAGATATCGTACCCACCCAAAAATCAGTCACCGGTCGAATCCTCTAAATATCTGTATTGCGTAGCTGTTTTGTTCTCCTTGCTCAAGGCCAGACGGCTTGCGTTGTTCGACCCCTGTGGATAACAGCGCGTCATGTCATCGCCGCCCCCCGAAGCTCCGTTGCTGTTTTTCGATTCCGGGATCGGCGGCCTTTCGGTTTTGGGCGCCGTGCAGGAACAGTTGCCCTTCGCGCCGATCGTCTACGCTGCCGATTATGCTGGTCTGCCATACGGAACCAAAAGCGAAGCCGAGATTGCCGCCCGTGTGCCCGCCCTGCTTGGTCGCCTGGTTGAGCGATACCGTCCGCGGCTTGTGACAATCGCCTGCAACACCGCATGCACCATAGCGTTGGCGCACGTGCGCGCTGCGCTGGACGTGCCAGTCGTCGGCACCGTCCCTGCGGTCAAACCCGCCGCCGAGGCAACGCAAACGGGGGTCATCGGCCTCTTGGGTACAGCTGCAACGATCAGGCAGCCATATGTGGACAGGCTGCAGAGTGACCATGCCGCTGGAATGACCCTGCTGCGTCACGCCGCGCCTGAGTTGGTTCATGCCGCAGAAGCAAAACTACGCGGCGAAGTGGTCGATCCGCATATCTACACAAATGCCATTCGCGGACTTACGAACCATCCCGATGGCGACAGGTTGGATGTCGTCGCACTAGGATGTACGCATTTCCCTTTGGTCGAGGCGGAGTTGAAAGTTGTCTCCCCTGAAATGCGTTTTGTGGACGGTGCCGCCGGTATCGCCCGCCGAATAGTCCATCTCACCCAAGGCCAACCATGGCCAACCAAGGCCCCGGAAGGCATTTTCGTCACTACTGGAGCCGTGGCTGAGGTTGAAAGTCTTCGGCCCGCGCTTGAGGCTTATGGTTTGACACAGATCAAATCACTCTGAACGAAAATATTGCATGGGACTTGGCGGAACGGCGCTTGTTGCAAGTCGTTCGCGCTGGATTTTTTGTTTTCCGGCGATTATGGGCGACGAAATGCTGCGATGGCAGCGCTGAACCGGGGTATGTGTTCCGTGAATTACGACGCAATTTTCGACAAGGCAATCGACCGGCTGCATGCCGAAGGTCGCTATCGCGTTTTCATTGACATATTGCGGAACAAGGGTGCCTATCCCAATGCGCGATGCTTTGCAGGCCATAATGGCCCGAAGCCGATCACCGTTTGGTGTTCGAATGATTATCTCGGCATGGGACAACATCCCAAGGTCGTCGCGGCGATGGAGGAAGCGCTGCACGATGTCGGTGCGGGATCTGGCGGAACGCGTAATATTGGTGGCAACACGCATTATCATATCGAACTCGAAGCAGAGCTCGCCGACTTGCATGGCAAGGATGGAGCCTTGTTGTTTACTTCGGGCTATGTTTCTAATGACGCGACGCTGTCGACGCTAGCGAAGATTTTGCCTGGTTGCATCATCTATTCTGACGAGTTGAACCACGCTTCGATGATCGCCGGTATCCGCAATGCAGGCTGTGAAAAGCGGGTGTGGCGGCATAATGACCTGGCGCATCTTGAGGAATTGCTCGCTGCGGACGACCCCGAAACGCCGAAGCTGATTGCCTTCGAAAGTGTCTATTCGATGGACGGTGACGTTGCACCGATTGCGGCGGTTTGCGATCTTGCCGATAAATATAACGCTCTGACCTATTGCGATGAAGTCCACGCTGTCGGTATGTACGGCACTCGTGGTGGCGGGATCACCGAGCGCGACGGCGTTGCGGATCGTGTGACCATTATCGAAGGCACGCTTGGCAAGGCCTTCGGTGTCATGGGCGGCTATATCGCTGCAGACCAGCGGATAGTCGATGTGATTCGCTCCTACGCACCCGGCTTTATTTTCACGACTTCACTGTCGCCGGTTTTGGTAGGTGGCGTGCTTGCGTCGGTAAAGCATCTCAAATCATCGAGCGAAGAACGCAATGCGCAGCAGGCGCACGCCGCCATGCTCAAGACTCTGATGGCCGATGCCGGGCTTCCGGTAATGCATAGCGAGACGCATATCGTGCCGCTGATGGTCGGTGACCCGATTAAAGCCAAGAAGATCAGCGACATTCTGCTCGCCGAATATGGCGTGTATGTGCAGCCAATCAATTATCCGACTGTCCCACGC
>JANMQN010000061.1:0-6284 GCA_031370535.1 Sphingomonadales bacterium | reverse complement strand
ATCGAAGAAGCCCCCGCGCCGGGCATGGATGAGGCCACCCGCGAACAGCTTTGCGCGGCGGCAGTCAAGGCAGCGAAGGCGGTCGACTATGTCGGCGCTGGCACGATCGAGTTCATCGCCGACGCCTCCGAAGGCCTACGCGCCGATCGGATATGGTTCATGGAAATGAACACGCGGTTGCAGGTAGAACACCCTGTGACTGAGGAAATCACCGGCGTCGATCTGGTCGAATGGCAGCTCCGCGTGGCGAGCGGGGAGGCGTTGCCGCTTCGCCAAGACGAACTGAGCATCAACGGCTGGGCGATGGAAGCGCGGTTGTACGCGGAGGACCCAAGCACAGGCTTCTTACCGAGTATCGGAAAGCTCGAGATATTCGATCTCGATCCCTGTTACTCCGCCGCTCGTATCGATACCGGCGTCGAGCGCGGCAGTGAAATCAGTCCATATTATGACCCGATGATTGCCAAGGTAATCGGTTGCGGAGAGTCAAGAGAAGACGCAGCAGAAGCAGTAGCCGGTGAACTCATAAACTGCGCGATATGGCCCGTGCGCTCCAATGCCGGTTTTCTCGTTAAGCTATTGCGCGACGAGGCGTTTTTGGATGGCGACGTCGACACAGGATTGATCGCCCGCGAGCTTGATAGGCTGACGCAGCCTGAACCCGCGAGCGATGGCGTCTTGAATGCCGCTTTGGAGGTACTTTCCACCTCTCTTAACGGGCAGGCCTTCACAGCATGTGATGTGGTCGACCATCGACTGCGTCGACCCGGAGCGTGGGAGCAGTGGAGCGGCTTCCGTCTGAATTCTAGATCTTCAACCCGAGCTTTGCTTTTGGACCAGCACAATCATGCCGTTTCGTTCGAACGCGGCGAATCCATCGATCCAGCATTTGTATCGCGTTCCGCCGAATGGGCAGTGGTACCCGAACTTGGGTTTACGCACGCGTTCCGCTCTTACTCGGTGCGAGGGTCTGGACATCACGCAGCCCACGACGGTGACATCCTTTCCCCCATGCCGGGCCGCATCATTGCGGTTGAGGTCACCGCTGGCCAAACCGTTACCAAGGGCCAGAAACTTCTCACGCTCGAGGCGATGAAGATGGAGCACAGCCTCATCGCGCCGTTCGACGGGGTAGTGGTGGAACTGAATGCCGAGGCTGGTGCGCAGGTGCAGGTAGAGGCGCTGCTGGTGCGAATTGAGGGGGCGGCGTAGATGGCAGGCAAATATTTCAACCAATGGCAAATCGGCGACACAATCGCGCACGAAATCTGCCGCACGGTGACCGAGACCGACAATCTGCTGTTCTCGGTAATGACCCACAACCCACAGCCGCTGCATATCGACGCTGAGGCGGCGAAGGCCAGCGAGTTCGGGCAGATCCTCGTGAACGGCACCTTCACCTTTGCCCTCATGGTCGGGCTTTCCGTGGGCGACACGACGCTCGGCACGCTGGTCGCCAATCTGGGATACGACAAGCTCGTCATGCCCAAACCAGTGTTTCTCGGCGACACGCTCCGCGCGGAAACCGAAGTCATCGCGATTAAAGAGAGCAAATCACGGCCCAACGCGGGTGTCGTCACATTCCTCCACCGATGCCTCAACCAGCGCAATGAAGTAGTCTGCAGTTGCGAGCGCGCGGCTTTGTTGAAAAAGGCCTAGATTGCCAACTTCAACAGTGGGGCGCATAAGGTGTCCATGAAACTCCGCTCGCTCCTTTTCGTCCCCGGCGACCGCCCTGATCGTTTTGCCAAAGCGTCAGCCAGCGGTGCGGATGCCATTATCATCGATCTCGAAGACTCAGTTGCGCTCGACCGCAAGGTGGCTGCGCGTGAGGCGACGGCAGAGTATTTATCGGGCGACCGGCCGGTGCCGGTGTTTGTCCGCGTCAATCCGCAGGACAGCCATTTGACGCATGACGACTTGGCTTCGGTCCTGCCTTATGTGCCCGACGGAATCGTACTGCCGAAGGCAGAGGGCGCGCGGTCGGTCAATTGGCTGCGCGCAGAGGCCGCGGCGGTGGCCGACAATCCCGATGGGGACGCACCGGCGATCCTGCCTATCGCGACCGAGACAGCTGGGGCGGTGTTCGACCTCGGCACTTTGCGGGAAGTGTCGCATTGGCTGGCAGGCGTCAGCTGGGGGGCGGAGGATTTGCCCGCTGCGGTTGGAGCGGCGACCTCACGTGAAGCCGATGGCAGTTACACTGCGCCTTATGAAATGGTCCGCTCGCTGACATTGTTTGCCGCGCACGCTGCGGGCGTTGCGGCTATCGACACGGTGTTTCCGAACATTGGCGCTAGCGATGCGCTGTCGGCATATGTGGCAAGAGCAGCGCGTGACGGCTTTACCGGAATGCTCGCAATCCACCCAATGCAAATCGAAACCATCAACGCAGGCTTTACTCCGTCCTCCGAACAACTCGCTCATGCGCGGGTGGTCGTCGATGCGTTCGCTCGGAACCCCGGAGCAGGCGTGCTGCAACTGGACGGAAAAATGATCGACGCGCCGCATTTGAAAGCGGCGCTATCAATCCTCTCGCGGGTTTAAGCCGCCAGCTTCCTCAGCACATAGTGCAGGATGCCGCCATTCATGAAATATTCGACCTCGTTCGCGGTGTCGATGCGACACAGCGTATCGAAGTTGAAGGTGCTGCCATCCTTGCGCGTGACCATGACCGTCACGCTTTGACGTGGCTGGAGCATCCCGACGCTGGTTATCGTAAAGCTGTCGTCGGCGGTCAGGCCCAGTGTCACGCGGCTTTCGCCTTCCATGAACTGCAATGGCAAGACGCCCATGCCGACGAGGTTTGAACGGTGGATGCGTTCGAAGCTTTCGACGATGACCGCGCGGACACCCAGCAGGTTGGTTCCCTTTGCGGCCCAGTCACGGCTTGAGCCGGTCCCATATTCCTTGCCGGCGATGACGACTAGCGGCGTTCCGTCTGCCTTATGCTTCATTGCCGCGTCGTAGATTGGCATGACCTCACCATTGTAGCTCGACATGCCGCCTTCGATTCCGGGGACCATTTCGTTTTTGATACGGATGTTGGCAAACGTACCCCGCATCATGACTTCGTGGTGGCCGCGGCGGGCGCCGTAGCTGTTGAAGTCGGCCTTGCTAACCTGATGTTCCATAAGGAATTTTCCAGCCGGTGAGTCGGCTTTGATGCTTCCGGCGGGCGAAATATGGTCGGTGGTGATCGAGTCACCCAGTATCGCCAACGGCTTGGCCTCGATGATGTCCATCACCGGCGCCGGGGTCATGCTCATGCCTTCGAAATAAGGCGGGTTGGCGACATAGGTGGAACCTGCGCGCCACTGATACGTGTCCGAGCCTTCGACCTGGATTTTCTGCCAATGCGCGTCGCCTTCATAGACATGGGCATAGCGCGAGGTGAACATCGAACGGTCGATGTTTGCGGTCATGACGTCATGGACTTCCTGATTCGTCGGCCAGATGTCGCGTAAGTACACATCCGAACCGTCGGTCGCCTGACCAATCGGCGTGGTGGTGAAGTCCTCGGTCACGGTGCCCTTGAGCGCATAGGCAACAACCAAAGGCGGCGAGGCCAGGAAGTTCGCCCGCACATCGGGTGAAACGCGGCCTTCGAAGTTGCGGTTACCCGAAATCACTGACGCGGCGACGATGTCATTGCCGTTGATCGCCTTCGAAATCGGCTCGGCCAGCGGACCCGAGTTGCCGATGCAAGTCGTGCAGCCATAGCCGACAAGGTTAAAGCCTATCGCGTCCAGATCGGCGGTCAGCCCAGCGCGGTCGAGATAGTCAGTCACAACCTGCGAACCCGGCGCCAGCGAAGTCTTTACCCAAGGCTTGGGCTTTAATCCAAACGCATTGGCCTTGCGAGCTACCAGACCGGCCGCAACCAAAACGGAAGGATTGGACGTATTGGTGCACGACGTAATCGCCGCAATCACCACGTCACCGTCGCCAATATCATGGGTCTTGCCCTCAACCGGAACGCGCTTGGCACCGTCATGTTTGTAGACCGAAGCGAGGTCGTCGTTGAACACATTGTCGACCTCGGTGAGGATAACCTTGTCCTGCGGGCGCTTTGGCCCAGCGAGCGAAGGCACTACGGTCGCCATATCGAGGGACAGCGTATCGGTGAAAATCGGGTCGGCCATGTCGGCATAGGCCCACAGACCCTGCTCCTTGGCATAGGCCTCGACGAGCGCAATCTGTTCTTCCTCACGGCCGGTCAGGCGCAGATAATCAAGCGTTTTTTCGTCGATTCCAAAGAAGCCACAGGTCGCGCCATATTCGGGCGCCATATTGGCAAGCGTGGCGCGATCAGCAAGCGACAGTGACGCAAGGCCGGGACCATAATATTCGACAAAACGCCCAACCACACCCTTGGCGCGCAGCATCTGGGTCGCGGTCAACACAAGATCGGTTGCGGTCACACCTTCCGCCAGCGCGCCGGTCAGCTTAAAGCCAACGACTTCGGGGATGAGCATTGATACCGGCTGGCCAAGCATCGCGGCCTCGGCTTCAATCCCGCCCACGCCCCAACCGAGCACGCCGAGCCCGTTGATCATGGTCGTGTGGCTGTCGGTACCGACGCAAGTGTCGGGATAGGCGACAGTTACGCCATCTTCACCAACGCTCGTCCACACCGCCTGCGCGATATGCTCCAGATTGACTTGATGGCAAATGCCGGTGCCAGGAGGGACTGCCTTGAAATTGGTAAGCGATTTGGAACCCCATTTCAGGAAGTCATACCGCTCGGCATTGCGCTGATATTCGATTTCGACATTCTGCTCGGCGGCCTTGGGGTGACCGAATTCGTCTACCATCACCGAGTGGTCGATGACCAGATGCACTGGCACCAACGGATTGATCTTCGCCGGATCAGCCTTCAGCGCAGTCATCGCATCGCGCATCGCGGCGAGGTCGACGACGCACGGCACGCCGGTGAAGTCCTGCAGCAGCACGCGGGCAGGGCGATACTGGATTTCGCGGGTGGACTTTGCCTCGGCCTGCCAATCGACCATCGCCTGGATATCCTGCACAGATACGGTAAACCCGCCATCCTCGAACCGAAGCAGGTTTTCGAGGAGGACCTTCATCGAAAACGGCAACCGCGACACATCGCCCAGTTTCTCCGACAATTTGCGGATGGAGAAAAAGTCGACCGATTGTTTGCCGACATTCAGCGTGGTCCGGGTCTGTAGGCTGTCTAATCCGATTGCGGTCATAAATACCTCGTCAAAAAGTGGTACGTTTTGCCGGTTGGGGGTGACTGCGCGGACGGTGCTTTTATCGGCCCCAGAACGAGCGTCAAACCAGCCTAAAAGCGGGAGATTCGATTGCTGGCCGCGCCTTAGCGCGGTTGGCGAGGGGGTGCAAGGTGGGCACCGCAAAAACACCGCCTCGTTTAGCGTCAAATTGCGAAGATCTAATTGATATATTTCCGCGGAATTGCCAACGGTCTATCGGGAACGAACCGAACTCCCGCCGAATACGACATTTTGTCGTCCGCCAGGGGTGATCAATCTATAGATCATGGCTGCTTCGGGTTTACTGGCAGAATTTAGCATATCCGTATGCTCAGGCGATATCATGAGATCGAGTGCGCTGCTATTCTCGCGGACTTGTGAAACCCAGCTAACGCCCATCAGCGTTGTATCGACGCTGGGCCGCGATAACACCGACGCCAGCGCGACACGCGCAAGGGTCTCGTGATGCCACCTACAATTTGCTGAAAGCGGCCGCGCATGGCGATACGGGAGACGACACGCGGCCGGGTTGCCTGGTCGCCAGTTGGATTGTTAGCTGTTCCAACGGAGCGGCAAAGGTCCGCGAAGATTGGGCGGATATTCGATGCGCAATCGAGGCGGCTCTGCGATCCAGAATAGAACGTAATGTCCAAAATAGGCTGTTGCCAGCCGATCGCGACACTGAAATGTTTGCAGGACATGCTGCGCAGTTGTTCAAGGCATGTCGACCTTGGCAAAAGATGGACCAGGTCGGGACAAGCTTCTCAAGATTGTCCATGCTCCATGCCATGGCATGCTGGCCTGTCGCTGATTAAGACGCGACAGGTCTGTTTCGAAGCACCGCTTACCCCTCCCGCAAAAGCCGCGTCACTTCCTCCAACGTCCCGCGCACGCGCAGCAGCTGGTCTTTGCCGAAGACGATCAGACATTCGTTGTCCGAATTGTCGGCCAAGCGCACGAATTGGACGATCTCCGGATTGACAGAGATTTTCTGGCCGCGCGTGTCGGTCATGGTGACGAAGGGGATCATGGGGCTTCCTTTGG
>JANMQN010000037.1:0-9154 GCA_031370535.1 Sphingomonadales bacterium | reverse complement strand
GGCGATAATCCTTCGACAACCCGCGCCACTCCTTTTGCATTGGGATGAATGTTATCAGGCAACATGAGCGCCTTATCAGTCACCACCCCGTCGAGGAAAAATGGATACAACGGCGCATCATATTGCTTGGCCAATGCCGGGAATATCGTGTTGAAAGAGCTACCATAATCCTTACCCAAATTTGGTGCAGCCAGCATTCCCGTAAGGATAATGGGAATGTTTCGTGTTTTCAGCTCGTCCATCATCGCGGCCAGATTTGCCCGGGTTTCTTCAGGCTTAATCCCGCGCAACATGTCGTTGCCGCCAAGGCCGAGCACAACAAGATCTGGTTTGCGTTCAAGATTATCGAGCACAAATGACAACCGGGATTTCCCCGCTGCGGTGGTGTCACCCGACACGCCTGCATTGTGCACGCGGGCGTTGACTCCATCGGCCTTCAAAGCCGCCTGCAGCTGCGGTACGAGCCCTTCATTTGGCGCAAGGCGGTATCCGGCATATAGGCTGTCGCCGAAAGCCACGATCAGCTTATCATATTGCGCAGGCGCTTCGCTCTTTGCCGAAGCTGGTTCGCTCTTCGTCGATTCTGAGGCCTGCCCGCAGCCAACTAGCGCTTGGAGAAGCAGGGTAAGCGCCCCATATAGACCAAAATTACGTTTCAAAAGGCTATCTCCTTGCACGCTCCCATCACGTCTTCGCCGGATATGGCAATCCGCGCGGCAAATGTCACCCTCAGCCTTGGTTCTAACGATGCTGAAGTGTCGATTTTGCGCGGCGTGGACCTTGAGGTTCCCTACGACAGCAGCGTCGCTTTGCTCGGGCCTTCGGGATCGGGCAAATCGTCGCTGATGGCGGTGCTGGCTGGATTGGAGCAGGCTAGCGGCGGAACGGTGCTGGTCGATGGTCTCGATTTTACGAAACTCAACGAAGACGAGTTGGCCCGCGCACGGCGCGGACGGATTGGTATTGTTTTACAAGCGTTTCACCTGTTGCCGACGATGACCGCGCTTGAAAATGTCGCGATACCGATGGAGCTGGCAGGTATTGAAGACCCGTTCGGGCGGGCAAGGGCCGAACTGGAATCGGTGGGTCTTGGCCATCGCTTGACTCATTATCCGTCACAACTCTCGGGCGGCGAGCAACAGCGTGTGGCGATTGCTCGCGCAATGGCCGCCGCCCCAAAGATCATTTTCGCAGACGAACCCACAGGCAATCTCGATGGCTCGACCGGCACGTCGATTATCGACCTGCTGTTTGAACGCCGCGCCGCTCTGGGCGCTACGCTGCTCATCATCACCCACGACCCTGACTTAGCTCGCAAATGCGACCGTATAATCAGTATGCACGACGGCCATGTCGTGGAGAGTGTGGCTTGAGCCTCTCGCTTACGGCCATTTGGCGCATATCGCGCCGCGACCTTTCGGCGCGGATCCGAGGCCTGCGACTACTTGCGATTTGCCTGTTTCTCGGTGTCGCGACATTGGCTGCGATTGGCAGTCTGACCGCTGGAATTGCTGATGAACTCTCCCGTCGCGGGCAGACCATTTTGGGCGGCGATGTCGAAATCGGCATCGCTCAGCGCGAAGCGAGCGAAGCCGAGATGGCCGCGATGCGAAAGGCAGGGTCGGTTTCTGAAACTGTTCGCCTGCGCGCGATGGCGATTGGCGACGACAGCCTGCTTGCCGAGCTAAAGGCCATCGACAACATCTATCCGCATTATGGCGCGCTCAAGTTGCGTGGTGGTGGAACCGTCAAAGCGCCCGCCAAAGGCGATATTTATGTCGGCCCGACTCTTTCCGAGCGGCTGGATATCGAAACCGGCGGCACTGTCCGCTTCGGCGAAGCGAAGTTTAAGGTTGCCGGTATCATCGAAGAAGAACCCGACCGGCTAGGCGAAGGCTTCACGCTCGGTCCGGTCGCCATAATCAACATGGCATCGCTTTCCGACACAGGTCTCATCCAGCCGGGCAGCATGTACGAAGCCAAATATCGCATCAAGCTTGGCCCGCAAGAAGATGCAGCTGCCGTCGCAAAAACGCTTGAGGCGCAGTTTCCCTCCGCCGGTTGGGACATCACCGACCGCTCGAACGGCGCGCCCGGCACGCGGCGGTTTATCGAGCGAATGGGACAATTTCTGACTTTGGTCGGCCTCGCGGCGTTAGTTATCGCAGGGATCGGCGTCGGCAACGGCGTCGGCAGCTACCTCGCCAGCAAGCGCGCGAGCATCGCGACGCTGAAAGTCACCGGCGCGGACAGCCAAACAATTTTCCGCATCTATATGCTGCAAATCCTCGCTGTATCTTCTGTGGCGATAATAATCGGCCTCGCGGTCGGCAGCGTCATGCCGATGGCGATTGGCTGGGTCGCTGGCGATGTGCTGCCCGTCGCACCGGGTTTCAATCTGCACCCGCTGCCATTGGCGGTTAGCGCCATTTACGGCCTGCTGATCGCCTTGGCTTTCGCCCTGCCCCCGCTCGCTCGAGCACGCACAGTTCCCGCCGCAGGCCTATTTCGCGCCATTGTCGAGGGCGATAGCCGCATCGATAAGCGCAGCACAGTTTGGGTTGTTGCCGCCATCGCTGCTATCGTTGCGCTCGCAGTCGTGACCGCGCGCGAGCCGTGGTTTTCACTCGCGTTCATCGGCGCTGCATTCGGGCTTTTACTCCTTCTCACAGGCATATCATTTCTGCTGCGCTTCATCGCCATCCGCCTGCCCCGCCCCAAAGCACCTTTGCCCCGGCTCGCACTGGCCAACCTGCACCGCCCCGGCGCGCAGACGCAGGCTTTGGTAGTCGCATTGGGCCTTGGCCTGACCTTGTTCGTCACGCTCGCGGCAATCCAGACCAGCATCAATAACGAGATCAAAAACAGCGTCCCTGAACGCGCGCCGAGCTTTTTCGTTCTCGATATCCCGCGCGATCGCGCAGCGCAATTCAAGAGCATGGTGATGAAAGCCGACCCCGATGGCACCATAAACCTTATCCCTGCCCTGCGCGGCACTATCATTGAATATGGCGGGCAGCGCGTCGACCAGTTGAAGGAATTGCCCGAAGGCGCATGGGTGCTCAATGGCGACCGTGGGCTTACCTACAGCCCAACTGTGCCAAAAGGCAGTGAGCTCGTTGAAGGCAAATGGTGGCCCGCCGATTATAAAGGCCCCGCTCTTGTCAGCCTCGACGCCGAAATCGCCGAGGTACTAGGCGTCGGCATCGGCGACAGCCTGACCGTCAGCCTTTTGGGCGTCGAAGTTCCCGCCAAAATCGCGTCACTCCGCACTGTCAATTGGGAGAATTTCGGCCTCAATTATGTGATGGTCTTCTCGCCGGGCAGCCTCGACGCCGCGCCACATAATATGGTCGCTACCTTGACCGTCTCGAAAAACGCCGAGCGCAGACTGGCCAAGGCATTGCCCCCCGCCTTCCCCTCATCCTCGCTAATCGAAGTCGGCGAGGTGACTGCGCAGATCACGACTTTGCTAACCCAGATGGCGCAAGCCATCGCTGCCGCAGCCTCCATCGCGATCTTGGCTGGCATTGCCGTGCTGGTCGGTGCCATCGCCGCTGCCCGACAGTCGCGCATTTATGACGCGGTAATCACCAAAATGCTCGGCGGTACACGCAGCCAGATATTAGGCGCTCAGGCGCTGGAATATGGAATTTTGGCGGTCGTGCTTGGGCTTTTGTCACTGGCGCTCGGCATGAGTGCCGCCTGGTATGTCGTGGTACAAATCTTCGACTTTAGCTTCGCGCCGGATTACGGAATATTGGCACTGACGCTGGTCGGCGGCGCAGGCTTGACCTTCTTGCTGGGCATTGTGGGATCGCTGCCGATCTTGGCCGCACGGCCATCCGAGGCCCTCAGGAGTCTTTAGCCAGATGCGTCGCCAGTGGCGCAGACAAGATGAGCTGTGCCATATGATAAACCAGCGTCGGTAACAGCACCATTCCGGCAATCGCTGGCGGGAATAGCGTTGCGGCCAGCGGCGCTCCAATTGCGATACTCTTTTGGCCGCCTGAAAATAGCATGGTTATCCTGTCACCGTGCGGCAGTTTCATGATGCCGCCAAGCAACCACGAGCCGCCAAACCCAACGACCAGCATCACCGAAAGCGCGACCGCCAGCCAAGCAAGTTCATCGCCGCGCACAATGCCCCAAATCCCGGCGACCACGGCGCCCGAGAATGCTACATAGACTGCAATCGCAATCGAAATACGATCCATCCATGTTGCCACCGACTTATGGCGATCGACCCACGGTTTTAACCATCGCTGCGCCGCTTGGCCGAGGGCAAAAGGAAGAAGAAGGACCAATGCGATACGACCGACCGCCTCGCCTGAAATATTTGCCTCGCCAACATGCGCCATCAGCGCAAACAGCAGCGGAGAAAGGATCACACCAACGAGGTTTATTAGCGCCGCTGCAACGACTGACGCGGCCACATTTCCCTTTGCCAGCGCGCAATAGGCGGCTGCGGACTGGACCGTTGAAGGTAAGATGCCGGTAAAAAGCAGCCCCATCGCCAAGGTGGCCGGCAAGACATTGTCAAACAGATGCGACAGCCCCAGCCCGACCAGCGACATTGCGCCGAATACGAATAGGAAAATGGCCCCCTGCAGGCGCCAATTGCGCACGCCATGCACCACCTCGTCGCGCGGCAGGCGAACGCCGTTCAGGAAAAAAAGCAAGAATATCGCGGCCAATGAAATCATAGACGCGATTTCCGCTGCATCGCCGCGAACGGGCATAATACTAGCCAATATTATGGTCACGAGCAGAAGGAGGACGAAGCGGTCGGCGAAGATACGGGCGATCATACCCCGCGCTTTGACGAGACATAACGCGCATTGCAACACCAGCAATGTTGCGCCGCAACGAACTTTGCGTTAAGGGCGCGGCGAAATCGGGCGATTGCGGTCGTCCCACTCCCAAAAGGCAAGAAATTATGTCCCTTCGCAATATCGCGATTATCGCGCACGTTGACCACGGCAAAACCACGCTGGTTGACCAGCTTTTCCGCCAATCCGGCACCTTCCGCGACAACCAGCGCGTTGAAGAACGGGCGATGGATTCGAACGATCTTGAAAAAGAACGCGGCATTACGATTCTTGCGAAATGCACATCAGTCGAGTGGGAAGATACGCGCATCAATATCGTCGACACTCCGGGACACGCCGACTTCGGCGGCGAAGTCGAGCGCATCCTGTCCATGGTCGACGGCGTTATCCTGCTGGTCGATGCGTCCGAAGGCGCAATGCCTCAGACGAAGTTCGTGACTGGTAAGGCGCTGGCGCTCGGCCTGCGCCCCATCGTCGTTGTCAACAAGGTCGATCGTCCCGATGAGCGGATTCAGGAAGTGCTCGACGAAGTTTTCGACCTGTTCGTCTCACTCGATGCGTCCGACGATCAACTTGATTTCCCTGTACTCTACGCATCCGGCCGTAATGGTTATGCGTCGACCGATCCCGACCGTCGCGAAGGCACGCTGACGCCGATGTTCGAAACCATCGTCAGCCATGTTCCGGCACCCAAGGCCGATGTCGATGGCGAATTCAAGATGCTCGTCACTTTGCTCGACCGCGACAACTTCCTCGGTCGTATCCTGACCGGACTCGTGCTGTCGGGTACAGTCAAGGTGAACCAGCAAATCCATGCACTCAGCCCCGACGGCAAGATCGTCGAAACCGGCCGAGCATCGAAAATCATGTCATTCCGCGGCCTTGAACGCGTTCCGGTCGAAGAAGCAAAGGCTGGCGACATCATTTCGATCGCTGGTATGACCACCGCCACGGTTGCTGACACGATCGCCGAGCCAAGTGTGACCGAGCCTTTGCATGCCCAGCCCATCGATCCGCCGACATTGTCGATGCGCTTTTCGGTGAATGACAGCCCGATGGCTGGCCGCGAAGGTACCAAGGTCACCAGCCGCATGATCCGCGACCGCCTGATGCGCGAAGCAGAGAGCAACGTCGCCGTACGCATCACCGAAGCCGCGGACAAGGACAGCTTTGAAGTCGCAGGTCGCGGCGAATTGCAGCTCGGCGTACTCATCGAAACGATGCGCCGTGAAGGCTTCGAACTTGGCATCAGCCGCCCGCGCGTGTTGTTTGGCGAGGACGAAAAGGGAAATCCGACCGAGCCCTATGAAACCGTCGTCATCGACGTCGATGATGAATATTCGGGCACCGTTGTTGAAAAAATGGCGATCCGCAAAGGCGACCTCACCGACATGCGCCCTTCAGGCGGCGGCAAGACGCGCATTACCTTCAGCGCGCCATCACGCGGCCTGATCGGATATCATGGCGAATTCCTTTCCGACACACGCGGCACAGGCATCATGAACCGGCTGTTCGAAAAATACGGCCCGCATAAGGGCAAGATCGAAGGCCGCAAGAACGGCGTGCTGATTTCCAACGGCGCTGGCGAAGCCGTTGCCTATGCGCTTGGACCATTGGAAGAGCGCGGCATATTGATGGTTTCGCCTGGTGAAGCCCTTTACGAAGGCATGATCATCGGCGAAAACGCCAAGCCAGACGATCTTGAAGTCAACCCGATGAAGTCGAAGCAGCTGACCAACTTCCGCTCGACGGGCAAAGACGACGCGATCCGCCTCACTCCGCCTTGGCGGATGACGCTGGAACAGGCGATTGCTTATGTTGACGACGACGAAATGGTGGAGGTTACCCCCAAGAACATTCGCCTGCGCAAGCGCTTCCTCGACCCCAATGAGCGTAAGAAGCAATCGCGTGCCAAACAGGCGGCGTAAAACAAAAAGGGCGCCGGTTTCCCGGCGCCCTTTTTTTACGACCCTCAGGTATCCGTTTTAGAAACGTAGCGAAGCGGTCAAACGAATGTTGTGCATGTCAAAATCGCTATCATCGCGACGCATGTCTGTTCCCGCTGGATTGACGAGCAGAAACGGGTTCGTCGCAAGCGCGGTACCACGGCCAACCGACACGCGATAATCATCATCGACATAATTGGTGTAAAGATATTCGAGACCAAGACTAAGGTTGCTTGCAATCTTGACTTCGGCACCGCCACCATAGCTGTAACCCCAGCTCTTCGTGCTACCATTGTCAGAAAACGAATTTAGGCCATTCGTGGTCGAGAAGCCGTTGTCGATCTTCGCATAAGCTGCACCGCCTGTTGCATAGAACAGGGCGCCACGCGCCGCATAACCGACACGAGCGCGTGCTTGAAGCGCGTAATCGATCTCGCGTGTGAAAGTGTACGAGGCAGGTGTGCTGCTGAATGCGGTCACACTGTCGCGTGATTCATTTTTGCCACCTTCGAGAACGAAACCATATACGATGTTGCCTTGTTGGACATCATAGCCAGCGCGGATATTATACTCGAGGCCATCCTTGTCACCACGGCAACCTTCAATGGGTGTTCGGCCATTAGCCGCGCCGCCACAGAATCCGGGGGAGAAGGCGTTTACACCAGCAAGCGTGTTTACATTATTGTCAAAGCTACCGTCGAGATTGGTATCAAACACAACGCCTTCGCTGCGGTCATTATTCTGTGCAGCAAGACCGATCGAACCACCGATATAAGGTCCGGTCCAATCTTCGTCGATTGCTTCCTGCGCGAAAGCGGGATTGGCGAGGAGGGTAAAAGAAGCTGCACCAAGCAGCAATGCGGGGGAGAATTTCATGGGTATTTCCTTTTCTGTCAGTTACTGACCGACCACAAACGCAGAAACCCCCAGTTTTGATGCATCACGTTCAAATAAAAATGAAAAAAGCTGCCGAAATGCTACAAATTCAAGTCGAAAAACGATGGCACATTGCGCCAGTAAGTCATTTGCAAGCGCTACATTGACTGCCCAGCCGCCACTCCGCTTGCCCATGCCCATTGAAAATTATAGCCGCCGAGCCATCCGGTGACATCGACCGCCTCGCCGATGCAATAAAGCCCGGGAACTTTCTTGGCCTCCATAGTTTGCTGGGACAGGCCATCCGTGCTGATTCCACCTAAAGTTACCTCCGCCTTGGCATAGCCTTCGCTGCCATTGGGAGTGAAGGGCCAGCAATCGAGCAGAGCGCCAGCCTCGGCCAATTTACGGTCACTCTGATCGGCTAGGTTGCCACTCAATGCCAAACGGTCGGCGAGTGCTTCTGCCAGCCGCGCCGGTAACAGCCGGTCGAGCGTCGAGCGCAATGTTGCCCTTGGTCTGGCACGTTTTTCTGCGAGCAACAGTTCACCTGCATCTTCATTCGCGAGAAAATCGATCCCAATGCTTTCGCCCGGACGCCAATAGCTGCTAATCTGCAAAATTGCAGGACCGCTGAGGCCCCGGTGGGTAAATAATGCGGCTTCGCGAAACTCTGTTTTGCCATGCTTCGCCACAATTTCAGCCGATACGCCCGACAATTCGCGAAACAGAACGTCATCACCGCCAAGGGTCAAAGGAACCAAAGCGGGGCGCGGCTCGACGATTTTCAAGCCAAATTGCCGCGCCAGATCATAAGCAAACGCTGTCGCGCCCATTTTGGGGATGCTGGGCCCGCCTGTCGCAATAACCAACGATGGCGCAGCTGCTTTCAGACCATTATATATGACCTGATAGAAATTGCCATCGTGCGACACTTCGCCAACCGGTGCGTTGAACGCAAAATCGACATGCCCACCCGACGCAGCCGACTTATCGCATTCCGCCATTAGCATTTCAACAATCTGCCGCGCGCTGCCATCGCAGAACAACTGCCCCAAGGTCTTTTCGTGGAAAGCGATATCATATGCCGACACTAAATCGATAAAATCCTGCGGCATGTATCGCCCCAACGCCGATTTTGCGAAATGCGGATTAGCCGAAAGGTAACGCTCCTGCGCATGGGAGGTCGTTGCATTCACGTTGGTGAAATTGCACCGCCCGCCGCCGGAAATCAGGATTTTCTTGCCCGGCCCTGTAGCGTGGTCGATCACCAATATCCGACGGCCATGTTGGCCGGCGGTCAACGCACACATTAGCCCCGCGCCACCTGCGCCGAGGATAATTGCGTCGTAATTTCCAGCTTTCATTGGAAGCCTTTGGCATGGCATAGCGCAGACATGAAGAGATTTATCGCCACCATGGCCATGCTAAGTCTTACGCCAAGTGCATCCGCCAATGACAGTAGCGCAGCAATTGCCGTTGGCGGGTTGGAACTTCGCC
>JANMQN010000185.1:0-2234 GCA_031370535.1 Sphingomonadales bacterium | reverse complement strand
GAAATTGTTCGTTGCTGACGAGATAGAGAATGCCCGCGCCTATATGCAGGAGGTCTTCCTCACGGCTTTGCCAAAGCTTTATATGCGTTGGGAAAAAGCATTGGGTGCACGGCCGCCGGGTTTCGTCCGGCTTGGCACCTGGATTGGCGGCGACCGCGACGGAAATCCTTTCGTAGATGCCGAAACACTGCGTTATGCCATCAGCCGCGATGGAGGCACCGTGATCCGGCATTATCTCGAAAGCATCCACAAATTGGGCGCCGAGATTTCGATTTCGAGCGGGATGAGCGATACCCCTGAAGCGGTGCGCCTACTCGCCGAAAAGAGCGGTGACATCGCGCCAAGCCGCGCCGACGAACCTTATCGCAGGGCGATGTCAGGTATTTACGCTCGCCTAGCCGCCACACATATCAAGCTGATCGGTGACCAGCCGCCGCGTCCGTCGGGCTTAGCAGGCGAGCCTTATTCAGGACCAGACGAACTGCGCGCGGATCTTGTGACGGTCGCTGCAGGGCTTGCCAGCGACGGCGATGGCGCTTTGTCGAGCGGGGGAGCGTTGGGCCGCCTGATCCGAGCTGTCGAGATTTTCGGCTTCCACCTCGCAACGCTCGACTTGCGCCAGAACAGCGATGTCCACGATCGCGTGATTGCCGAGCTGTTCAAAACCGCTGGGGTCGCCTCCGACTACGCCGCGCTTCATGAGGACGCCCGCATCGCACTCCTCGTCGCCGAACTCTCCCACAACCGACCGCTCGCGGGCGAATGGACAAGTTATAGCGAAGAAACTGCTAAGGAACTCGCTATCATACGGGCCGCGGCCAAGGCGCAGGCCGATTTCGGATGCTCCGCCATTACCACCTATAATATCAGCAAGACCGAAAGCGTCTCTGACATGCTTGAGGTCTATGTGCTGCTCAAACAGGCGGGCCTCTACCGCGTAGGCGAAGACGGTGCACCGAGCGCCACGATCATGTCTGTGCCGCTCTTTGAAACCATAGCCGACTTGCAGGCCGCCCCCGCAACAATGCGCGCTTTCTTTTCCATTCCCCAGATGCGCGCTCTGGCTCAGACGCGCGGCCATCAGGAAGTAATGATCGGCTATTCGGATTCGAACAAGGACGGCGGATACCTGTCCTCGACTTGGGAATTATACGAAGCCTCAAGCGCACTCGCTCCGGTATTCGCAGATGCTGGCGTTGCTATGCAGCTCTTCCATGGTCGCGGCGGCGCTGTCGGTCGCGGCGGCGGCTCGGCCTTCGGGGCAATTCTGGCGCAGCCGCAGGGTACGGTACAGGGGCGCATCCGAATTACGGAACAGGGCGAAGTCATTGCCGCCAAATATGGCACCGTCGACAATGCGGTAACTTCGCTGGAGACGATGGCGTCTGCGACGATGCTGGCCACTTTGTCGAGCAACCCGATTGCCGAAGCCGATGTCACGCGCTTTAAAGCGGCGATGGCGGAATTGTCCGCAAGTGCCTTTAACCACTATCGCGGGCTGGTCTACGAAACCGAAGGCTTCCGAACTTTCTTTCGCCAGATGACGCCGATCAGCGAAATCGCAACGCTCAAAATCGGCTCGCGCCCCTCGAGCCGTACCGCGTCGGACGCCATCGAAGATCTGCGCGCGATTCCCTGGGTGTTCAGCTGGGCCCAGGCCCGCGTCATGCTGCCAGGCTGGTATGGCGCTGGTCAGGCGCTCGCCGGGTTCGCCGACAAGGGTCTCTTGCGCGCGATGGCCGGCGAATGGTCGTATTTTCAGACTATTCTCGCAAATATGGAAATGGTGCTGGCGAAATCCGACATGGGCATCGCCGCGCATTATGCCGATCTGGTCGAGGACCGCGCGCTGGCCGACACCCTGTTCGGTCGGATCAAAGACGGCTGGCAAGCCTCCCGCGATAGCCTCTTGGATGCCACTACGCAGAGCCATCTGCTCGAAGCGCATCCGGCGCTCAACAACTCAATCCGCCTTCGCCTGCCATATATTGAGCCGCTCAACCTGCTCCAGATCGAACTCATGAAACGCCACCGCGCAGGCGAAGCCGATGAACGCATCGGAGAGGGTATCCAGCTGACTATCAACGCCATAGCGACCGCGCTTCGCAACAGCGGATGAAGGTGAACGCTGGCACTTTTGATGTCTGCGATCAAAAGCCGTTTCCCAATAGTGCGTTAACTTAATGATAACCACGATGGCTTAACCAAAGCGGTATGGAGTTATCAAATTTTGG
>JANMQN010000124.1:0-1754 GCA_031370535.1 Sphingomonadales bacterium | reverse complement strand
GAATCACTCGATCACTTTACCACCTTTTACAACGGCATCGACCGAAGCCAGTTCGCCAACGTCGGCAAGCGGATCGCCATCGACCGCAATGATGTCGGCAAAGCGCCCGACCGCAATCGCTCCAACATCTTTTTCGAGACCAAGTGCCTGCGCCCCATTGCGGGTTGCTGCCTGAATGGCTTCCATTGGCGTCATGCCGTATTGCACCATCGTGCGGAACTGGCCGCCGACCCGGCCATGCGGCATAACACCGGCATCCGAGCCAAAGACCATACGAACTCCAGCTTTATGTGCTTTACGGAAATTATCACGTTGAATTTGAGCGACTTCGCGGTCTTTTCTGAGATTATCTTCCAGCACACCGTTCTTTGCGCCTTCGGCTTGGGTGTAGTCAGTGTTGTAGATATCCATCGAGAACCAAACAGGACGCGCCCGCGCAACCGCGAGCCTGATGCCTTCATCATCGACAAGGCTAGCATGTTCGATCGTGTCGATACCCGCTTTTATAGCGGCCTTGATCCCCTCACCGCCATGGGCGTGGGCGGCGACCCGCAAGCCCCATTGATGGGCTTCATCTGCAATCACCCGCAACTCGCTTTCGGAAAGCTGCTGCTGTCCAGGCTCGGTATTACGCGAGAACACGCCGCCGGTGGCGCAGACCTTGATAACCTCTGCGCCATATTTCCGCTGACGACGGACCTGAAAACGCAGTTCGTCGGGGCTGTCGGCGATGCCTTCCTCCTTTTCAGCCTTTTCCAGCGAAGGCGGAAGGAAGGTCGAGTCGCAATGCCCGCCGGTTGCGCCAAGCGCATAGCCCGCAGGCACGATCCGTGGACCATTAGTATAGCCGTTTTCGATCGCCTGCTTCAGGCCGATATCATTGCGATTGCCTGAGCCGACATTGCGGACAGTGGTGAACCCGGCTTTCAACATTGCTTGCGCGTTGCTTACTGCGGTCATCCCCCAAAAGCTGTCGGTAAACTCAAGGCCGCGATATCCCCCGATGTCGGCAGGGCTATCGAGATGAACATGCATGTCGATAAGGCCAGGCAGAATGGTTTTGCCGCTGAAGTCGATATGGTTGACGTCACTTCCCCATTTGACGGTGCGCGCATCAGCAATGCTGGTGATACGGCCATCTTCGCCGACGAAGACCGCTGGAAATTCTACGACCTTACCGGTGAGGACATCGATCATTTTTTCTGCAGTAATCACAGTATTTTGGGCATGAGCCGCCCCAGAACACATCAGCGCAGCAGCACAAATCCCTCGTGCGACCCGCGATTTGGCGGTGTCGATAGGCTTTGCAGAGTTGAGGCTACGTCCATAGGCGCGTGCCGCTTGGTTGCCGGTTTTTGTCATTATGGATCCCTGTTTCATGAGTGGTCTTTTTTACCATAGGCCCACCATGTCAAATTCATCAACTGTAGGACAGTGGAAAAATGTTAAGTCAAATTATGGCGCAAGGACCGAGGGATATTTGCCCAGCCGCTGATTCTGGCGATAGGCAATTATTGCCCCTGCCATCAGCGCGAAGGACATGCCGAGCATCCAACCGCCGATGACATCGGTCGGCCAATGCACGCCGAGCATTATGCGGGAGAGCCCGGTTATAACAATCATGAAGGCTGCTGCTAATTGCCAGCCCGGATGCCGTGCTTGCGGAACGAGCATAATGAAGAGAATATAGACCACCGCCGCATTGTTCGCGTGGCCGCTGGGATAAGCTGCGCTCGTAACGGCATCAAGATGTA
>JANMQN010000080.1:0-32654 GCA_031370535.1 Sphingomonadales bacterium | reverse complement strand
GCAGATTTTCGATATTGAGCGTTATGAGATCGAGATCGGCAAAACTGAAACTGCGGTTGCAGGAACAGGCGGTTCGGTTCGCGCCACGCCTTCCCCTGACGGCAAGAAAATCGCCTTCGTGCGCCGCGAACGCGCCAAGTCCAAACTTTATGTGAAAGACCTATCGACCGGCGAAGAGCGCAAGATTTATGATGCGCTCGATCAGGACGTTCAAGAAACCTGGGCAGTGACGGGCGTATAACCGAACATGGATTGGTCGCCGGATAGCAAGTCCATCTATTTTTGGGCGGGTGGCAAGATCCGGAAAGTTGACTGGCCCAGTGGAGCGGCAATAGAAATTCCGTTCCGCATTTCCGACACGCGCGGCGTAATCGATCCGCCGCGCCCGCCGGTTGAAGTCGCACCTGCCGAGTTCAACACCACAATGCCGCGCAGTGTGGTGACTTCGCCTGACGGCCGGACGGTTTTGTTCGAAACAATGGGCAAATTGTGGACAAAATCCGCCACCGGTGGCGCGGCCAAAAGGCTGACTTCGGGTACTGAGATGGAGGGCTACCCGAGCTGGTCGCGCGATGGCAAGACGATTGCCTACGTGGCTTGGACCGACAAGAGCTTGGGCGAAATCCGCACGCTGTCCGCATCGGGCGGTGCATCCAAAAAGATCACGCTACAGGCCGGACATTATGCCCGCCCACGCTTTTCGCCCGACGGAAAGACCATAGTTTTCGAAAAGCAGCGGGGCGGCGGTCTGACATCGCCTTTGATGTCTGATCAACCCGGAATTTACCGTGTATCGGCGAATGGCGGCGACGTCGTGCGGGTCAATGCTGGCGGTACAGCCCCCCATTTTGGCAGCAGCAACGACCGCATTTTCTTCACCGAATCGGGCGAGAACAAGCGCTTGCTGGTCAGCGTGGATTTGAGCGGTGAAGCCAAGCGCAGTCATGCTAGCGGCGAGCTCACGACAATTTATGAAGTATCGCCAGACGGCAATAACTTCGCGTTCCGCCAGAATTACGAAGCCTTTGTGATGCCGCTCATGCCGGGTACGCAGGAAGTCAGCGCGTCGCCCAGCGGCGGGCCATTGCCAGTCACAAAGGTCAGCAATGGCGGCGCTGATTATATCCATTGGAGCAACAATGGAAATGCGCTGCATTGGGCCATCGGACCAACGCTCTATTCGGCCCAAACTAGTGCTTTTTATCCCGATGCCCCGTTGGCCAAGGATGCCAAGCCAGCCAAATTCGAGCCGCCCAAGACCGGCGTTTCGCTTTCAATGCCGATGAAGTCGGACCGGCCTTCGGGTCTGGTCGCGTTCACCGGCGCGCGCATAGTCACAATGGCGGACAAGAGCGGCGGCATTATCGACAATGGCGTGGTGCTGGTCGAGAATGACCGGATCAAGGCCGTGGGTCGCGCCGGCGAAATTCCAATTCCGGCGGGTGCGAAAACTGTCGACGTCACCGGCAAGACCATCATCCCCGGCCTGGTCGATGCGCATGCGCATGGCCCGCATGGCGTGGATGAGATGACCCCGCAGCAGAACTGGGTGAATATGCTCAACCTAGCGATGGGGATCACAACGCGTCACGACCCTTCGAGCAGTGCGGCAACCGTGTTCCCTGCAGTTGAAATGCAGCGGGCTGGGCTAATCGTTGGCCCACGCTCGTTCTCGACCGGAGAGATTGTTTACGGTGCAAAAGCAGCTGACGTCTATGCCGAGATCAATAGCCTCGACGACGCTTTGGCCCATGTCCGCCGGTTGAAGGCGCAAGGCGCGCATAGCGTTAAAAACTACAACCAGCCGCGCCGCGAACAGCGGCAGCAGGTGGTAGCCGCTGCAATTCAAGAGAATATGCGGTCGGTAGCCGAGGGCGGTTCTTTGTTCGGCATGGACATGAACCTGATTGCCGACGGCAACACAACGGTCGAGCATAACGTCCCGCTCGATATATTTTACGATGATGTCGTGCAATTCTTCTCGAAGTCCAAAGTTGGTTACACACCAACGTTGGTCGTGACTTACGGCGGACCTGCGGGCGATCCCTATTGGCGCTCGCACACTGACGTATTCCGCCACCCGCTGATGGCAAAGCACTATCCGCCGACCGAACTTGCGGCCAACAACGCGCGGCGGGAAATCGCGCCCGAAGATGATTATGTCGACGACAACTCCGCACGCGAAGCGCACAAGTTGGCGAAGGCTGGTGTTCCGGTGGCGATTGGCGCGCACGGTCAAGAAGCGGGTATCGCCGCTCATTGGGAGCTGTGGTCATTTGTGCGCGGCGGCATGTCGCCGATAGAGGCTCTGGCAGCTGGTACCATCGAGTCGGCGCGGTCGCTTGGCTATGACAAGGATGTAGGCTCAATCGAAGCCGGCAAGCTGGCCGATATCGTCGTTCTCGATGCCGACCCCAGCACCGACATACGGAATTCGGACAAGGTGTCCAAGGTCATGATTGGCGGACGTCTTTACGATTCAGCGACGCTCAACGAAGAGGTCACCGGCACCAGAAAGCGCCTGCCTTATTATTGGGAATAAGCGTTGCCTATTCTCGCGGCTTCCGCAATTTGCGGACCCGCGCGAATAGACCGGGGCTTGAAAACGGCTCGAACATCTCGTCGGGATTTTCGGGGTCGAGCAAGACGTTGTCGGCAATGGTCTTTTCGGCGTCGTCGAGTTCGGGCAGGTTTAGTCGTTCGAGGCTAGGACCTGAGGCCTTTGCACCTTCGATGATGGCGCGCATCGAACTTCCGCTGTCGAGCAACCGCGTGACACGTTCGGGCGAAAGGCCGATATGTTCAGCGATCAGCGAGGCACGCAGCGCCTTGATATTGCTGCACGCGCTTTCGTTGCCCGGACGGTCGCAGTCGATAAAAATGTCGCATTCGCTGTCGAGACCCAGCGAACGGTTGTTCATATTGGCCGACCCGATACGCAGTATTCGGTCGTCGACGATCATTAGCTTGGCATGGACATAGATGGAATCGCCGCCGCTAGTTTTGGGAATATAGTAACTAAAGTGGCGCTTTTTATCATGCTCGCCGATCGCGCGGATCAGTTGCGCCCGCGCTCCGTCCATCGCCTTTTGCTCGAGCCAGCCATCGGCACTTTTCGGTCCGACGATGACGATCTCGGGCGGGTCTGATTCGTCCATGCGCTTTGCAATTGCGTCGGCAATGCGGGGCGAAGCGAAATACTGGTTTTCAGCATAGATGAACTTCTTCGCCTTTGCGATCTGTTCCAGAAACAGATGCTGGATTTCACGGATTTCGCCAGCATTCTCATATTCGGCACGGGTCCGGGCGATGCCCATTTCGACAAACTGATATTCGGCGTTGAGAAATTCGGGCCAGGGTGATGCTGCATCAGCGGGGCAGGGCTCAATGGGTTCACCGCCTGCTAAAGCCCAGCGCGCGCGGCTGAGTTCGGCTAATGCTGCTGCCGCATCGCCCTCAACCAGCATGGTGCAGTCGTGCCACGGGCCATAGAGTTTGCCATTTGGCCGCTTGCGCCGTACGTCGCCGTCGAGATGGTCTCTTGTGTCCCAGCGGTCGGCGGTCATGTCAATCCCTCCGCACGCCGCCATCTTGTCATCGATCACCACGATTTTCTGGTGATGGCTGCACCCCACCGGGTGCGCACCGTCGAGTTTGAACTGGATTTGCTTGTGCATCGCCCATTTGGCAACATCGACAATTGTCTGACCGCGACCAAGCATTTTCAGCGCGCCGATATTCCATTTGAGCAACTTAATTTCGAGCCCCGGTGTGCGGTCGGCAAGCCAGAGAATAAAATCGCCAAGCCGTTTGGGGGGGTCATCCTTTTTGCGGCGGCTGCGGGTCAGGTCGATCCGTGTATCAAAATCCCACCCGATCAGCATGATGCGGTGCTTGGCGTTCATCATCGCCGCTTGGATGATCTCGAAATAGTCGGCTGCGTCGATAACGGGATGCGCGCGGGTAGCCTTGGCATGACACCAAATGCTGTCGCTTTCAGATTTATTGGGGTCCATGCAGCCTCCTCTTGCCGGTCTATATCAGCGGTAACTCATTTCGCTGACAAAAAGGCGACTCCCCATTTGGAAAAAATGCGATATAGAACAAATCATGAACGATGAGGTGATTCTATCTGACATTTCATCGCCCTTGCTCGCACGCGGCAATTGGCGGGAATATCAGCCGGACAAGCAGGACTTGCTGCCGATTGGCGCGCCTGCGGTTGATGAACGGTTGCAGGGCGGCATAGTCCGTAATGGCCTGCATGAATTTTTCGGGGCAGAACGGGGAGATGCAATTGCTGCTGCTGCCTTTGCCTTACTATTGGCGCTCCGTTTGCCAGAACTTGAGTCGCGCATTTTCTGGATTTCGGGCGACAAGGAACGGCAGACATCGGGACGGCTCTATCCGCCCGGACTGGCAGAAATGGGCGCCGATCCAGCCAAAATGCTTCTGTTGCAGGCGGCGGATTTGCGTGATGCACTGCGCGCGGCAGCAGACACTATCCGGTCGAAGGCAGCGGGCGCTGTGATATTGGAAGTGCAGGGTAACGCGAAGTTGATCGACCTTACATCGACGCGGCGGCTTGCACTGGCGGCGGCAGAGACAGGGGTGCTGGCCTTGCTGGTCAGAGGCGATGCCGTTCCAATGCCAAGCGCGGCGAGCACGCGTTGGCAGGTGTGCTCTGCGCCTTCATCACCTTTGCCGGGTAATACTCCCGGCCTTGCCACATTCGATATCGACCTGCTGCGCCATCGCGGCGGAATAGCGCCCTTTGCGGCAAGAGTGACTTGGGATCATGCAACACGAACTTTCCACGACGCGCCGCTATCTGGCGGTCTTCCTACCGCTGCTACCCGCGGAGAGACTAATCCGGACACGCGGATCCAGGCCTGACGCACCTTTTGTGCTGGTCGAAAAGGAGCGCGGCGCGATGCGGCTCGCCGCCTGCGACACAGCGGCGCTTGGACTTGGCCTCACACCGGGGACTGCGCTTGCCGACGCGCGAGCGCGAGTCCCGGACCTTGCGGTGTTCGATCATGATCCAAAGGCTGATATCGAATTGCTCGGCTGGCTGGCCGATGGCTGTGAGCGTTATACGCCGGCCTGCGTGCTTGACCCTCCACAGGGGCTGTTGCTTGATATAACCGGCTGCACGCATCTGTTCGGCGAAGATGAAGTGGAGCTGGTAAAAGATTTGAAAGCGCGGCTGCGGCGTAATGGCTTCACGTGCCGTCTGGCTTTGGGTGCAGCCCCGGACAGCGCGCGGGCCAAGGCGAAATATGCGAAGGCTTTCATCAGTGACCTTCCGGTGGAGGCGCTGGATGGAAACTACAAGGTGCACCAGGCGCTCCGTCGTGCAGGGCTAAAAAGCATTGGTGATCTGGCTGTTCGTCCGCGCACGCCATTGGCGGCGCGCTTCGGCAAGACGGCTGTGGTCAAGCTGGCGCGGCTGCTAGAGGAAGAAGACCCGCGCATCACCCCGCGTCGGAGCTTACCGGCCATTCATATTACGCAGAATTTTGCCGAACCTATTTCGCGGACTAACGATGTGTTGGCGACTATCGAGGCACTGGCGCGCGTGGCCGCGATGCAATTGCGCGAACGCGGGCAGGGCGGGCGGCGTTTCGAGGTCAGCCTGTTCCGAAGCGACGGCCATGTAGCGCGGCTCTGCGTAGATACCGGCGGGCCGACACGTGATGCAAGCTTGCTGATGCGGCTTATCCGCGAGCGAATCGATGCGCTTGCTGACCCGCTCGACCCCGGCTTTGGTTACGATCTTATCCGGCTGGCGGTGCCGCTGGCCGAGACACTCAAAAATGTGCAGGTTGGGCTAGAGGAAAAGGTTGACACATACGCCGAAGCCGCCGCGCTGATAGACCGGCTCAGCGTGCGGCTGGGGCCAGACCGTGTTCGCCATTTCCATGCCGGTAACAGCCACATTCCCGAACGTGCCGCATATGAGTATGCAGCGCAGGCCGGGGCTTCACCGGGCGAATGGCCAAAGTCCGAGTCTGGCGGCCCTGCGCTTCGTCCCTTCCGGCTTTTCGAAACGCCGCAACGGGTCGAAGTGATTGCTTCTGTGCCCGACGGCCCACCGCGCCAGTTTCGCTGGCGACGGCAGTTGCACTATGTTGTCAGTCATGAAGGGCCCGAACGCATATCCGCTGAATGGTGGCGGCGAAAGGCGGGGTACGACCCAAGCCAAAGCGGGCCAACCCGCGATTATTATCGTGTTGAAGACAGCGAAGGCCGCCGCTTCTGGCTGTTTCGCCTTGGCCTGTACGAGGAACTGGAAAGCCCTTGCTGGTATTTGCACGGGCTATTCGCATGATTGGTTATGCCGAGCTGGTCGCCGCGACCAATTATTCTTTTCTGCGCGGTGCGTCACATCCGGCGGAGATGGTTCTCGAGGCGGTCGCGATTGGGCTTTCAGCACTGGGCATTGCCGACCGCAACAGCGTCGCCGGTGTGGTGAGAGCAAAGGTCGCTTTGGATGAATTGCAGGAAAGCGGACTGGCACCTCCCTGCTTCCGCCTGTTCAGCGGCACGCGGCTGGTGTTCGAAGATGGCACCCCCGACATTGTTGCTTACCCCTCCACACGCAAGGGATGGGGCCGACTGACGCGGCTTTTGACCGTTGGGAATATGCGCGCGGTCAAGGGCGATTGTATCTTACGCTTCGACGATCTGCTGCAATATCTGGATGATATGCTGCTGATCGTGCTTCCGGCCTCTACCGCGCAAGAGCAGGAGCGGCACAAGGATCCTGCAGACTATATGTTTGACGAAAAACCCTTACCTGTCCGCCACCTGCGGCTGGTACCGCCAGCTCCGCCCAAAAATCTTGAGGAGACGTTAAGGCGATTGGTGGGACTTGCGCCCGAACGGGTCTGGCTTGGCGTTGCGATGCACCGAAGCGGGCCCGACGCACGCCGTCTGGCATTGTTAAAAGCGGCGGCTTTAGTCGCGGGCGTCCCATTGCTGGCAATCAACGATGTATTATATGCGTCTCCGTCATGCCGTGCACTGCACGATGTGCTAACCTGTATCCGTCTTGGCACAACGATACCTAAAGCTGGGAAGCGCCTTGAGGCCAATGCCGAGCGCCACCTGAAATCGCCCAAACAAATAATAGAGCTTTTTTCGGATTGCCCTGAAGCCATTGCCGAAACGTTGCATTTTGCCCGGCGTATCGACTTCACCCTCAATGATCTGCGCTACGAATATCCGCACGAACCGGTACCCGAAGGGCAGCACCCCGATGACTGGCTTGCACATCTGGTCTGGAAAGCTGCGCATGACCGGCACGGACCCGAGATACCGGAAAAACTCCGCCGCATGGTGCAAAAGGAACTGGACTTCATCCGCGAGCATCAATTTGCCTATTATTTCCTGACCGTCCACGACCTCGTTAAATTCGCGCGTGACCAAGAGCCGCCGATATTGTGTCAGGGCCGTGGCTCGGCGGCTAATTCAGCAGTATGTTTCCTGCTCGGCGTGACGTCGGTCGATCCGATGCAGCATGATCTTCTGTTTTCGCGTTTCATTTCCGCAGACCGTAAGGAACCGCCCGATATCGATGTCGATTTCGAACATGAGCGGCGCGAGGAAGTCATGCAATATGTGTTCAACCGTTACGGACGGCACCGTGCAGGCATTGCCGCTACCGTCATCCATTACCGCCCGAGAAGCGCGGTGCGCGAAGTCGGCAAAGCGCTTGGGTTGACAGAAGATGTGACCACGCGGCTGGTCAGTACCGTCTGGGGCAGCTTCGGCAGCGGTCCGGATGATCGTCGAATGCGCGAAGCGGGTTTCGATCCGGACAATCCGCAGGTAGTGCGGCTAAAGACGCTATCCGAACAAATCCTGAAATTCCCGCGCCATTTGTCTCAGCATGTCGGCGGTTTCGTGCTGACCGAGGACAGGCTCGACGAAACCGTGCCCATTCACAATGGCGCTATGAAGGACCGGACTTTCATCGAATGGGACAAGGACGATATCGACGCGTTGGGGCTGATGAAGGTCGATGTCCTGGCGCTCGGCATGCTAACCTGTATCCGCAAGGCCTATGACATGATGCGCAGCCAAGGGATTGGCGATTATGACCTGAAGGTCGACATCGATTCGGACGACCCCGCCGTGTACGACATGCTGTGCCGGGGCGAGAGCCTCGGCGTGTTTCAGGTAGAGAGCCGCGCGCAGATGAATATGCTGCCCCGGATGAAGCCCAGAAATTTATACGACCTTACTATTCAGGTCGCAATTGTCCGACCGGGGCCAATTCAGGGGGATATGGTCCACCCTTATCTGCGCCGCCGCTGTGGTGAGGAGACGCCTGAATATCCGTCACCATCACCGCCATATCCCCCCAACGAACTTGAAAACGTGCTGGGCAAGACATTGGGCGTACCGCTGTTTCAGGAGCAAGCAATGCAACTTGCAATAACAGCTGCCGAATTTAGCGATTCTGAGGCCAACCGCTTGCGGCGCGCGATGGCTACCTTCCGCAATGTTGGCGGAATGGAACATTTCGAACAGATGATGGTCCAGGGTATGGTTCGGCGCGGATATCAGCGTGACTTTGCGGAACGTTGTTTCAAGCAAATCCAAGGCTTCGGCAGCTACGGCTTTCCTGAAAGCCACGCGCTTTCTTTTGCGCGGCTGGTCTATGTGTCGTCATGGATCAAACATTATCATCCGGCAATTTTCGCAGCGGCTTTGCTGAACTCTCAGCCGATGGGCTTCTATGCGCCCGCGCAGATTGTCCGCGATGCTCAGGAAAATGGTGTTGAGGTCCGACCAATCGATGTCAATGCCAGCGGCTGGGACAATAGCATCGAAGACGGCGCGCTTCGCATCGGTATGCGGCAAATCGACAGCTTTCGCGCCGAATGGGCCAGGACGATTGTCCAGCACAGGCCCTTCGCCTCGATGGAGGATCTGGCACGGAGGGCTGGACTTCCATCACGCGCTTTGCACCTGCTCGCTGATGCCGATGCGGTTCGCTCGCTTGGCTTTGACCGGCGCGAAGGGTCTTGGGAGGCGAGGCGGACGCCTTCGGACGAACTGCCTCTTTTTGCGGCCGCCAGGGCGCGGGAACTCTCCGCAGAGGAGGACGCGATGCTGCCCACGATGCCGCTGGCCGAGCATGTCGCGGCGGATTATCAGATGACGCGGTTGTCGCTGAAAGGCCATCCGATGCAGTTTCTGCGCGGGTTGTTTGCCAGCGAAGGCGTGCTCAGTTGTGCGCAGACCAGCGCCGCGAAAAATGGCGCGCGGGTGAAGACGGCGGGCGTGGTGCTGACACGGCAGCGGCCGGGCAAAGGTAATGCGATCTTCATCACCATCGAGGATGAGACCGGCGTCACCAATGCGCTTTTATGGGCACGGCTGTTCGAACGGCAAAGACGTGCGGTGATGGCATCGCGGTTGATGGTTATCGAGGGCGAAGTGCAGCGGAGCAAGGAAGGCGTCGTTCATCTGATGGCGACGACCATTACCGACCGGACGCATGAGTTGCAGCGACTATCGGAGGAGCATGACGCCAATGTACCGATCCCGCATAATGACGAGTTCGCCCGCCCGGTCTACCCACGCCACGGCCATCCGCGCGATGTCCGGATATTGCCGAAGTCGCGCGATTTTCACTAGGTCAGGCGGCGTCCTTGGCGGCCCTCCGGGCAGCTAGTTCCTCAACCGAGCCCGCCCGCATGAACGGGTTTGTCGCGCGTTCCAAAGCGATGCTGGTCGGTACCGTCGGTTCGCCGCGTTCACGCATCGCGATGACTTTGGCCATCCGCTCGACCAAAGCCGCATTGTCCGGCTCGACAGTCAGCGCAAAGCGGCCATTGCTGAGCGTATACTCGTGCGCGCAATATACCGCTATATCGTCGCCAAGCGCCTCCAGCTTGCGCATGTTCGCGTACATCTGGTCGGCAGTGCCCTCAAACAGACGTCCACAACCCATCGCAAACAAAGTGTCGCCCACAAACGCGGCCTTATCGGCTGCGAAGTGATAGGCGATGTGGCCTGCAGTGTGCGCGGGAACGTCGATCACATGCGCCTCGACCTCGCCAAGCTTCACGATATCGCCGCCTTTCACCTGAATGTCCAACGTTGGGATGCGGGCGAATTCCGCGGCTGGTCCAGTTATGATACAACCGGTCGCTGCCTTGATCTCGGCATTGCCACCGGTGTGGTCGGGGTGCCAATGCGTGCACCAGATCTGGGTGATTTTCCAGCCGAGCTCTTCGGCTTTGTCGAGGACTGGATCGGCCACCGCAGGGTCGACGACCATCGTCTCACCGCTTTTTCGTTCATGCACCAGCCAAACATAATTATCCGAGAGGACTGGAATGCGAACGACCTCGATGCTCATCTTACCAATGACCCGTGTTGGGCATTGAGGCCCAAGGTTCGGCTGGCTCGAGGTGACCGTCCTGGAGCAACTCGACCGAGATATTATCTGGCGAGCGGACAAACGCCATATGGCCGTCGCGTGGCGGGCGATTGATCGTGACACCGGCGTCCATCAGCCGTTGGCAGGTTTCATAGATATTCTCGACCCGGTACGCCAAATGCCCGAAATTGCGACCCTCGCCGTAGCCGCTCTCGTCCCAATTATGCGTAAGTTCGACTTGGGCACCCTCATCGCCGGGGGCAGCGAGGAAGATCAGGGTGAACCGGCCTGCCTCATTATCAAAACGGCGTAATTCCTTCAGGCCGATCAACTCAAAAAACTTAATGGTCGCATCCGGGTTGCTAACTCGGATCATCGTGTGCAGGTACTTCATCGTTATTCTTGCTCCATTCATCGCTATTCAGACACGGTTCATCGTGCAAATGGCAGAGGGGGAATTCAGGTTCGCTCTGGATATGGGCCGGGCGAGGCGACAAGACAAGGGCGCTCCAGCGCGCAAATTTCAAGGGATGGGCAAGATGGAAAGTGACACGCAGAGCAATGGTTGGCTAACACGGTTTACTGCCAATCAGGGAAAGGCATGGCTGGCCGGCTCGGCTCTATTGGCGACAGGGCTCATTGTTGGTGGTTATCTGATGGGTGACGGCCTGGTTAGGATGAAGCAGTCTGACCGGGCGGTTACGGTACGCGGATTGGCCGAGCGCGATGTGACGGCTGACTTGGCCACCTGGACTATCGCTTATTCTTCCAAGCGAGGCGATCTGCAAAGTGCCCAGGCCAAAGTTGATGGGGACACCAAGGCTATTCGGAAATTTTTTAGCGGCCTTGGTTTCGATGCCGACGCTCTGCAACCCACGGGTGCCAACGTCTCACAATATAACGAAAACGGCATTCCGGTTTATACTGTCAAGCAGCGACTGAGCCTGCGCACCACCGACATCAAGAAAGCCGAAGCGGCGGTGAAACGGCAATTTGATCTCGTTAAAAGCGGCGTCGAGCTGGAGGAAGGATCGGGCATGGCCTATACCTTCACTAAATTGAACGACATCAAACCGGTGATGATTGCGCAGGCCACCAAGGACGCCCGCAAATCCGCAGAGCAATTCGCCAAGGATAGCGGGACTGGCGTCGGCAGCATCAAATCGGCGACGCAGGGCTATTTTGAGGTAACGGCGCGCGATGGTGACAGCACAGGCGGCTGGGGTGTATCGGACTCGCCCTACAAGAAGGTGCGTGTCGTTACGACGGTCGAATATTATCTGGATTGAGCTTCAGCTGGCGGTGGCGGCGTTGCACCTAGCGCCGCCAATTGCGCCTGTGCCGTGTTAGCCTGACGGCTGGACGGCGCGATGGCAATGACCTGCTCCCACTGTTTGCGTGCGGCGGCCTCGTCGCCAGCGGCAATCGCGATATTGCCTGCCTCCAACGCAACCGCGGGTTCGCGGGAGAGCAAAGCTGCGGCGGTCTGGATATAAGTTAGGGCATCGGGCAATCTGCCCACCCGCCGTGCCAGCGTTGCCGATAGCAGCCACGCAGTACCATTTTCAGGGCCCAACGTGCGGGCATTGGCGAGCGCTGTCACCGCTTCATCGGATCGGTTCAACGCGACCAACGCACGGGCGCGGTCGACTTCGATATCGGCCTTCTCCGGGTTGGCGGTGGCGACCGCAAGTGCCCGATCGAGAGCGGTCAGCGCGTCGCCGGGATGATCGTCGGCAAGGGCGGCATTCCCTGCTTGTGCCCAGAAACGGGCAGCACGCGGGTCACGTTTTTCCTCGGCTCCCTTAGCCGCTTCGGTCAATATTGGTGCGGCGAGATCAAATTTGAAATCGGTGGCGAGGGCAAAGCCGTGGCAGGCGAGCGCCAGATAGCCACCATTTTGCTGCGTCCACAGGCTGGCCTCGGTCACCGCCGAAGGAGTATCCTTTCGTGCGAGATCAAGGCATTCGGTGAACTGGACTTCATTCAAAGTTGGAAGGGGTTGGGCGGATGCGGGCGTTGCCGCTTGAAGCAGAATGGATAAAGCAAAAAGCATTGGTGCTCCTAGAGCGGAATCAAGCGACAAGCTTCGCGACAACATCGATCAGCAAAGCAACATCCTGATCACGCGACAGCCGGTGGTCGCCATCCTTTATCAATATCGTCTGCACGTCGGATGAACGAAGCTGTTTTGCCAGATTGACCGAGATGTTCCAAGGCACGTCAGGATCAGCCTGCCCGTGGATTAATCGAACGGGGCAGTCGATAGCGATCTCGCTTATGAGTTGACGGCTATTCTGTCCCGAATGCCAAAAGCCCTCTGTAATGATCATCGGGCCGTAGCCATAATCGCTGGGACGTTCGATGCGACCATGCGAGGTGATCGATGCCTTATCCGCTTCATCGAAGTCCCAATCCGTGAAATCGGGTGCAGCCGCAATACCGACGAGCGCCTTGAGCCGCATGCCCAGCGCCTGTGCGACGAGCAACATGAGCCAACCGCCCATTGACGAGCCGATCAATATTATCGGGCCATTAACCGCGCACCCAATGACTGCAAGCACATCGTCGCGCCAAATGTCGAGCGTTCCGTCTTCGAATCGGCCGTCGCTTTCGCCGCAACCTGAATAATCGAGGCGCAGCATGGCGCGGCCTTCGCTTTCTGCCCAAGCCACCAGTGCCTGCGCTTTTCCGCCCTGCATGTCGGACATGTAGCCGGGAAGGAAAACCAGGGTCGGTCCTTCGCCGGGCGAATACCGATACGCCAGCCGAACACCGTCAGCGCGTGTCAGGAATTCCGGTTGCTTTTCTAACAGCGTCAAATCACCCAATCGACGGTGAGCATCTGGGTCACATCTTGCCCCTTGGCTCGGCGTTGCTCGACCATGATGTGGTTTAAGCGTTTCACCGTGTCGCTGCCTGAAGTGATGCACATGCCCGGCACGACTGCGTGTACCAGCGCTTTCGTTCCGCCCCAGATCATCGCAAAACCGAAGCGGCTGGCGACACCGAAATGTTCGATGTAATTTTCATCTACGCTTTTGGGGTGATCGACAAACAGGCGGCGGAACATTGGCTGATTACTCCTTTGCCGTCGCCATAACGCAGCACTCATTCAAAATCAAAGCCGAAGCCTGATTTCGCCTTGCGGTCCTGCGCGCACATGGTTTTGAGTTCGGTCCATTCGGTAGAAGTAAGCGCGGGTTTGTAGTTTTTGCCTTTGACTATGCTCTTTTCGAACGCCTTCTTGCGCTCTCGCGACAGTGGGTGGCTCGACATATAGCCTGCGATCCCCTGCCCCTCTTCGCCGCCCTTTGCGCTTCCGTCGAGTTCGGACAAGCGCTCGAAAAAGGATGCTGTGGCGACGGGCGAAATTGCTGCTTTGCCGAGCGCTTTCATCGAGTGCGCATCGGCTTCGGCTTCGGATTCGCGGCTGTAGCTCATCGCCAGCATGTTGTTGACTAGCGCGCCACTATTGCCGTCGACGCCGCCCAAAACCACAGCAAGGCCCATTTGCCGAAGCAGCGCCTGCATCACGTGCTTTTCGCGCACATGGCCGATTTCGTGCGCGAGTACGCCAGCAACCTCGTCGGGTGAACGCGCCTGTTTGACGAGTCCATCGAACAAAATGACCTTGCCGCCGGGAAGAGCGATCGCGTTGATCATATCGATTTTAGCCACTTCGACCTGCAAATCTTGCGGGCTGGTGTCGAGCGATGCGACCAGCTTTTTGAGCGCTGCATCGCCCGCGGGCGTGCTACAAAAGCGCCCGCCAAAGTCACCGACCAGCGCATCGCCGAGTTTCTTATCAACACTTGATGGGATCAGTGGTGCCAGCCATTGCGGGCTGAAAAGTACTACTGCAACGGCAGCTGCGCTGGCGATGGTGAAGGCGACGGTTGCTTTGCCAAGTCCCAATCTGTCTACCCATGCGCCATATTTGCGACGCGCGGGCAGCATTGCCGTGAGTTCGTCGGGTACCGGTCCTGAAAGCATCAAGCGCCAACCATCCTCACCGGTTAGGCCGTAGACATCTGCATCTCCCTTATGCGCGACATACTCGACATCGGCAAATGCAAAGGGGCCGTGTCGCCGTTCAGTTTCGAGCAGGAAGAACTGCGCGCCTATGGTCTGCACCTCGACTTTGCGCCGCACCGCGCTTTTGCCGTCATAATGCCAAACGTTGAAAAAGGTTGGCGTCGTCATATTGCCCCGACGTCGAACGCGTCGAGCAGGCCTTCACCATGTTTGGACACGATGGTTTCGGACTGGGTCAGTTCGTCGACATTAATCTCGCCATAAGCTTCCATGTGGTCGATGAAAAATTTCCAGTTGCGATAGGGCATGAAGATATAGCCAATGCCCAATGTACAGATGATGATCGCCATATTGGCAAGGAAGAACAGAATCCAGTCCGCCGCACGCGCGCGAAATTCGAATTCGAGATTGTGGAGACGAAGACCGCCGACGGCGAGGCGGAAATATTTGCTGTAATAAGCTAGCGCGGCAAGTGGCAGGATGATGTACATCGCCAGAATTGCAAAAATGAGCAAAATGCCGCCGATGGCCATTCCCGAGCTGCCTACAGCATCGGGCTGGCCTCCTGATGCGGCCATAGCAATCCCGAATATGACTGCCCCAACGAACACCAGAAATGGCACAAGATAAAAGAGGAGGTAACGCTTCATTAGCGGCTTCCACTCGGCGGTCGCTGAAAAACGGTGCGGGCCAAAACTCATGGCGTTCCAGCGTTCGTTCCACAGCGAGATCATCGACCACGGCACCATCAGGAAAATGGGTAGCCAGCCTGCGAGGCTTTTCCATATATAAGCAAGACCATATTGGAAACCGGGGTCATTGCTGCCGCCCCTGATCCCGCGCCAGTAAGTGCGACTAAGCCGATAACGCAGCGCGCGAAAATAAGCGACGCCAGTGAGGTAGAAAAGCAGCGTGAAAAGCAGCACGTTGATCGCGATGACAAGATAAACCTCGCCGCGAAAAATCAGGCCGTTATTTACCAGTTGGACGAGGATCAACGGTATCCCAAGCAGCAGAAAAACCATGATGAACCCAATAAACAGTTCAATGCCGCGCCCCGTCCATTCCAACCGTTCATCGATGAAATCGGTCTTGCCCCACAGATATTCGCGCTCGCGTGTGGTGGCCCAGAAACGGTAGATGCCGAGTGTGACGATAGAGAGCAGCAAATTAGGAAAGGCTATGCCGGCAAATTCTTGCCATGTTCCGTGGAAACGGAATGCGCTGTGACGCTGACCCAATTCTTCGCTCACTTTTTCTTATGCCCCCAAAATTGTACGCAAAACATGCGCGGAAGGGCAGGGCATTGTCAACAAAAGCCCTAAGAAAGTACGACGCGCTTCGACAAAAGCGCGTCGCTTCGCAATTTACTGTACTGTCACGGTGACCGCCCGACGATTCTGCGCCCAAGCGCTCTCGTCCGAGCCCATCGCGGATGGTCGTTCCTTGCCGTAGCTGACGGTCTGAATGCGGCTGGCGTCAACGCCGACCGAAATCAGGTAATTTTTCGCCGAATTGGCACGGCGTTCGCCGAGCGCCAGATTGTAGTCGCGCGTGCCGCGTTCGTCGGCATGGCCTTCGACGGTGACGCGCGTATTGGGATAGCGCGCAAGCCATTGCGCCTGTTTTTGCAAAGTCACCTGATCTTCGGAATCAACATTGAAGCGGTCGGTGTCGAACAGGATGCGGTCACCATATTGGCCGATATTAGCCAGGAAATCTTCCTGACTGCCCGGCACAATTTGACCGGCACCCGCATTCGGATCGGTTTGTGTCTGGCCTTCGGTGCCCTCGGCGACCGGCGGCAGTTGTTCGACCTTTTTCTTGCCACAACCTGCAATAAGGGCGGTGGAGGCCAGCAATATTGCGGCCATTTTGACTGTGTTGCTTTTCATCAGCTTTCTCCTTGGTCTTGGCCCCGTTTGAATGATTAATCTATGGTAGTACCGGTCCCCATGCCGGGTCCGAACCGTCCATGGGCGTCGGCAGCTTGCGTTCATTCGATCCAGTCAAGTCTACCTGCCATATACTTGTTTTACCACTTCCTTTTGCCGTACGGAAGAACTGGATGACACGGCCATTGGGTGCCCATGTAGGTGCCTCGTCCTGCCAGCTGTCGGTCAACAAACGCTCTCCCGAACCATCCGGGCGCATTGTGCCGACGCGGAAGTCGCCTGCGATACGAGTGTAAGCGATAAGGTCGGCGCGTGGGCTCCATTCTGGTGTCGCGTAGCGACCCGAGCCGAAGCTTATCCGGCGCTGATTCGACCCGTCGGCGTTCATCACGTAGATTTGCTGGCTGCCCGAACGGTCGCTTTCAAACACGACCTGACGGCCATCGGGCGAGAAGCTGCCACCGACGTCGATTCCAGGCGATGTAGTCAGCTTGACCGGCGTGCCGGTGCCTGATGCCGATATCTTGTAGATGTCGGTGTTGCCCGCAACAGCCATTGAATACAGGATGGTCTGGCCATCGGGCGACCAGCGCGGAGCGAAGGTCGGGTTGCGGCTTTGCGTAATCAGCCGCTGCCGCCCGCCGTCGATGTCGTAAACATAGATACGCGGATTGCCGTCGACGTAGGACAGGTACAGGATCGATTTGTAATTGGGGGAGAATCGAGGGGTGAGTGCGGTCGACTGGCCGTTGGTTATGAAACGGTGGTTGGCCCCATCCGAGTCCATGATTGCAAGGCGTTTGACGCGCTTACCCTTGGGACCTGTCTCGGCAATATAGGCGATACGGCTGTCAAAGAAGGGCAGCTCGCCAGTGAGTTTCGAATAAATTGCATCGGCACATTTATGCGCTGCCCGCCGCCATTCGCGAGGCGCGACGTTAAAGCCGAGACGTGTGGTTTCGTTGCCGAAACCGACATCGTAGAGATAGCAACCGACGGTCAAATTGCCGTCGCCGCCAACGCGGACGAAGCCTTGTACGAGCTGCTCGACCGGGCGTGCTTTCCATTCGGTAAATGCAGGGGCGGTGACCTCGCCGATGGTGATAGCGCGCAGGCCGTTTGGCCCTTGCGTCTCAAACACGCCTGATGCGCGCAAGTCGGAAGAAATAACCTCGGCAATCTGGCGACCGAGCGCGGTGCTGTTGCCAGCAGGCGTATCGGCCGGGGCAGGCGCGACCAACGCGGGGACCGCGATGGACCGCGTCTTTGCGGTGTCGAACTCGACCAGCTCGGGTTCGTCGTCCTGTGTAGGAACAGGCGGCGGGGCAACTGCCTGTGCATATGCCACAACAGGCAGCAGCGCGAACATCGCCATCATTTTCCGGGTTAGGCTTTGCAAAGTCATTTCTCTCGTTCCTTATCCCGTCGGTCGCATTCTCATCGGGTGAGTTTTCCAAATGTCAAAATATTCCGGGTCGAGCCCGGTATAAGGCGATGCCGAGCGCACTGCCTGCATTATACAATCTTTGACAGTGCTGGCTTGCGGCTTGTTGCTGTCATTCACACCCGCTTGCTTATTGAACGAAACTGCCGTCAGACGACCGCTGCGATCCAGGCTCAGCGTGACATAAGTTTCGATCTTGTTGACATCGATTCCCGATGGAGCGCAGCCGCGGAGGTATGGCTTGATCTGAGGGCCCAGCGCAGCATTTACCGTCCGCCGCACTTCCGCGCCGCTTTTCGCCGCCGGAGTACCAGCGGCCTTGCCCGCGCCGGGGACTTTGCCGATATTGCTGATACTCTCTTCGAAGCTTTTGCTCAATCCGCCCGGTTTGGCGGGTGTGGTGCCCTTGCCTGATTTGGCAGGAGCGGTTGCAGCTTTTGCAGGCGGCTGCTTCACCGCGACCTTTTTGACTGCGGTCTTTGCAGGCGGAGGGGTTTCGCGCACCAATGGCTTGGCCACGGGCTTGGCCTGTTGCTTCTCAACCGGCTTTTCAATTCGCATTACTGGCGCGGGCGGGGGTTCGGCAGGCTCTGCTTCAGCAGGCGCAGGTGGTGCCGATTCTTCCTGAATGGCGTCGAGCGCCGTTGATACTTCTGCGATCTCGCCGACCAGCGACACCGATATAGCCTCGGGCTTTTTCAGTTGCTCATTGGACATTAGCAGGCCGAGCGCCATTACGCCCAGCAGCACGACATGGCCACCAATAGCGGCGCCCAGTCCCAGTTTCTCTGCGCGGTCCATCGCCATTTTGTTAGTTTTCGCCAGATGAACCAGTGGTGACCAGGCTGACACTGTTGAGGCCTGCACGGTTCAGTTCACCCATCACGCGCATCATCCGACCGTAGCTGATGGAGGTATCGGCACGCAGCATGATCTGGCGGGGATTGGCGGCGTCTTGGGAAGCAGCCAGCTCTTCCAGGCGCGCTGCCAGCTCGGACGGTGGTACTTCTGTACCATCGATAAACGTCGCGCCTTCTTTGTCGATGGCGATTTCGACCGGTTTGTCTTTCTGGTCGAGCGCATTGGCGCGGCTTTCGGGTAGCTCGACCGGGACGCCCGTGACAAGCAACGGCGCGGTGACCATGAAGATGATGAGCAGCACCAGCATAACGTCGACCAACGGGGTAACGTTGATTTCGGCCATCGGCGCACGACGCGATCCGCGACCGCGCTGGCGTCGTGCGCCGGAGGAGATGTTCATCGACACGGCTATGCTTCCCGCTCCAGTTCACGGCTGAGCGTGCCATGAAACCCGTCGGCAAAGCGGCCCATGCGCGCCTCATATTGATTCAGCCGGTGCGAGAAGCGGTTATAGGCGATGACTGCCGGGATTGCCGCAAACAGGCCGATTGCGGTTGCAAACAAGGCCTCGGCAATTCCGGGCGCGACCACGGCGAGCGACGAGTTCTGCTCGGCAGCAATCGCCGAGAAACTGCGCATGATACCCCAGACGGTGCCGAACAGCCCAACAAAAGGTGCAACAGATCCTGTAGTGGCGAGGAAGTTCAATCGGTTAGCAAGCTTGTCGGTCTCCGCTGCAATTGTTGCGTCCATTGCCGTCGCCAGCCGTTCGCGCGTACCCGCGCGGTCGATGCTCTTTCCATTGGTTGAGCGCCGCCATTCGGCTACGCCTGCCGAAAACACTTTTGCAACGGGCAGGTCGCTTTTGCCGTGCGAACTAAAAAAGCCGTCGATGTCGCTGCTCGCCCAAAAATCGCGTTCGAAGCGGTCACTCTCGCGATTGACCTTCGACATTTTGAGCATGAAGCTGAAAATGATCGTCCACGCCCAGATACTGGCAAGCGCAAGGCCGATAATGACCGCCTTAACGACCCAATCAGCTTGAAGAAAAAGCTCAATTGGGGAGAAACTCACAGCTTGAGTTGCAATAAGCAAGTTCATTTGTGTCCTTATTCTGCGTGTCTGTTGATAATCGGCTGGAACGCAGCAACCCAATGCGTGGGTTGGCGGCGTGGTTTGCCATCGGGGGATACGAATGCGGCGGTTACCTGTGCCTCGGTGAGTATTTCGCTGCCACGCATGACTGTTTGATGAATGTCGCAACTCGCCGCTCGAACCATCTCGACTGTGCTGACCACCACCAACGCGTCATCGAAACGCGCTGGGCGGCGATATTTGACGTTCATTTCGGTGACTGCATAGGCACCTTGGCCTTCTTCATGCACCACGCGCTGGTCGATGCCGACGCAGGCTAGCATGTCCGAACGCGCCCGCTCCATGAAATGCAGGTAGCGCGCATGATAGACGACGCCCGAAAAGTCGGTGTCCTCGAAATAGACCCGCACCGCAAACAGGTGTCGCGTGCCGTCGAAATGACCTTGATAGGGGGTGGGAACCGACATTGGCCGAATACTTAACCGTGTTGGAGTCCGGCGGGAAGGGGGTGGCGCGAATAAAAACTCGGTTCGTCGCGGCTATTTGTCGAACAGTCCGTCTTGCGAACCCGCCGGAGGGTTCAATCCAAGATGCTTCCACCCCGGCGCGTTGAGGCAGCGGCCACGCCCCGTACGGGCGATAAGGCCCAATTGGAGGAGGAACGGTTCGACTACATCCTCGATGGTGTCGCGCGGCTCGGATAGGCCAGCGGCGAGCGCCTCTACGCCCACGGGGCCGCCGCGATAGATGTCGGCTATCATATGGAGGTAGCGCCGGTCCATTGCGTCTAGGCCAAGCGCGTCGACCTCCAGCCGATTGAGCGCGCTGTCCGCTATTTTAGCAGTAACGGTCGGTTCACCGGCGACATTGGCGAAGTCGCGGACCCGGCGAAGCAATCGTCCGGCGATACGTGGCGTTCCGCGTGCTCGCTTGGCGATTTCGTTCGCGCCGTCCGGGGCAATGCCAAGCTCCAGCAACCGAGCGGCTCGCGTGACGACGAGTTCCAGTTCGGCATGGGTGTAGAAATTCAGGCGCACCGGAATGCCGAACCGGTCACGCAAAGGCGTCGTAAGCAACCCCTGCCGCGTGGTCGCGCCGACGAGGGTGAAGGCGGGCAAGTCGATCCGCACCGAGCGCGCTGAAGGGCCTTCGCCGATCATGATATCGAGCGCACGGTCCTCCATCGCGGGATAGAGGATTTCCTCGACCACAGGGCTCAGCCGGTGAATTTCATCAATGAACAAAACGTCGCCGTCTTCAAGATTGGTGAGCAATGCCGCCAAATCACCCGACTTGGCAATGACTGGGCCGGAGGTTGCGCGGAAACCCACGCCCATTTCCTTGGCCACAATCTGCGCCAGCGTGGTTTTGCCAAGGCCTGGCGGGCCAAAGAACAGCACATGGTCAAGCGGCTGCCCACGCCCCTTGGCCGCCTCGATAAACACGCGGAGGTTATCGCGCGCGGCTGCCTGCCCGATAAACTCGGCAAGTGTTTTCGGACGCAGCGCGGCGTCCACGTCCTCGGGCCGTTTGTCGGGGGTGGTTAGGCGGTCGTCAGTCATAATGCTCGATATTGTCGCCATTGATGCTCACCCAAGGGTGCTTGCGTCCTTCCCATACCGAGTAATGCGGCGCGGGGAAGTCCCGCTCGGCAAAAGCGCCTGTAGGGATCGCGAACAGGTCGTGATGCGGTCTGGCATGATACCAGAGTGTCGATCCGCAATTCGGGCAGAAATGGAAGCTGGCCGAGTTGCCACTGTCGCCGATGTGCTCGTAAATTTTGTGTTCGCCGCTGATGGCCACCGCATCCGCAGGAAACCGGGCCTGAGCCGCAAAGGCCGACCCGCTGCGCTTCTGGCAGTCGTAACAATGGCAAACCGAAATGCGGACAGCCTCGCCAGCGCACGTGGCGGAAAGCTGGCCACAACGGCAGGTGGCTGTGCGTATCACCGCGAAGCCTTCTTCAACGCCAGCCTGACCAGCGCATCCAGCGTCGCATCCTGTCCCAGTTCCTCTACCGCCTGCGCCACCGCGCTTCCGGCCTCGCCGGGCTTGAAGCCTAGATTGGCGAGTGCGGACATCGCGTCGCTCGCATGGCTGCCGCTGGCTGCGGCCACGAGTTTCGCGCCGCCGCCGATGCCCGCCAGCGCGCCGACCTTGTCTTTCAGTTCGTTGACGATCCGGCTGGCGAGTTTTGGCCCCACGCCGTTTGCGCGCGCGACCATAGCCGCGTCGCCGCTGCCGATGGCGAGCGCTAGGTCCGACGGTTCAATCGCTGAGAGAATAGCGAGCCCGACTTTGCCGCCCACGCCCTGAACTCCGGTTAACAGACGGAACCAGTCGCGCTCTTCTTTGGTGGCGAACCCAATTAGGCGCGTATCATTTTCGCTTACCTGCATCTCGGTGAATACCGTGGCGAAATCGTCGGTTTTGCCCAATGCCGCCAAAGTCCGCGCGCTTGCCTGCACCAGGTAGCCTACGCCCGAAACGTCGATCACCAGATGGTCAACGCCGGTTTCGTCAATTCGGCCGTAAAGCTTTGCGATCATGTCCGCCCCTTCATTTGCAACGGTTAGCGCGCGAGCGTTTTAAGGGCAAGGAAAAGAGAACATCGCGTGAACGATGCAGGAATAACTTCATTCACCTTTGCGAAAGTGGATAAGCGCTAACGGTGTCGTCACAAACAACGGGGTTTGCATTATGCGTCTGCTTATGGGCCTGGGGCTGCTGAGTTTGGGATCTGCGTTGCCGTCTGCTGTGCAGGCGCAGGAAATCTATGCTGGCACGAGTTTTCATGGGGTCGATACACCCTTGACGCTCGAAACAGGCGAACGGGGCGGCGATGTTCAAGCAGGAATTCGCAGTGCGCCGATTGAGGGGTTGGAATCCATCGGCCAACCCTCGGCTTATCTTCACGGGCAGGCGAGCCTTAACGGCAATACAAGTCTTGTTGCTGCCGGTTTAAGTTGGAAATTCGGTGACAAATTCTATGTGCGGCCCGGCATTGGGCTGGCGCTGCACAACGATAAAATCAAGGAGTTCCGGCCCGATGGCGAACGTCTGGACCTTGGTTCGCGCATATTGTTTGAACCCGAGATCGCACTTGGCCTCAAGCTATCCGAGCGGACAGCCTTCGAGGTCAGCTGGATTCATATAAGCAATGCAACATTGCTGAGCCGCCAAAACCCAGGGCTGGACTTCATCGGCGCGCGGCTGGTCTTTGCGCTGAAATAGAGATCAGCGTATATGATGCGCGTGTGTGATTGCCACCGCCAGCGCATCCGCCGCGTCAGGTCCCGCCAGTTTCAATCCTGGTAGCAATATCCGAAGCATCGCTTGGATTTGCTCTTTCTCCGCCTTGCCCGTGCCGACCACCGATTTCTTGACCAGACGCGCCGCATATTCGGTGACGAGCACGCGTGCCTTGGCGGCACCCAGCAACACGACGCCCCGCGCTTGTCCAAGTTTAAGAGTGCTCTGTGGATTCTTGTTTACGAAGACTTCCTCGACGGCAACTGCATCGGGACGGAATTCGTCAATTACTGCACTCAGTTTTGCGTCAAGCAAAAGTAACCTGTTCGCCAGTGGCAATTTGGCGTCGGTCTCGATCTCGCCATTGTCGATATGGCTCAGGCGGTTGCCTTCTTTGCGAATAACGCCCCAGCCGGTGGTACCAAGGCCGGGGTCAAGCCCGAGGATTATCATCCCAGTTTCGCCATGACCTCATCGGAAACGTCATAATTGCCCCACACGGTCTGGACGTCATCATCCTCTTCCAGAGCGTCGATCATCTTGAGCAAAGTCGCGGCGTTGGCTTCATCGACTTCAATGAGCAGCTGCGGCTTCCACGCCAACTTGGCGCTTTCTGCTTCGCCCAATGAAGCTTCGAGCGCTTTGGCGACTTCGTGCAGGGCATCCATGCTGGTCCAGATTTCGTGCTCGTCTTCACCCGATTCAACGTCTTCCGCGCCCGCTTCAAGTGCGGCTTCAAACACGCTGTCGGCATCCCCGACGCTCGCCGGATAAGTTATAAGGCCCATACGATCGAACCCGTGGCTGACAGCACCAGAGGCGCCGAGGTTGCCGCCATTTTTCGAAAAAGCGGTGCGGACATTGGTCGCGGTGCGGTTACGGTTGTCGGTCAGCGCCTCGACGATGATTGCAACGCCGCCGGGACCATAGCCTTCATAGCGCATTTCGTCGTAGTTTTCTGCATCACCGCCGCTTGCTTTATCGATGGCACGCTGGATATTGTCTTTCGGCATCGACTGCGCTTTCGCCGCGTTTACGGCGAGGCGGAGACGCGGGTTCATGTCGACATCGGGCATACCCATCTTTGCCGCTACGGTTATTTCGCGGCTCAGCTTGGAGAATTGCGCCGAACGCTTCTTGTCCTGAGCGCCTTTGCGATGCTGGATATTCTTGAACTTACTATGGCCTGCCATGGCTCTTTTCTTCTCTCAAGCTGAAACTGAAGGCGCGCCCATACATCAGGGAAGCGCACTTCGGCAAGCCGTCTGCTTTAGCTTAGTTTAACAGCGGTACCCGACGCAGTGACCATCAGCATCGAGCCTTCTTTGCCGAGTACTTCATAGTCAAGATCGATGCCGATCACGCCATCCGCACCGAGATTTCGCGCTTCGGCGGCAAGTTCAGCCAGCGCGGTTTGGCGCGCATCGCGCAAGCTATTTTCATAAGCGCCGGCCCGCCCGCCGACGATATCGCGGATGCCGGCAAACAAATCCTTGAAAATATTCGCGCCGACGATGCATTCACCGGTCACGACGCCGAGATATTCGCGGACGGGTTGGCCTTCGACAGCGGTGGTAGTGGTCATCAACATAATGGTCTCCTTTTGAGGCGATATTATGCCAGGCCGAGCGCCGATTTGTAAGTATCCAAAATCGCTTCCATCTCCGCCCGGTCATCGTTGCTCATCTTACGAAGGCGCACGATCTGGCGCATGATTTTCGCGTCATAGCCCTGACTTTTAGCTTCGCTGTAAACATCGCGGATGTCGTCGGCGATGCCTTTCTTTTCTTCTTCCAGACGCTCGATGCGCTCGATGAAAAGACGCAGTTGATCGGCGGCGATATTGCCCTCGGCCATGATATTCTCCTGTACTGTTGGGTGAAGCAGCCGATGGCACCGGCAACCCCGAATCAATGATGGCTGCGATTAGCCGTAGCGGACTTGGTTGGCCATGCCCTGTTCGCCATTTCCCGATTATTCGGGTGGGAAAGGCTGTCGCTTACCGCCAAGCTTGTGCACCACGCCACGGCGCATAACGAAATCGACTTTTTCGAGGGCCGTCACATCGGCAAGCGGGTCGGCGGCTGTGGCGATGATATCGGCATCGCGCCCGGGAACGATTGCGCCAATCGGGCGGTCGAGTTCTGCGGCATTGTCACTGGTAGCGGATTTGATTGCCTGTGCCGGTGTCATCCCGGCCTTGACCATCAGCGCAAATTCCTTGGCATTGTCACCGTGTGGCGCAACACCTGAATCGGTGCCGAACAAGATGCGGACTCCGCCCTTGATCGCGCGGGCCATGCTTACCGCGTGGGCGGCAGCGGCTTCCTCAGCCTTGGCCAGTTGCGGGGCCGGCGCGTCGCCGCGCCGCGCTTGCGCCAGCGCAGCTATCGGGGCAACTGCCGTCGGCACCAAAGCAGCGCCCTCCGCCTTGAATAGCTTTACGATTTCATCGTCGATGAAACTGCCATGCTCGATACTATCGACCCCGGCGCGCAGCGCGGCATCAATGCCTTCTTTACCATGCGCGTGCGCCGTCACTTTGCGGCCAAAGCTATGGCCAGTATCGACAATGGATTTCATCTCGGCATCAGTCATCTGCTTGCCGAGCCCGCCTGCAACATTGGAGCGGACTCCGCCGGTGGCTGCGAATTTGATGACTTCGGCACCAATGGAAATCTGCGCACGCACGGCGCTGGCGCAGCCATCGGGGCCGTCACACACATTGGTACGTTCTGCCGCGACCGCGCGGGTGTAGGTGCGATTGAGGCCGTTGACGCCGCCATGGCCGCCGGTCACGGAAACCATTGTCCCCGCCGGAATGATCGTCGGGCCGACAATGACTCCGTTGTTGATGGCATCACGCAGGGTGGCCGTGGCGCGTCCATCTCCGCCCAGATCGCGTACGGTGGTAAAACCCGCCTCCAGCGTCAGCCGAGCGTTATTTTGCGCGATAACAAATACATCTTCGATATCGCGGCTTGGCCCTTCAAGGCGGCTACGCAGCAGGTTATCGTCGCTGGAAATATGGACGTGCATATCGATCAGACCGGGAAGCACGAACTGCGTTTTCAGGTCTATCAGCTGCGCATCCGCCTCTGGCGTTGCAAAGCCATCCCGCACTTCGGCCACCTTGCCATCGCGGACGATGATGGTCGACGCGCCGCGCGGCGCTTTGCCTGGCTGATCGAGCAGCTGTCCCGCGTGAATGTAAGTGGTGCTTACTGATTGCGCCGCCAGCGGCGTGCTGGCCAGCAATAGGGCTGCAGTTAGAATTACGCGCATGCTCGACACTCCCCTGTCTATCTCCAGCAACGAGGCTTAGCTGTGCGCTTTATTCTTCGCTACGCTTTCTTTCATACGCTGTAACTGTTCGGGCGTTGCTTCGTTCTGGTATCTCGCCTTCCATTCGGCGGCCGACATACCGTGGATGAGTTCGCGCGCTTCGTCCTTAGTGAGCGAGCCATCCGCCTCCATCACCCAGTCGGCGAGGCAATTGCGGCAAAATCCGGCGAGGCCCATCAAGTCGATATTTTCGGCGTCATGCCGGTGCTGCAGATGCGCGACGAGGCGGCGAAAGGCGGCTGCAGCGGCAGCGTCTGAAATCTGTTTGTCCTTGTGCATAGCTATGCGCCCTTTCGGTTACCTGCTTGGCTCGTTATGGGATAAGCGAGCGACAAAATCCAGAGAGCGGAGCCCTCCTTTATGCAATATCACAAGCCGCGCATGCGCAAGGTCCGCATCCTCGCCACATTAGGCCCGGCAAGCGACACACCGGAAATGATCGAGAAACTCTTTCGCGCAGGAGCAGATGCCTTCCGCGTCAATATGAGCCATGGCGAGCAGGCGGATAAGGTGCAGTTGATTGCCAATATCCGCGCTCTTGAAAAAGCCTATAACCGGCCAACGACGATTCTGGTTGATTTGCAAGGGCCGAAGCTGCGCGTCGGGACGTTTACCGATGGTAAGGTTGAACTCAAAACTGGTGCCAATTTTCGGCTCGATACCGACAAAAAGCCCGGCGATGCCCACCGCGTTTATCTTCCCCACCCGGAAATTTTTGCAGCACTCGAAGTTAATGCCCGGCTGCTTCTTGACGACGGCAAGCTTGTCCTTCGTGTGACCGAGATCGGTCCCGACCACATCAATACGAAAGTAGAGGTTGGCGGGATGCTGTCGGATCGAAAGGGGTTAAATGTTCCCGATGTTGTCGTGCCGATTGCCGCACTAACAGAAAAAGACCGTTCCGACCTGGCCTTCGCGCTCAAACAAGGCGTCGACTGGATTGCCATGTCCTTCGTTCAACGCCCGGAAGATGTTGCCGAGGGCAAAAAACTGATCGGCAACAAAGCGGCTTTGCTGGCCAAAATCGAGAAGCCTGCGGCTATCGGGCGGCTGGAGGAGATACTCGAATTGGCCGACGGCGTAATGGTTGCGCGTGGCGACCTTGGTGTCGAACTGCCGCCTGAACAAGTGCCGCCGCTGCAAAAGAAGATTGTCTCGACCGCTCGGCGGATGGGCAAGCCTGTCGTTGTCGCGACCCAAATGCTCGAATCAATGATTACCTCGCCGTCGCCCACGCGCGCAGAAGTTTCTGACGTGGCAACCGCCATTTATGACGGTGCCGACGCAGTGATGCTATCTGCCGAAACCGCGGCTGGTGCGTGGCCAATCGAGGCAGTGTCGATCATGGACCGGATTGCACAACAGGTCGAAACCGACCCCGATTTCTTCAAGCGCATCCACTTCACTGAAACCCCAGCCGATGCCACCACGGCCGATGCGCTAGCCGAGGCGAGCGGGCGGATTGCTGATACCGTCGACACTAGCGCCATCGTTTGTTTCACTTCATCTGGTTCAACCGCGCGGCGCATTTCGCGCGAGCGACCCTCGGTGCCGCTTCTGGTGTTGACCGCCAGCATGGAAACAGCCCGCCGTCTGGGGTTACTTTGGGGGGCATTTGCAGTGCGCACCAGAGATATCGGTTCATTCGAGGAAATGGTCGCCAAGGGCAAGCGGATGGCCCTGCGTTATCATTTGGTGCAGGCCGGTGGGCGGATCATTATCATGGCGGGCGTGCCATTTGGCACCCCGGGTTCGACCAACGTGCTGCATATCGTCCGGCTGACCGGCGACGAGCTTAAGGGACATTAAGGTAAAAGCAGGCTGCTGTCGCCATAACTGTAGAAGCGGTAATTTTCGGCAATTGCATGCGCATATGCTGACTGCATAACCTCATGCCCCATCAGCGCGCTTACCAGCATAAATAGCGTGCTCTTCGGCAAATGAAAATTCGTCATCAAACCACCCACTGCCTTGAATCGGTAGCCTGGGGTGATGAAGATGTCGGTGTCGCCTTCGAACGTTTGGATAGTGCCGTCATCGTCCGCCGCACTTTCGATCAGCCGCAGCGAGGTTGTTCCCACCGCGATTAGTCGTCCACCTTCGGCCCTGATGGCGTTCAAACTATTGGCTGTAGCCGCGTCAATCCGCCCCCATTCGCTGTGCATCTTATGGTCAGTGGTGTCGTCCGCTTTTACAGGTAAAAAAGTCCCGGCGCCGACATGTAAAGTTAGCGTGGCAGTTTTGACGCCAGCCGCTGATATCGATGTCATCAATTCGGGCGTGAAATGGAGGGAAGCCGTCGGCGCAGCAACAGCGCCATCCTTCTCCGCAAACATCGTCTGGTAATCCAACGCATCCTGCGCGTCGGTCTGGCGCTTTCCCGCAATGTAGGGCGGCAGCGGCATTGTGCCCGAACGTTTGAGCAGGACTTCCACAGGCTCTTCGCCTTCAAAGAACAAATTGAAGCTGCCATCATCATGCCGTGTCTCGGCAATGGCAGTCACACCGTTGCCAAAATCGACCTGCTCGCCAACCCGTAACCGTTTGGCATTTCGAACGAAGGCCTGCCAGCGCCGCAGGTCGATACGTTTGTGCAACGTTGCGCCGATCTTTGCATCTCCCCGCTTACCCTCAAGCTGCGCAGGGATAACGCGGGTGTCGTTGAAAATGAGGCAGTCGCCTTTGCGCAGTAGCTGCGGCAGATCGCGTACGTGGCGGTCAGCGAGACTACCGTTGCCGGAAACGCATAACATCCTTGCCGCATCGCGCGGACTGACCGGACGCAGTGCTATACGGTCCGGGGGCAGGTCAAAGTCAAACAGGTCTACGCGCATGGCGATGCGGCCGCGTGATCAGTTTCCGCTGAGCTGGTCGACCGTAATCGGCGTTTCTGTGAGTGGTGCACGCGCTGCGGGTGAGGCAAAGGCTGGTGGCGGGACATTATCCGAAGCAATCGATGCCTGCAGCACTTTGCTTGGATTTACCGGCGGTTCGCCGCGTTCGATGGCATCGACATATTGCATGCCCGAAGTCACTCGGCCGAACACCGTATATTTGTTGTCGAGGCTGAACCGCGGCTGGAAGCAGATGAAGAACTGGCTGTTCGCGGTATCGGGTTCGTTGGTGCGTGCCATAGACACCGTGCCGCGCAAGTGCGGCGTTTTGTTGAATTCCGCTTTCAGGTCGGGCAATTCGGATCCGCCTTGGCCTGTGCCTTTAGGATCGCCGGTTTGCGCCATGAAACCGTCAATTACCCGGTGGAACACTACCCCATTGTAAAAACCCTGCCGGGTAAGTGTCTTTACCCGATCGACATGTGCGGGCGCTAAGGTCGGGAACATCTGTATTGTCACGCGGCCACCAGTCGAAAGGTCAAGCACCAGCATATTTGAGGGGTCGGGCGCTGCTGTGGGCAGCGTGCCAACCGTGGGTATCTGTGCCATGGTGGGTGTTGCTGCAGCGAAAAAGCTGGCTATCAAACCTAACACCCAACCCGAAATCGAAAAACGTACCGACATTAATATAATCGCCCTGCCATAAATAATTTGGCCCTATTAACGAAGGCGACTGTCGCTGTCATGAATGATTTTCATACTCCGTCTCTAGTTGCGTCACGCATACGGATTGAGCGGATATCCTACTGTTGCATAAAGGTGACAGCAGCGAAATATTCTTGTCATTAACCCCCATTTTCTTGCGTGGCCCAAGGTTTTCAGTCAAAGCATGCGCAACCCGGAGGGATTTCATGTGGCTTTGCGCGCCCGAAATGTGTGCAGCAAGCATGGGAAAGCTGGGGAGTTCAACAGCCATCAGGATGTAGCTAGTCTGCAGAAAATGGCGATATTTATAGGGGCTATACCGTGAAAAATGCACGTATCAGCAAATTCAAATATGCCGCAGCGCCGCTTGCAATCGGTCTGGCATTGCTTTCGACACCGTCATTTGCGCAAGATGCAGCTGCCGAAGAGGATGAGCCATCAAGCGAAATCATCGTTACCGGATCGCTCATCACCAATCCGAACCTCGTCCAGTCGCAACCGGTCAACGCAACCACAGCCGACGAGATCGACCTTTTGCAGTCGAACGTGGCCGAAGAAGTTCTTCGCGAACTGCCTGGCGTAGTACCGAGCATCGGATCGGCCGTTAACAACGGAAACGGCGGCGCATCGTTCGTCGACCTTCGTGGTCTTGGTTCGACCCGCAACATCGTTTTGCTCGATGGCCACCGCATCGCACCTTCGGGTCTTGCTGGTCGCGTCGATTTGAACAACATTCCGCTGGCCCTTGTCGAGCGCGTAGATGCACTGACCGGTGCGGCTGTGACCACTTATGGTGCAGACGCGATCACCGGCGTTGTCAACTTCATCACCCGAAAGGATTTTGCCGGTTTTGAAATGTCGGCTGGTTCGCAGCTTACCGAAAAGGGCGATGGCCACACCGTCCGCGTTGACGCCACCATCGGCGCCAACTTCGACGATGGCCGCGGTAACGCTGTGCTGTCGATCGGTTATCAGCAGTCGGACCCTATCTATCAGGGCGACCGTGATTTCTCGATCACGTCGATCAGCAGCTTTACTGGCGGCGCTGGCGGTTCGGGTACCTCGGTTCCTTCGCGTTTTTCGGGCACCCGCCCTCTGTTAGCAGGCACGCGTAACCCGGACGTAAATCCGTTGACGCCAAACGGCGGCGTCCGCCAGGTTGACGCAACAGGTGCAGCAGTTGCGACATTTGCTCGTTACAACTTTAACCCGTTCAATATCTTCCAGACGCCGTTCAAGCGATTCAATATTTTCGCCCAAGGCAATTATGAAGTGTCGGATGCGGTTGAAGTTTATACGCGCGGCATGTTCTCGAAGAACACCGTTGATACCATTATCGCACCTTCGGGTTCGTTTGGCGGCACGGTCACAATCAACCTGAATAACCCGTATTTGCCAGCGACCTTGCGGAACCAGTTCTGTGCATTCAACACGTCGACAGTTGCCGGGACATACACTCCCCGGTTTTCGATCGCCGAGTGCGCAGCAGCCGCTACGGCAACTGGACGGACTGACCCAGCGTACCGCGAAGTCACAAACGTTACACTGAACCGACGTACTCCTGAGGTTGGTCCGCGTATTTCCAATTACCAGACTACCGTTTTCGATTATCGAGTCGGCGCGCGTGGTGGAATCACCGACAGCATCGATTGGGATTTGAGCGGTGCCTATGGCGAGTCCGAAAACGTTCAGACGATCAAGAACTACACCCTGCAGTCGCGTTTCCGTGATGCGACACTGGCCAACAACACCACAACTTGCCAGAGCGGCAATGCAGGCTGTGTTCCAGTCAACATCTTCGGTCCTGAAGGTTCGATTACCCCGGCAATGGCGGCCTATCTGACGGCAAATTCAACTACAACGGTTCGCACCACGCTTGCACAGGTTCGCGGTACGATCTCGGGCGATGCCGGTTTTGCGTCGCCATTCGCTGAAGAGCAGGTCGGCTTTGCAATAGGCGGTGAGTACCGCAAATATGGTGCAACCCAATCGTCCGATCTGCTCTCGCAGACTCCGGGTGAACTCGGCGGTGCCGGCGGTGCTGCTCCGAATATCGACGGCAAATATGATGTCTATGAAGCATTCGGCGAAGTCATTGCGCCGATCGTAACCGATAAGCCATTGTTCCACAGCCTTACGCTTGAAGCGGGTGTCCGTTATTCGTCTTACACCGTTCCCGGTGCAGCGAAGCAGAACAAGACTACCACGTGGAAGGCGGGCGGTAGCTGGGAGCCTGTCGAATCGCTCAAGATTCGGGGTAACTACAGCCGCGCTGTCCGCGCGCCGAACATCAGCGAATTGTTCACGCCACAGTCGGTTGGTTTGACCAACTTAGGTGTTGACCCTTGCGCTGGTGCCGCTCCGACCACCAATGCTAACCTGCGGGCAATCTGTCTCGCCCAAGGTGCACCGGTCGGGACCATCGGTTCGATCACTAACCCGACTGCGGCTCAGGCCAATATCACCGTTGGCGGTAACCTGGACCTGAAGCCAGAAAAGGCCAATACGTGGACGCTTGGTGCGGTGTTCCAGCCCGACTTCTTCCCGGGCTTCAACGTGTCGCTCGATTACTACAATATCAAAATCGACAGCGTTATCGGAACAGCATTGCCAGCTGATATTATCAAGGCATGCTTTGGCTCGATAACAGCTGCAAGTGCATCAAGCACGGCTTGCACGTCTACACGTCGTAACCCGATCACTGGTGGCCTCGACGGCGATCCCGCTATCACTGGCGGCCTTTTCGGTCCGACCAATAACTTGGGCAAGCTTGCAACCGACGG
>JANMQN010000047.1:0-1529 GCA_031370535.1 Sphingomonadales bacterium | reverse complement strand
TATCCGGGCATGTTTCTGCTGGGCTTCGTCGACGATGACATAAGGCTGAAAGGTCAGCGACTTGACGGAAATCCCGTGTTTTACTCAAGCGACCTGAAGGAGCAGGTCGTGCGTTTGGGCGTCACCGATATATTGCTTGCTGTCCCCAGCATGAGCCGCAGTGCCCGGAAAAAAATCGTAGATGAGCTCCGGCAACTGAGCGTTCATGTGCAAACCTTGCCTCAGGTCCAAGATATCGTGGCGGGGAAGGTAACAATCGCGGACTTACGTGAAGTCGAGGTTGATGATTTGCTTGGGCGCGATGCGGTAGCGCCCAACCAACTTTTGATGGGCCGAACTATTATCGGCAAGACCGTTTTGGTGACCGGGGCAGGCGGCTCCATCGGTAGCGAACTCTGCCGGCAAATCATGGCGATCGGCCCGCGCAGGCTGGTGCTGGTCGAAATGACCGAATATGCGCTTTACAAAGTCGAGCAAGAATTGGTGGGTCATATGGCTTCAGGCCATTTCCGCGCGGACATTGAAGTCATACCCGAGCTAATCAATACGACAGCGGCGCGCCCTGTCGCATCGTTACTTGCCTCTTACTGCCCAGATACCGTATTCCACGCTGCGGCCTACAAGCATGTGCCCTTATTAGAGCACAATCCAATATCGGGTATGGGAAACAATATCATCTCGACGAAAAATATGGTTCTGGCCGCGGAAAAAAGCGGCGTTTCGCATTTCATCCTGATCAGCACAGACAAAGCTGTGCGCCCGACCAATGTAATGGGTGCCAGCAAACGGGTGTGTGAACAAATTTTGCAGGCCAAAGCGAAGGCTGGTTCAAAAACCAAATTTACGATGGTGCGCTTTGGCAACGTTCTTGGATCGAGCGGTTCGGTTGTTCCAAGGTTCAAGGAGCAAATTGCCAATGGCGGACCCGTCACCCTGACGCACAAGGATATCATTCGTTATTTCATGACTATTCCTGAAGCCGCCCAATTGGTCATTCAGGCCGGTAGTATGGCAGAGGGCGGCGAAGTTTTCGTCCTCGACATGGGTAAGCCCGTAAAAATTTACGACCTTGCATCGACGCTTATCAATTTGTCGGGACTGACCGTACGCGATGAAACTAATCCCGACGGGGATATTGCGATCGAGGAAATCGGACTGCGACCTGGCGAAAAGCTTTTCGAAGAATTGCTGATTGGCGAAAATCCGATGCCCACCAAACACAAGCGAGTCATGCAAGCCATGGAGGGGCATATCGAATGGAAAGATCTCTCCAGATCGCTTGAGCAGCTCGAATCATACTTGCATGCGGGAGACCGTGATGCCGCAGTTGGTCTCTTGCGCGAACTCGTACCCGAATATCGCCCAGAAGCAGGCGGCAGCAATGTTGGCGCGGCAGCAGCCTAAGCCGCTTGCAGCCTGTTAAAATAATCGCGCATGCTAAATGCCGGAATTCGGGCCATCGGGACGACATCTTCGCCTGAATCGTCCAACGACATTTCGTACAGCGCGCAGGTCACAGCCTGACCGCG
>JANMQN010000041.1:0-3167 GCA_031370535.1 Sphingomonadales bacterium | reverse complement strand
AAGGGGGAGTCTTCCCAGGTCTTGATGACCGAAGCATGGCCGCGGTCCGCGCGGGTTTGGCGTTCCATCGCCCACCACGTTAATGGCAAAGGCGCGACCAAGGGCAGTTCTTCCTCTTGCGGCACACCGTCCGGCCCGAAGCGGAGCGCACTGGCGAAATGGCTGCCGTCGCGGCGTTTGCCTTCGTAGGTTACCGAGACTTGCTTGCCGACATGAGCGCGGCTCCAGTGCCAGCTTTGGAAGCCGTCCTCGATCGGTTCGCTGCCATGGTTGCTGTCGAGATAGCCGCTGCCGTTCCACGCGATGTCGGGCTGCTCCATCTTCACTTCGATCCGTGCGCGCGGGGCGATGGCTTGCCAGCAATGGCGGCCAGCGGAGTCGAGCTTAAAGCTGCGTTCATTGAACATTTCTGGGTGAAGGATGATCTGTCCCTTCACCCGCCGCCGCCACGGAATACCGAGGCGGATGTCGCGTTCCTCGATGTCGATGATCAGGCGGTCCTTGTCCCAACGCATCGCGCTCGGTCCAATGTTAAGCGCATCGCGTTCCTGCTGTGTTTCGGCCGCTCCCCGCTCGGTCATCACCCAGCGCCCGCCCTTGCCGTAGAGCGCGATGTTGAGGCAGCTATGGTCGAGCGGAATGTCGCGGCCGGATTTCTTATAGTAGGGCGAAAAGACGCTGCCAATGAAACCGATGATCGTCAGCCCGAAGCGTTCGTCATCGCTGAGCGCGTCGACATACCACCAGCGGTAGCCTTGCGGTGGTACCACGGTGTCGAAATAAGGTCGGACAGCACGGCTTCGCTCGCCAACCTGCCCGACAAGGCGGCCATCGGCACCCCCGCGCCCGGATGGGTCGCCCCGCCCGCGCAGTAAAGCCCACGGATCACTGTCCGGCTGCCGGGCCGGAGGAAGCTTGCCGCCCACCCGTGCGAGGCCCGTCCATAAAGGGCTCCACCCGTCGCCGGGAAGAGCTTCGCGAAATCGTTCGGCGTCACCAGATGATGTGGTAGGGGCTGCTCCAATTCCAGACCGCAGCTCCTCAGCCGTTTCAGCATGTTCGACGTGCATTGCTCTCTCTCCTCCGAAGAATAGGTGTGGCGGTCGCCATTGGCGGGCGCGTTGACGATGATTTGCAGGCGTTCTGAGCCTGTGGGTTTGCCGTCGGCGCGGTCGAGTGCGCAGACGTATACAGTGGGGTCTGATGGCGGACTTCCGCCTTGGATCTCGCGAAATTCGGCCGGGTAGTCGGGGCCGAAAAAGACGTTGTGGTGATCTAGCTCAAAGCCCTCAGTTTTTGTGTTTGCCAGCCACACCATCGCCGAAAGCGACCGCGCTTTTTCAGGCACCTTTCGCGTAGCGGGGGCAGCATCCTTGCCAAGTAGGCCTGACGCTAAGGCGGCAGGGTCGCCATTGAATATGACTTTGCTTGCTGTTAGCTGCTCGCCAGCTGCAAGTTCAACACCCGCAGCTGATTCGTCTCGGACAGTAATGCGCGCGACGGTTTCCCCGTAGCGAAACACGGCGCCCTTTTCCTTTGCGAGCTTTTCCAACGCGTTCGCGAGTGCACTCATCCCGCCTTCGATGGCCCAAACACCCTGCGCCTCGACATGGGCTATGAGCATTAAGGTAGCAGGCGTATGGAAAGGCGAGGAACCGCAATAGGTCGTGTAGCGTCCGAACAACTGCTGCAGACGCGGATCAGAGAAATACTTCCCGAGCGCCGACCATAAAGACGTGTAGGCCCGCAAGGTCATCCAGTCAGGAAAGCCGCGCAATCCCATCCGCCAGCCGAGCGTCAGCGGATCGGTTTTCGAGCCGCGCAAAAAAGGGCATTCTAGCGCATCGTGCAGCCGCTTTGCTTCTTTTGAGAAACTGCGGAATCCGGCGGCGGCTTGTGCGCCTGCAAATTCGCCTATGGCATCGACGCTCTGTTCGTGGTCGGCATAGAGGTCCAGCCGCTCGGCCGGTCCCCAAGCATGGCGCGCAATCCGCTCGGCGCAGTGCAAATGGATATAATCCTCGGTCCGCGCTCCGGCGGCTTCGAATATCGCATCGATTACCGACCGCATCGTAAAAACCGTCGGGCCAGCGTCAATCATCGCGCCCTCCACTCTGAGTTGGCGGACTTTGCCCCCGGGGCCATTCTCCTTTTCCACCACAGTGACGGATATTCCCCGTGACGCCAGCAAAACCGCACTCACCAAGCCGCCGATGCCTGCTCCAATGATAACGGTTTTACTGTCTCGAACGATGTGTCCGCTCCCCACGCGAAGTTTCGATTTGACCGAAAGCTATCAGAAGTCCAATCAAATGGACAATAAATATGTCCGAACATCACGACAATCTTACTTGGAAGACCCGTTGGGTGATGCGCCGCAATGCCATATTGGGCAGCGCAAAGTTCCAGCGATGGGCTTCGCGCACGCCAATTATACGGGGTATCGCAAGGCGGCGCGCGGCGGCGCAGTTCGACTTGGTTGCCGGTTTTATCTACTCGCAAATCTTGGCAGCTTTCGTGCAGGCTGGGCTGATCGGGTTTCTAAACGGGCATCTGCGCAGCTTAGAAGACATTTCTGAATTCACAGGCCTGGAACGGGATGCGACCGATCGCCTTCTGAGGGCAGGCCAGTCGCTGCAAATCGCTGAGTCGCCGCAAGATGGCCTGTGGACGCTGGGTGAGGCTGGAGCGCCGTTGTCAGCGAACGAAGGCGCTATGGCGATGATCCGGCATCATCATTTGCTCTATGCCGATCTGGTTGACCCGCTGGCGCTACTCGCCAAAGGCAGGCGCGAAGAAACCGCACTGTCCGCTTACTGGACCTACTCATCTAAGGATAGAAGCAAGGCTGAAGCAGCAGGATATTCCGAGCTAATGGCCGCGACTCAGCCGATGGTGTCCCAGCAAATCATTGATGCCTATGACTTCTCCATACACAAACGCATGCTCGATATCGGCGGCGGATCCGGCGCGTTCACGCGCGCTATCTCAGCAGTTGCGCCATCCTTGCGATTCGCCATTTTCGATTTGCCGCACGTCATCACCGAGGCTCGCAAACGACTCGCAACAGAATGCCAAAGCTATTCCGTCGAATTTCACTCGGGTAGTTTCAAAGACAATTCCATACCCGCGAGCTATGACCTAATCACACTCGTGCGCATCCTCCA
>JANMQN010000029.1:0-12619 GCA_031370535.1 Sphingomonadales bacterium | reverse complement strand
AGGCCGGCGGCGTCAACGACCTAACCGCTTACCGGTTGCAAAGTGTGACAATGCTTTGCACTCATCGGAAATTGCATCAACGTTGGATGGCCGATGAAGTTAGCGCATTTGCAACATACATCTCTACCCATGCCTATTATTGTAATTATATTACTTTATGCAATCTGCAAATAACCCATAAATTCCGCAAAACGACCAATTACAGGGTAATAACTGTGTTGCATTGCAGCAACATTATCAGGAAAATCCTCAAAAACCTAGCTTACCTATTGCGCTTAAATGGTCGCTACGCTTTAGCGCGATATTAATTCCAAATGAACAACCTGAAGCTGGGGAGCTCCATAATATGAAGAAGTCACGTTTGATGATTGCTGGGTCGGTAATCGGATTGGCGCTGGGCGTTGCTGCGCCTTCATTCGCGCAGGACCAGGCTGCTGATGCAGTTGCGGCTGCTGATGAAGTCGAGGAAGAAGGCGGACCAATTTTGGTTACGGGTTCGCGTATTCGTCAACCCAACCTTGAGTCGGCAAACCCGGTCGCTGTGATCACAGGGCAGCAAGTATTCGAAACCGGCAATATCTCGGTGGGTGACCTACTGAACGAACTGCCCCAGTTGCGCAGCACCTTCAGCCAGCAAAATGGTACCCGCTTCCTTGGAACGCGCGGTCTTAACCTGCTCGATCTTCGCGGTCTGGGAACGCAGCGTACGCTGGTCCTGGTTAATGGTCGCCGTCATGTCGGTTCCGACGTTTTGTCTAACGGTGTCTCCGTTGATACCAACACAATTCCTTCTGACCTTATTGATCGCATCGATGTTGTGACCGGCGGTGCCTCGGCAGTGTACGGATCCGATGCTATCGCTGGTGTCGTTAACTTCATTCTAAAGGATGATTTTGAAGGCATTCAGGCGCGTGGCCAGGCCGGTCTTTCGAAGTATAAGGATGGCGGCAACCAGTTTGTATCAGTCACTGCAGGCCAAAACTTTGGTTCGGACGGCCAAGGCAACATCGCCATCAGCGCAGAATTTGCGCACAGCTCGGATTTTTATGCAAACCAACGGCCATCGCTTCGCAATAGCAGGGGCTTTGTTGTCATCGAATCTGACCCTGCCGGTTCGGTAAACGGTGCCGCTGGCGGTGTTGACCGGGCGTTTTTTAACGATATTCGTTCGGCGACGATCGGTCTTGGCGGTTCGGTTGCCGTTTTCCAGAATCCGGCTCTTGCGCCTTGTGGTCGAGCTGGCGGAAGCGCTTTCACCTGCTCTTTCCAGTTTCAGCCTGATGGCAGCCTAATCGAACAGACAGGCAGTCGCATTGGGATTGGCCCCAACGGCAACTTCCTTGGCGGAAACGGTACCAACAGTCGTGAAGGCCAGTTGTTGGCTCTCTCGCCCGATTTACAGCGTTATTCCGTGAACCTTATTGGACATTATGAATTCAGCCCTGCTTTCGTCCCGTTCATTGAAGCCAAGTACGTCCGCAGTGAAGCGTTCGGTTCGCAGAGCGGTCCTTTCTTTTCACAAGGAGCAACGCTTGGCGATCCAGGCGGTCGCGAACGCATCCGTCTGGACAACCCGTATTTGTCTACACAGGCGCGTACGCTGCTCGCAGCGCAATTTACCGGAACAACCGTTAACCCGAACACCGGTGGAGCGCTCTCGGCTACAGCTTTGGCTACTCAAAGGGCAGCTGTTGCAGCCGGCACGTTCCGCTTCAGCCTTCGTCGCAACTGGGTTGATTTCGGTATTCGCGATGAGAATATCACGCGCGAAACCTATCGCGGCGTTTTGGGCGTCCGTGGTGACTTCAACGACGACTGGAATTACGAAGTTTTCGCAAACTACGGTGAGCACAAGGAAAAGAACGTAATTGCAGGTAACGTAAACATTCAGCGATATTTGCTGGGTGTCGATACCACCCGTGATATTAACGGAAACGTTGTTTGCCGTTCTTCGCTTAGCCCGTCGACAACGATTTCTTATGTAACCGGATCTCCGCTGAGTGCTGGTGATGATCCACGGCTCGCAGGCGATATTGCGGCATGTGTTCCTATCAATCCCTTCGGCCAAGGATCTGTGACCCAAGCGGCACGAAATTATGTGTTGGTCGATTCAGTTGCAACCGGCAAGATTAGCCAGCTGAATGTTGGTGGGTTTGTAACAGGCGACACGAGCGGATTTTTCAACCTGCCAGGCGGTCCAGTTGGTTTCTCTGTGGGTGCAGAATATCGCCGTGAAACACTGCGATACGATCTCGATGACCTTACCCAAGAGGGCTATGCGTTCTACAACGCGATCCCGAGCTTCTCTTCGCCTGCGTTCGAAGTGAAGGAAGTATTTGGTGAAGTCCAAGTTCCACTGGTAAAAGACATTCCATTCTTCGAAGAACTGACGTTGCGCGGCAATGGCCGTATTTCGGATTACAAGGGTGCTACCGGAACGACTTATTCCTACGGCGGTGAAGTAACCTGGAAACCAATTCAGGATATCACACTGCGTGGTACTTACGCTCGTGCTGTTCGTGCTCCGAACCTGTCTGAAGTATTCTCGCCTGCGGGCCAGAACTTCGCGCCAGGATTTGGTGACCCATGCTCCCAGCGTAACTTGGCAACAGGTTCTGCAAACCGCGTTGCAAACTGTAATGCTGCTGGACGTCCTGCTGGATACGATTTTGTTTATTCGTCTTCTCTTGAAATTAGCAGCGGTGGCAACCCTAACTTGACGGAAGAATCATCCGATTCTTACACAGGCGGTATTTTGCTACAGCCAAGCTTCATTCCGGGGCTTTCGTTGTCGGCTGACTATTATGACATCACGGTTAATCAGGTTATTTCCGCTGTTTCGGCCCAGCAGATTGCTAACCTTTGCTACGATTCACCTGATTTGAACAATCCGTTCTGTGGGTTATTCACACGCAACACGGCTGCTGCAGGTCCTGCTGGCGAAATTCCTTTCCAGATTTTGGAAGGATCACTGCTACAGTCATCGGCAAACTTTGCTAAACTCAAGGTTCGTGGTATCGATGCACAAGTCGACTATCGCTACACTGAAGGTGATTGGATCTTTAACTTCAGTGGCCAGTACACGCACGTGCTGAAGAACGACTCGTTTACCAACCCACAGAATCCGGCCTTCAAAAATCGGATTATCGAAGAGCTGGGAGATCCTCAGGATCAGGTGAACTTCAATGCGAGCGTAAAGTACAAGGATGTGACCTTCGGCTATCAAGTGCGCTGGATTAGTTCGCAATATCTCAATGCTTACGAGGATTTCAATGCACTCAATGGCTTACCGCCGCAGAACCTCGACTATGCAGCGGTTCAGCGCTACCCAGCTACTGCCTATATGGACATTCGCGGTGCCGTTGACGTGACCGAGAAGTTCAACATCTATGTTGGCATCGACAACGTATTCGACCGGATGCCACCGTTTGGCCTGACCGGCGTTGGCGGTGGGTCGGGGATCTTCGACAACCGTGGCCAGTATTTCTACACGGGTGTTGTTGCCAAGTTCTGATCAACTGCCGATTTGTTAATTTGAATGGGGCCGGAATATTTTTCCGGCCCTTTTCTTTTGATCCATTCGTCCTAATGTCGGAATATGAACGGCGTTGACCCCTTGTTGGATATCCAGTCGCTGCTAGACGCAGGTAAGATAAAAGACGCTGCTCAAAAATTGTCAAAGGCAGCTTTAGCCGACGATATGCATGCGCTTCATGAAATGGCGCTTTGGGCAGTGTCAGGTAACATCATCCCTCGAAACCTTGCTTTCGCTTATGATATGCTCGGTCGAGCTAAAAATGCAGGACATGCCGACGCGGCGCTTCTTTACGCCTATTTTACTGCAGCTGGAACCGGGTGTCAGCCGCAATGGGAGGCAGCTTTTGAACTAGTTAAGCAGATAGCAAAAACATCGGTTATTGCGGAACGTCAGGTGGAGTTGCTGGGTAAAATGCAACTTCGCACAGATGGGGATTCACCAAAATCTTTTAATTTGGCGCTGTGCAGCAGCCATCCCCGAGTGGCCGTTTGTCGTCAATTGTTGACGGCGGACGAATGCGATTATGTTATCGATGTTGGCGCGCCATTTTTAGCACCGTCCCATGTGGTGGACCCTCAAACGCGCCAATTGATTCCACACCCTGTGCGCCGGTCGTATGGCGCAATGTTCGGCGTTCATTCCGAAGATCTGGTTATTAACGCGATCAACCGACGGATCGCCGCGGTTTCTGGAACCGACTATCCACAGGGCGAGCCGCTACAACTGTTACAGTATCGACGCGGTGATGAGTACAGGCCACATCTTGACGCGTTACCAAATGAGAAAAATCAGAGAGTTATGACAGTCATCATGTACCTCACAGAGGATTATGAGGGCGGTGATACGCAATTTTTGCGAACTGGCCTCTCCTTCAAGGGGCAGAAAGGCGATGCTTTACTGTTTGCGAATACCCTGCCCAATGGCCAAGCTGATCCACTGTCATTGCATTGCGGAACACCAGTGAAAAGCGGAACAAAGACGATAGCCACGCGGTGGATTCGCCGTTCGCCTTTTACTTATCCTGACCCTCCATCAATTTTGGATAAAGTGCCGGGGTTTTCCGTTTAAGTCCACTGCCTTTCGAACCGCGTCCCCAGATTGGTAAGCAATTCATATTGCGACAGGCCTGTTGAGCAGGATGCTTTGGCGAGGTCATAAACGATGTCGACCCAATCGCCCTCTTTGAGGTCCGGCGATATTGACAGGTCTATAGTAACAAGGTCCATCGAAATCCGTCCTATAACCGGCATTTTTCTCCCATGATGATATGCCGATCCATTGCCTGCGAAGGCACGCAAATAGCCGTCCGCATAACCAAGCGACGCCGTTCCGACCCGCATTTGTCTTGGACATGTGAATGTACCATTATAGCCTACGCGTTCACCGGTCTCCAATTGTCGAGTCTGCAAGATCCTCGCGGACAATCGCACAACCGGTTGAATGCTTTCCGCCATTTCCGGTCGGGCAATTCCGCCGTAAAGCGACAGCCCGGGTCTTGTTAGTTCAAAATGATAATCTGTTCCAAGGAATATGCCTGCGCTGTTCGCTAGACTGCGACGTTTGGCACGGATTTCCCGGCCAATTTCCACAAAGTTCGCCAACTGTGCCGCGTTTTGCCCGCTGTCTTCATCAGCAGATGCCAAATGGGACATCAATATATCGATTTCGAGGCCATCAAAAAGGGCCGCTTCTGTTTGTGCCGGTCCGATACCCAAACGATTGATGCCGCTATCAAGCATGATATTGCAAGCACCTCCACCTGCAGCCTTCCATAGGCGTATTTGATCTGGCGTATTGAGAACAGGAATAGCACCCAGGCGCCGGATAAGCGGAATTTCGGCAGCATTGATGCCGTTCAATACCGAAATCGAGCCTGCTGGCACCAAATCGGCAATTGCGGCAGCTTCGCCCCAATGTGCGACGAAAAAATCGCGACAACCGGCGTTATGCAGCCGTTTTACAACCTCACGTGCGCCTAGCCCGTATGCATCGGCTTTAACCGCAGCACCGCAATCGGCAACACCTTGCCCTTTCAGAAGCCGCCAATTGGCAATAAGCGCATTACCGTCGAGATGCAGACGCAGCGGCGGTTCGAAGTCAATCATCGCCGCCTTTTGCCCGTACCCTTGCGCCTGTCAATCCAGCTTGGTTTTGCCGGAGGTTTCGGGCAGCCAAATGAGCGCGACAACAAAGGCCATCGCGGTGACGCCGACGGTGTACCAAAGTCCGGAAAATGGCTGCCCTGTCTGCGCCACGATATATTGCGAGATATAGGGCAAGAACCCGCCGAAATAGCCGGCCCCGATATGATAGGGTATCGACATCGACGTGTAACGAATTTTGGCTGGAAACATTTCCACCAAGATAGCCGCAACCTGCCCGTAGGTCATGCCCGACAATGCGACCATCAGGAACACCGCCAGAATGATTTTCCACGGTTGCCGCTGCGCAGGGTCGGACTTGTCCGGGTAGCCCGCCTGCTCGAGTGCTGCAATATAGGCTTTTTCATCGAAGCCCTGCAACTGGGCGTCGCCAACCTGCAACGACACCGCTTCGCCCGATTGCTTGCTGTAGGCAATTCCCCGCTTGGTCAGAAAGTTTAGCGCTTGTGCACACTCTGTCTCATGCACGCGATTCAAAGCATTGAAATCACATGCCGGCATGGACAACGTTACAGGATTACTTACGGTTGCCTTAGCAAGTGCAGGGTTGGCGGCATCGGCCATCATCCAGAAAATCGGGAATACGCCAACTATCGACAGCGCATAACCCAACAGCAATAAGCGCTTGCGCCCCCATTTGTCGGACAGCCAGCCACAAGCGACATAGGTAGGAGCAGCGAGCGCCGCACCCACCGCCATGTACAGCAGCGCATCTGCTTCAGGCACACGCGCTGTGCCGGTCAGGAAATACAATGTTCCGAATTGCGATGTATAATAAATAACGGTCAGGCCCGCCGCTACACCAAACAATGCAACAAATATCCGGCCGACATTGCCAGGATATTTGAAGCTGTCGATGAATGGGTTTTTCGACGTGGTTCCTGCCTCCTTCATCGCCTTGAAAACCGGGCTTTCGGACAGTTTGAGGCGCATATAGAGAGATATGGCCAGCAACAAAATCGATGTCAGGAACGGCACGCGCCAACCCCACGCTTCAAAGGCTTGTGTACTCATCGAATAGCGGGTGATCAGCACGACAATTACCGCGAGCAGAAAGCCGCCTGCGACTGATGCCTGAATCCAGCTTGTATATTGACCACGTTTGCCGTCGGGTGCGTGCTCGGCAACGTAAATAGCTGCGCCGCCATATTCACCGCCCAATGCGAGGCCCTGAAGGCAACGCATCAGCAACAACAAGCCCGCGGCCCAAACGCCTGCAGTTTCAAAGGTGGGCAGAAGGCCAATTGCCGCGGTAGCAACGCCCATCAGCGTGATAGTGACCAGAAACGTATATTTTCGCCCGATCTTGTCGCCGAAGTAGCCGAATAATATCGCTCCGAACGGACGTACGCCAAAACCGGCACCAAATATCGCCAGCGAAGCCAATGTCGCAGCGGTCTGGTTATCCGCTGGAAAAAACAGCTTGCCGATCAATGCAGCCAGGATTCCATAAACGAAGAAATCATACCATTCGAACACCGTCCCCAAAGACGACGCGGTAATCACCAGACGGTCGCGTTGCGGATTTAACGTAACTTCGGTTTCGGCGGCACTGGCCATAATTTCCCCCTCAGAACTCCAGTATTTGTCTTATCGCCAATGCCGCTGCGTTCAAGCCGCTTGTTGCGATTATCCACAACCGGTCTTAGCGTACCCATGAGGAGAGCCCAATGACGCAATTTATCGACCTGTCGATTCCGATTACCAACGACGTTGTTTCGGACCCGCCAGTGATGCGACCGCAGATAACGTACATGACGCACGAAAATACGTGGGAGCAGATTGCGATGTTCTTCCCAGGCCTGACCCGCGACGATTTGCCCGATGGCGAAGGATGGGCGGTCGAGAGCCTCACGCTATCGACGCATAACGGGACACATATGGATGCGCCTTGGCATTTCCATTCGACCACCGACAGCGGTAGGTCCCCTGCCCCGTCGATTGACGAAGCGCCGCTTGATCTGTTTTTCAGGCCAGGGGTGAAGCTCGATTTTTCTGCGATGCCGGCAGGGCATGTAGTGAGCGCTGCCGAGGTTGAGGCCGAGCTAGAGCGGATTGGTTACACTCTGCAACCGCTCGACATCGTGTTAGTTCAGTCAGGTGCCGTATATGGCACTGACAACTTTACTGACCAAGGTTGCGGTATGGGCGCGGAAGCGACGCTCTATTTGACGACACGCGGCGTTCAAGTGGTCGGGACCGATGCGTGGAGCTGGGACGCTCCTTTTTCGCACACAGCCAAACGTTGGGCGGAAAATCGCAACCCGTCGATCATATGGGAAGGACATAAAGCAGGGCGGATTCAACCATATTACCAGATCGAGAAACTGACGAATCTGTCGGTATTACCTGCGTATGGTTTCAAGCTGAGCTGCTTTCCCGTCAAGATCGAGCGGGCGAGTGCGGGGTGGATCAGGGCAGTGGCGATAGTTGACTAGCCTTAGTTATTCATCGCCAACATCCAAAGCGTCCAGCCGCTCAACAGAGCCATCGTTAACCACGTCACAATCACCCCAATGCTTCGCGGTAAGGGCGGCTTGGTGCTCACCGGTGCATACAGCCCGATGATATGCGACACGCGGCCCGCAAGGAACAGCGCACCGATAGCCATCAACGCCATATGGTTGGCTCGGCTCATTTCGAGGAAGGCGAGCAACAGGATCACGATCGGCGCATGTTCGGCGAGATTGCCATGGCTGCGCGTGGCGCTGATTAGACGTTGATCGGCATTATCGCCAAACGGTACTCGTGCCCGCATCCGGTGACGGACGGTATCGATCGCAGTGATGAGCAGCATGATAGCACAGATGGCTGCAACGAAAGCGGTTACCGGTAATGTCACAATGAATTCCTCCCCAAACGAATTATTTGCCTAACCTGTCAGATTGGGTCTCCAGGCTCAAGCGAAACGGCTCGTAGCTTGATCCAGGCGGTAAAACTCTCTCCCGGCGCAATCATCGGCATATCACAATCGGTCCGGTTCAGCGCGTTGATGAGATGAGGAACCGGCTCGAAGCAAAAGAAACTGCCCCCGACGGGTGTGTACAGAACCGCGTGGGGAAGCGACGACGTCAGTTCAAGCGCGTGACGACGCCCTTCCCACACTATCCTCGCCTTGCCATCCCATCCGCCATAGATGTTGTCGATCACTCTTCCGCCGACGCTTTTCAGTTTTGAAAAATCGATTTCGTGCGGTGGCGCAACTGGATCGCCGGGTAGGCCGTCCGTCTGCGTTGGGTAAAATGATTTGGCCGAAAACCGAAGATGTGCACCGTCGCTGTTGAATTGCGGATGGTGCCCGAATGCTAGCGGAGCTGTTTCCGAAGCGGTGTTGGTTGCGGTCAGGGAAAGCGTTAAGCTGTCTTGGCCAATCCCTAATGTTTGTTCGGCGCGGAATGGCCAAGGCCAATGTGGGCTGGCGGAGAAATCGAGAAGCAGCGTTATCCGGTTGGATTGATGTGCCTTCACTGTCCAGCGTTCAAGCCAGCCTACACCATGATTAGCATGTGGATAGCCCGTTGGATGCGGAGGCAGCTCATAGGTCTTGCCACCTAGTTCAAACCGCCCATACGCGATCCGGTTGGAATACGGGACCAACGGGAAGGATGCCGTGCCCGTCACATCGCCTGCCTTCAATGCTCCGGGCAAGGCGGTCATCAGCATCGGCTGTCCGTCGACAGTCCAGCTTGCGACGCTGCCACCCAGAGATGGATATATGCCGCAAAAGCTATCGCCAGCTTCTATGGTCAGCATATCCGGCATCTGCGTGGGTGGCTTATTCCATTTCCAAAATGACCGCATCGACAGCAAGGCTATCCCCTGCCCCCGCGTTTACGGATTTAACCACACCGGATTTTTCGGCGCGCAGGATGTTTTCCATCTTCATGGCCTCGACCACCGCGAGCGGTTGGCCTGCCTCGACGGCGTCGCCGACGCCGACGTGTAATGTAGTGAGCAGGCCGGGCATCGGGCAGATCAGGAATTTGGAGAGGTCAGGCGGGATTTTTTCGATCATGTGGCTGGACAGATGCGCGATATGGCCGGGCAGGACGCGAGCCACATGGCTTGCGCCGCGTGTTGTCAGTTTGAAACCAACGCGAGTTTTGGCAATTTTGACCGCCAGTTCTTCGTCGCCAACTTCGGCTTCGATCAGTCGGTCACCGGGGTCATATTCCATCGATAGGTCGAATGGTTCGCCATCAACGTGCATTTCGCCGTCTATCATCTCGATGTAGTGGACGGCCTCGCCGATCTTAACCTGCCAGCGCGATGGCGGCTCAAGCGTATCGCCCAACTGACCATCGACATGCCGCGCCCGGTCGGCCTCGGCTGTGGCGACGAAACCTGCGATGGCGGCGAGTGATTTTACCAGTTCGGTCGTCAATGCCGCTCCATGAAAGCCATCGGGATATTCCTCGGCGATGAAACCGGTGGTCAGTTCACCCGAACGGAAGCGTGGATGCTGCATGATAGCGCTGACGAAATCGATATTATGGCCGAGGCCTTCAATTTCGAAGCGGTCGAGTGCGGCGATTTGCAGGTCAGCGGCTTCATCGCGGGTTGGCCCCCACGTGATCAGCTTGGCAATCATCGGGTCATAAAACATCGACACTTCGCCGCCATCATAGACACCGTCATCGACGCGGATGCCATCGATGCCACGTCGGCCATTTTCTGCGCCATCATCGGTCCAGCCTTGGACAGGCGGGCGGTAGCGGGTTAGGCGACCCGTTGATGGCAAGAAGCCGCGATAGGGGTCTTCAGCGTAGACTCGGTTTTCGATGGCCCAACCGTCGATCTTGATATCGTCCTGCGTCATGGAGAGCTTCTCGCCAGCGGCAACGCGGATCATCTGTTCGACCAGATCGATGCCCGTGATGCACTCGGTCACCGGATGCTCGACCTGCAGCCGCGTGTTCATTTCGAGGAAGTAAAAACTCTCACCGCTCGGGTCCGCGCCCGAAACGATCAGTTCGACCGTACCTGCCGAATAATAGCCCACCGCGCGCGACAGAGCAACGCATTGCTCGCCCATCGCCTTGCGCATCTTCGGCGTGACAAAGGGCGACGGCGCTTCCTCGACGACCTTTTGATGCCGCCGCTGGATCGAGCATTCGCGTTCGTTGAGGTAGAGAATATTGCCGTGCTGGTCGCCCAATATCTGGATTTCGATGTGGCGCGGATTGAGGATGAATTTCTCGATAAACACGCGGTCGTCACCGAACGAGTTCAGCCCCTCGCGCTTGGTCGCCTCGAACCCTTCGCGCACGTCTTGCTCATTATAGGCAAGCCGCATCCCCTTGCCACCGCCGCCGGCGCTGGCCTTCATCATCACCGGATAGCCGATCTCGGCCGAAATCCGCACCGCATGTTCGGTATCGTCGATCTCGCCGACAAAGCCCGGCACAACATTGACGCCCGCCGCCATCGCCAGTTTCTTGGACTCGATCTTGTCCCCCATCGCGGCAATAGCGTTCACCGGTGGGCCGATAAAAGCGATGCCCTCGGCGGCCAGCGCCACGGCAAAGCTGGTGCGCTCAGACAGGAAGCCATAGCCCGGATGCACGGCCTCTGCGCCTGTCTGTTTGCATGCCGCGATGATTTTCTCGGCGAGCAAATAAGACTGCGCAGCAGGCGAAGGCCCGATATGCACCGCCTCGTCCGCCATCTGCACAAACGGCGCGCGCGCATCGGCATCGGAGTAGACCGCAACGGTCGCGATGCCCATGCGGCGTGCGGTCTTTATGATCCGGCAAGCGATTTCGCCGCGGTTGGCGATCAGGATTTTTTTGAACACTAAGGAGTCATCCCTTCAACAATCATAATTCGGGATTTGGCTGTGTTATGGCGAATATCTGCAATAGGACGATATTCGTCCGACTCTAGAAAAGCTTGAGCTGCGGCCAAGTTAGCAAATTCGATTACTACAACTCTACCTTTCGGTGCCTCGCCTTCTACGGTTTTAATCTGCCCGCCTCGGACAATGTATCGGCCACTATATTTTGCGACGATAGGGACCACTGCGGATTTGTACCCCTCGTAAGCAGTCGCATCTACCACCTCTATTTCGGCTATAATGTAAGCTTTTGGCGCCAGTGGTGATTGCGCATTCACCGACAGCGGCAACATCATAAAAGCGCCTAAAAACAATTTTTTTAATACCATGTTCTTGTCCCTCACTCCGCCGCTTCCAAAGCCTTAAACGCCCGCAGCGGCTCCTCCGCCTCCATTGGCACCAACCCAAGCTTTGCCAGCATCGCCGCGTCTTTGTCGTCGCCTGCATTGGCGGCGGTCAGCAGCTTGTCGCCGGTGAAGATGCTGTTCGCGCCTGCCATGAAGCACAAGGCCTGCGTCGCCTCGGACATTGACTCACGCCCTGCACTCAGCCGCACCATGCTCATGGGCATGGTAATCCGCGCGACGGCAATTGTGCGGACAAATTCGATATCGTCAATCTTGGCGAGCGGCGTATCGGCAAGCATGTCGCCCAGCACGGTGCCCTTCACCGGCACCAAAGCGTTGACCGGAACGCTCTCGGGGTGGGCCGGCAGCGTCGCAAGAGTGTGAATGAAGCCCACGCGGTCGGCGCGTGTTTCACCCATCCCGACAATCCCGCCGCTGCACACGTTGATGCCCGCGCGGCGCACCTCGGCCAGCGTATCGAGCCGGTCTTCCATCGTCCGCGTGGTGATGATCTCGTTATAGCGCTCGGGCGAAGTGTCGATATTATGGTTGTAATAATCGAGCCCCGCCTCGGCCAGCATATCGGCTTGAGCGGGCGTCAGCATCCCCAAAGTCATGCAGGTTTCTATGCCCATCTGCCGCACGCCTTTGACGATCTCGACAATCGCGGGCATGTCGCGGTCCTTGGGGTTGCGCCACGCCGCGCCCATGCAGAAGCGCCGCGAGCCATTGTCCG
>JANMQN010000012.1:0-8811 GCA_031370535.1 Sphingomonadales bacterium | reverse complement strand
TCCATGAAGAAAACAACCGGCCAGAATCGCGAAATCACAAGCAAATGGCGGCCTGCCACGCAAGCCGTGCGCGGCGGCACGTGGCGCAGCGAGCATGGTGAGACGTCGGAGGCATTGTTCCTCTCCTCGGGCTTCACCTATGATGATGCCGAAACCGTCGCTGCGCGCTTTGCCGGCGAAGCTGAAGGCATGACCTATTCACGGCTGCAGAACCCCACCGTGCAGATGCTTGAAGAACGCATCGCGCTTATGGAGGGTGCCGAGGCTTGCCGTGCGCAAGCAACCGGTATGGCGGCGATGACCACTGCTTTGTTGTGTCAGTTGTCGCAGGGCGATCATGTGGTTGCCGCGCGCGCAGCCTTTGGTTCATGCCGCTGGCTAACCGACAATTTGCTGCCAAAATGGGGTATTAGCACGACAACCATCGACAGCCGCAATAACGACGAGTGGCTCGCCGCAATCCAGCCCAATACCAAGATTTTCTTCTTCGAAACCCCGGCCAACCCGACAATGGATATCGTCGACATGGCCTATGTCTGTGGACTAGCGAAAGAGCACGGGATTACGACCGTGGTCGATAACGCGTTTGCGACGAGCGTGCTCCAACGCCCGATGGATTATGGCGCGGATGTCGTCGCCTATAGCGCGACCAAGCTGATGGACGGGCAGGGGCGTGTGCTAGCTGGCGCTGTCTGCGGATCACAGCAATGGATCGATGAAGTGCTCCTGCCGTTTCAGCGGAATACTGGGCCCAATTTGTCGCCATTCAACGCGTGGGTGGTGCATAAAGGACTCGAAACGCTCGAACTGCGCGCCATGCGGCAGTCTGAGAATGCGCTGGCCGTGGGTAAATTCCTTGAAGGCCGCGTGCCAACCATTTTGCATCCCGGTCTTGCGAGTCATCCGCAGCACAATCTTGCGATGAGCCAGATGAAGGCATGCGGACCAATTTTCTCGTTTGTCCTCGATGGTGGGCGCAAGCAGGCGCATGCCCTGCTGAACGCGCTTGAGCTTATTGATATATCCAACAATATTGGCGATGCGCGCAGCTTGATGTGCCATCCTGCCTCATCGACGCATCATGGCATGGGACCCGAAGGCCGCAAAGCGATGGGCGTAGGCGAGGGTATGATCCGCATCAATGTCGGGCTGGAAGACCCTGCAGATTTGATCGATGATCTCGATCAGGCGCTGAAGGTTGCAGGGCTATGACCAGCATCCTCGATTCCTTCTTTACGGCGACCGCGACGACTGACGGGGTGACCGTCCGCGTATCGCCCAGCTTCCTCAACGAACAATCAATCCCGGCTCAAGGCCGGTGGTTCTGGTCATACCATATCCGTATCGAAAATAACGGCGACGAAGCGGTTCAACTGTTGACCCGACATTGGAAAATTACCGATGGTCGGGGAATGGTTAATCATGTCGACGGCGACGGCGTGGTCGGTGAGCAGCCCTTGCTGCACCCGGGCAGCAGCCACGATTATGTGTCGGGATGTCCGTTATCGACCCCAAGCGGCATGATGGAGGGCCAATACCGCTTCATCCGCGAGGATGGCACCACCTTTCTTGCCGAAATCCCGCGTTTCAAACTGGTCGCACCGGCGACGGCGCGATGAAGCGCACGCACCTTCCGCTCAACGGCCTACGTGTGCTGGACGCTGCCGCGCGGCATTTAAGCTTTACCAAAGCGGCGGATGAATTGGCGGTTACTCCTGCTGCGGTTGGCCAGCAAATCCGGGCGTTGGAGGACATGTTGGGGGTGGTGCTTTTTCGCCGCACGCCAAAAGGACTCGAGTTGACCGACGAAGCCTCAAACGGCCTTGATGCGTTGCGCGCTGGGTTCCTGCAATTTGAGGAATCGGTCCGCGCCATGCAGGCGGGACAGTCATCCAATTCACTCACGATTGCCGCTCCGCGTGATTTCACTGCCAAATGGCTGGCTGCGCGGCTTGCCATATTCAGCAAATCCAATCCCGATACTCGGTTCACATTGGTTGCCGCGGACGACGAAATCGATTTTACCGAGGCCAATCTCGATCTCGCAATCCGTTTATCAGACGGTCCGGGCGAACATGAAGGAGTTTTGCTGGCGGCAGGGGCGTTTGTCACTGTCGCGGCACCCGAAGGTGGTGCAGATACAGCTATCAGCTGGTCCGGATGTCCCGGAGCGGACGGCGTTGCAGCGCTTCGGTTAGCTGATGCAGGCCTTGCCATCGACGCTGCTGCAATCGGTTTGGGCAAAGCTACGGTTCCCCTGCTTCTTGCCGAAAGTGACCTTGCAAACGGCCGCGTTCGCGCTGTCGACAATGCAAGGGAAAGCAGCCAAGCCTATTGGCTGGTTGCACCGTTACCGCAATGGCGGCAGAAAAAGGTCAAGGCGCTGGTGGAGGCGCTAACGATATGACGGTACCCACGCTGAAAACCAACAGGTTGGTTTTGCGGCAACTCGTGGTCCAGGATGCAGCGGAATTGTTCAAAACGCTCTCCGATAATGACGTGATGCGATATTGGTCTAGCGGGCCGCTTCAAAACCTCGACGAAACAAAATCATACATTGCATGGAATGCGGATCCTGATGCGGACCATAAATGCTGGGCAATTACAACGGGTGATGAACTGGCAATGGGCTGGGTGATATTGCTGCCCCGTCGCAAAGACAGCTTTGAATTAGGATATATTCTGGGTCGAGCGCATTGGCGTCAGGGTTACATTACCGAAGCTTCTGGAGCGGTGCTGGATTACGCGTTTCTGAAATTGGCGGCGCGTCGAGTGATGGCCGATACCGATCCAGACAATAAAGCATCAATCGGATTGCTTGAGAAACTGGGATTCCAGAACGAGGGGCATTTACGCAGCGAATGGGAAACGCATATCGGCATTCGCGATAGCCTGATTTTCGGGTTACTTCGCAACGAATGGAAAGTTTAACGCGCCTAATTTGCGACTCTGTCCAACAATCGCGTCATCAGCGTCGCAAAGGCCTCGTTATCGACCTCCTTCAACGGGTTATTCCAGCTTCCACTAATCGCATACCATTCACCCGCCTTTGATTGCGCGAGAAAGCTCATGGAGATCACGCCGGGTTCATATCCGCCCTTATATCCCAAATAGTGCCATTTAGCGGCCGTTACAGGCGCGACGCCTTTGTTCACCGTCATGATATCCCACGCGGTCTGATTGCCGATGCGGCGAATGTTGTGCATTAACGCGGCAATGTCGGCCGGCGACGCAAACCATTCGACGCTGTCGATTGCGACGGGGCCTGAACCAAAGGCTAACATATTGATGTTTTCAAATTTGAACGCATTTGCTTGCGTTGCTAACATCGCCCGTTGCTGTGCCTCACTGGCTTTCTGGAATTGCGCCAAAAGCGTGGCATTGCTTTTGATTGCAAACGCTTCAACCGTGGTCAGCAGAGGTAGCATCCTGTCCGGATCGCTATGTCCTATAGCGGCCAGCTTTTCTTCGATTGCCTCGCGACCCAGCACGCGGATTAGCGCGTCAGTCGACGCATTATCGCTGACCGAAATCATCCAGGTGGCGAGTGTCTGTAGGGTCACCGGCGTGCTGCGCGGCCAGTTTTGGGTGGCGGACGACGAATAGTTATTCTCGAGAATAGGCACGACATCGGACCAGCTGCGTCGTCCGGCCTGCACCTGCGACGCTAGCTCGGCCAGGACATACAGTTTGAATGTGGAACCTATTGCAAACTGCTGCCCAGTGGCGCGACCCGCGATTTGTTGACGTTTGCCGTCAACGCCGATTTTCTCGACGAGATAGCCGGCCTTGCCGGGAAGCGCAGCAAAATCGGCATCGATCTTCGCCGCTGTGTCGCCTTTGCGATCGAATCCCTTGATAAGCAGGCCTACAACCTTGTTCGGTGCCGTTGGCTCGATTGAGATATCTGCGGTTGCAATGGCCTTGTCGTACTCGATTTTTATCGTCGCACCGGTGGTACCTTTGTGGTCGATGCCGGAAATTTTGAGTGGCTGCCCGTGTTGGGCCGCAAATTGGTCGGATAGCGCTTTGATCTGCGCAGGCGGTACAGCGGCCAGAAATGATGGGGCGAAAAATTCTTCATAATTCAGCTTGCCAGCGAGTACCGCCGGAAGCTGCTCAATACGAAGGTCGAGCGCAGTTGCTGGGAGCGGCGCGGCTGGTTGGTTCGGTGCCTTTGCGAATACCGTCGGAGTTACGGTAGACAGACTAAGTAGCAAAACGACCAAATGCTTTTTCATTTTGCGCGTTCCTCTAATTTAGGCGTCAATCGCTTCCTCATCCAAGAGCGCCGCATTGTCCTGAATGAAGTTGAACCGATGTTCCGGATTCTTGCCCATCAGCCGGTCGACCAGATCAGTGACTGCCGCGCGGCGCTCATATTCGTGCGGCAAAGTGATACGGATAAGCGATCGGGTCGCCGGGTCCATCGTCGTTTCGCGCAATTGGTTTGGGTTCATCTCGCCGAGGCCTTTGAATCGTCCGACTTCGACTTTCTTACCTTTGAACACAGTAGCTTCTAGTTCGGCGCGGTGTGCATCGTCTGCGGCATAGACGCTCTGGCTGCCGTGCGTTAGGCGATAGAGCGGTGGGCGAGCGAGGAATAGGTGTCCGGCCTTCACGATCTCGGGCATTTCCTGAAAGAAAAACGTCATCAGCAAGGTTGCGATATGTGCGCCATCAACATCGGCGTCGGTCATTATGATAATGCGTTCGTAGCGCAAATTGTCGGGGTTGCAGTCCTTGCGGCTGCCACAGCCTAGCGCGAGATTGAGGTCGGCGATTTCGTTATTGGCGCGGATTTTGTCGGAAGTAGCTGATGCAACGTTGAGGATTTTGCCACGGATCGGCAAGATTGCCTGCTTCTTGCGGTCCCGCGCCTGCTTTGCGCTGCCGCCTGCGCTGTCGCCCTCGACGATGAACAATTCGGTACCGGTCGGGTCATCCGACGAACAATCGGTCAGCTTGCCCGGGAGCCGCACCTTGCGGCCCGAGGTCGCGGTCTTGCGCTTGACTTCGCGCTCGGCCTTGCGGCGTAGCCGGTCATCAACCTTTTCGAGGATGAAACCCATCAGTGCCTTGCCGCGCTCCATATTGTCGGCGAGGAAGTGATCGAAATGGTCGCGTACCGCGTTTTCGACAAGACGTGTCGCTTCGGGCGAGGTCAGTCGATCCTTGGTCTGGCTCTGAAACTGCGGGTTGCGGATGAAGACCGAGAGCATCAGCTCAGCCTCATTGAAAATATCTTCTGCGGATATTTGCGCAGCTTTTTTCTGGCCGATCAATTCGCCGAAAGCCCGAAGGCCCTTGGTCAGCGCGGCCCGAACACCCGCTTCATGAGTTCCGCCATCCGGCGTCGGTATCGTGTTGCAATACCAACTATACGATCCGTCTGAATATAGCGGCCATGAAATCGCCCATTCGACACGGCCCTGCGCGTCTGGGAAATCCTGCGTCCCCGCAAAGAAGTCGGTAGTGGCGCATGCCCGAGAACCAAGTTGCTCCCGCAGATGGTCGGAAAGTCCGCCTGGGAACTGGAACACCGCTTCGGCTGGCACATCATCAGTTGCAAGGTCGGGATCGCAGCGCCAGCGGATTTCTACGCCCGCATAAAGATACGCCTTCGAACGTGCCAAACGAAATAGCCTGGCCGGTTTGAACTTCGCATCAGCACCGAATATTTCGACGTCGGGTGTGAACGCGATAGTTGTGCCTCGCCGGTTGGGGGTAGGCCCCAATTCCTCAAGCTTACCAATCGCATGACCCTTGGAGAAACGCTGCCGATAGAGTTGCTTGTTACGGGCCACCTCGACCACGGTGTCATCTGAAAGTGCGTTCACCACTGACACGCCAACGCCGTGCAAGCCGCCCGACGTTGCATAGGCCTTGTCCGAAAACTTGCCGCCAGAATGGAGAGTTGTGAGGATGACCTCTAAGGCCGACTTGTCGGGAAATTTCGGATGCGGATCTACCGGAATGCCGCGACCATTGTCGCTGATAGTCAAACGGTTTCCAGCTGCAAGGTATACCTCGATGCGGTTGGCATGGCCCGCCACCGCCTCGTCCATTGAGTTGTCGAGCACTTCGGACGCCAGATGATGTAATGCGCGCTCGTCGATGCCGCCAATATACATTCCGGGGCGACGGCGGACGGGTTCAAGCCCCTCCAGCACCTCGATCGCTGAAGCGGTATATTCATTGGAAGCAGCGGTCGCAGCCGCGCCGCCGCCAAACAGATCATCGGTCATATCGACGCTATAAGGCGCGTGGAGTCACCAGCGCAAGCGCGTTGCGACAGCGATAGAAATCGGCTGTGGATATTTACCCTTGGGTTCTTAACGAACCCGCGGCCCGCCGAACGGCATGGGTGGGGGAGGGCGACGAACACCGCGCGGCAATTGCGCCTGATAGGCGCGGCCGCAATGCTCAACGCAATAGGGGAAGCCGGGGTTGACGGCTTCGCCGCAAAAATGGAAATCGGCCTCGCCCGGGTGGCCCATCGGCCAGCGGCAGATGCGCTCGTTTAGGTCAAGCAGTGAAGTTTTATCCGCCATTTCGGGGCTTGGTTTTGCCGGAACCAGACGGCGCGGCGGGGCAGGCGGGATTGGTGCCTGTTGATCGCCTGGGCCTTGGCGCATGAAGCCGCCGGGGCCGATAGAAACAATACGCGGCATCGGCGCAGCCTTGACTTCGCTGCTCGGTTCGCCATCGGCACGCGGTGCAGAGGCTGGCGCCGTGGGGGTGGTCGGGCGAGGTCTTATCGGCGCAGCCGCCATTGGCTTTGCTGGCGCTGCGGCTGCAGCCTTCTTTGGCGCGGCTTTCTTTTCAGGTTCATTCGCCTTAACCGGCGAAGGACGCGACTTCAGGCCAAGGCGGTGAGCCTTGCCGATAACAGCGTTACGCGAAACGCCGCCAAGCTCATCGGCGATCTGGCTCGCGGTAAGGCCCTTTTCCCAAAGGCTTTTCAATTGGTCGATCCGCTGGTCGGTCCAGGACATAAATGCTTTCCCAAATTCTAATTTGTCACGCCGCCTGAACGGCGCAATTGCGCCTTGCGGTTGAAGCTGCAAGCCGATAGTCGATTGCGCGATGAGTATCCACCATAAAAGCGCGCAAGGCCCAGATAGGGATTTAACCCCGATTGTTCAACTGCAGGGCGGTGAGCGACTGATCCGCAACGTTAACTGGGTCGGCCTTCAGACGCTGTATATGAAAGAGGTGCGCCGATTTTTTAAGGTGCAGCTACAGACCGTTTGGGCACCTGCGATAACCACACTGCTTTATCTCATCATTTTCACTGTCGCATTGGGCCGGGTGAAGCCAACGGTATTGGGGGTATCGTTTGCCGATTTCATCGCGCCGGGGCTCATTATCATGGGGATGATGCAAAATGCCTTTGCAAATTCAAGCTTTTCGCTGCTGGTCGGTAAAATTCAGGGGACTATCGTAGATTACCTGATGCCGCCGCTTTCCAATGCCGAAGTGTTGGCCGCGCTAACGGGCGCAGCGGTGACGAGGGCGTTCCTTGTTGGTGGCACAATTTGGCTGGCGATGGCAATTTGGCCCAGTGTCAACGTCACACCTGCGCATTTCTGGGCTGTGCTATGGTTTGGCCTGATGGGTTCGACGTTGCTCGCGCTGATGGGCGTGCTGACGTCGATCTGGGCGGAGAAATTCGACCATGCCGCAGCAATCACCAACTTCGTCGTTGCACCTGCGGCATTGCTGTCGGGAACTTTCTATTCGGTCGATAAACTGGCGCCGACATTCCAGGCGATCAGCCATGCAAACCCGTTTTTCTACGCTATTTCGGGCTTCCGTTACGGCTTTATAGGTAGCGCTGACAGCCCGGTGATGTTCGGTGCATTGCTGCTTTTTGGCATCAATGTCGCTCTGGGTACTGTGTGTTATCTGGTGCTTCGCTCCGGCTGGAAACTGCGCGCCTAAACTTGCGCCGGGTTTTGCCGTTTAACCTCCCAAGGGGGCGATATGGTGATAACGGCTTTGGCGAGGCTTCGGCATCGTAGCGAACAACTCAATGCGAAACTGGCATTCGGCACCGCAAGCGAGGCAAAAGTCGCACGCGAATTATTGCGGCTATCGCTCGTCGAACTTTACGAACTTGGCCATTGGCGCGAGCAGCCCGACGAATTCAAAGCTTATATGCGCCTTTACCGCGCGTGCGGCGCGCGCAGCTTCACCGTGCAGGAGTCCATGACTGAGCCTGACAGAAGGGACCGATGCAGCCCTTGACCACCAGATTGCCCGATTTTCCCTTGTAAACGATCGAGCGATAGGTTTTACCTGATTTCGGATCGTAAATCTGACCCTTCCATTCGTCGCCTGCGGCCTTGAACCCGGTGAGAATATTCATCCCCATTAAGTCGACGCTCAAATGCGAACGAATGGCTGCTTTCAATCATCAATTGATAGATTGTCTATTTGAACGCGCCGGACCGCGAGCACCAACATCACTGCCATTCCGGTTAGAGTCCCAATGAGCAACCAGGCTTCATTGATTGAATGAACCAACGCAGCTTGTTCTATCAAAGGACGAACCATCTCTTGTGTGAAGTCATCTACGGGTTCGCCAATTTGTTCGACAAAAGCGTCGCGAGGAATGCCTATGCTTATGGCCGTTGAGACATTTCCAGCCTTCAATTGCTCTGCTATCTGAGCGGCGTGGACCGTTGCCCGGGTGAAAATTGTCGTATCTATTAATGCTAACCCAACCGCGCCGCCAAGATTGCGCATAAGATTGAACAGGCCACTGGCGTCGGGTACCATGTGTTGAGGTAAGCGGCCTAGCGC
>JANMQN010000167.1:0-6284 GCA_031370535.1 Sphingomonadales bacterium | reverse complement strand
AGCGTATAGGCATCGGTGTGACAAATTCCCGTCGCCATAATCTCGACCAGCACTTCACCCGCCTTGGGCCCGTCAAGATCGAGCTCGACAATCTCAAGCGGCTTCTTTGCTTCAAATGCAACAGCGGCGCGGGTCTTCATTAAGGATAGCTCCTGGTCAGATGGTTATTTGAAAACAACGGTTCGATTACCGTTCAGCATAACACGATGCTCCAGGTGCAGCTTGACTGCACGCGCAAGCACACGGCTTTCAGTATCCTGGCCTTGCGCAATCAGATCTTCGACCGTGTCGGCGTGATCAACCGTCGATACATCTTGCGTGATGATCGGACCTTCATCAAGATCTGGCGTCACATAATGTGCTGTAGCACCGACCATTTTTACACCGCGCTCATATGCGCGATGATACGGCTTTGCCCCTTTAAATCCGGGCAGGAAGCTGTGATGAATATTGATTACCCGTCCGTCAAGCTTGCGGCAGAGCTTGTCGGATAATACCTGCATGTAGCGGGCGAGGATGATGAGATCGACCCGCTGCTCTTCGACCATTTCAAGCAGCTTGCCCTCCTGCTCCAATTTTGTCTCGGGAGTGATCGGCAGGTGGTGAAACGGTATGCCTTCATGTTCGGCCCGGCGTTGCCAGTTCAAATGGTTGGACACGATACTGGTCACTTGCATGGGCAAACGGTTGGTCGATGTCCGGTATAGTAGATCGTTCAGGCAATGTCCGCCTTGGCTCACCATGATCATCGCGCGCAATTTCTTGCGCAGGTCGTGGATTCGCCATTCCAGCCGAAATGCCGTCGCGACCGGCATGAACGCATCGGTAAAGCTTTCCGTTGTCATTCCGTTCGCGCATGTAATCGCGACACGCATGAAAAAGCGCCCACTATTCTCGTCGCCGTACTGAGAACTTTCGACGATATTGCAATCCTGGCTAGCGATGGAATTGGCAACCGCCGCGACAATGCCTTTGCGATCCTCGCACGCGATAACCAAAACAAAGTCTGCCCCTGAATGCATAATCATCCCCACCTTCTACTCTCGTGACGGGTAGCTTCGCCAATCCTGACTATCCATCGCTGACGGTCATATATTAGGTCTTCTAATCGCAACATGTAGATGATGTGATTGATTGAGGAATTAATTTTACCAATCATGAAAATTTGGTCAGTTGCTTGAGGGGAACTCCAGTTTCAGTCTGGCCAGTGGAGAAATGGGACCTTCGCATAGTCGAGGGACGGTTGAGGGGAAGAAAATTGAAGATCTATTTGAAAATTTCGACGGCCACGTTTGTCCTCGCGTCGTTGGGCGCGGGCATTGCTCCTGCTTACGCGCAAGAGGCCACTGCGGAAGAAAATGACCGCGGTATTGCGGATATTGTTGTCACAGCAACGCGGCGTGAAGAGTCGGCCAATAGGGTGCCGCTTGCGATTACTGCTTTGGGCGGCGATGCGCTCGGCGATCTTAACATCACCAAATTCGACAAACTGATCGAATATCTTCCCAATGTTCGCGCAGCTTCGCGTGGTCCGGGGGCCTCGTCAATTTTCATTCGTGGTCTGTCAACGGACTCGCCTGGCCTCCAAATTGCGGGCACCGCAGGTGCGCAACCAACGGTGGCGCTGTATATCAATGATGCGCCTGCATCACTTGTGGGGCGCAACCTTGATCTCTATGCCGTGGATCTTCAGCGTGTCGAAGTTTTGGCGGGGCCACAAGGTACGCTTTTCGGCGCGAGCGCGATGGGCGGCGCAGTCCGCTACATAACCAACAAGCCCGATGCGAGCGACTTCCACGCAGGGTTCAACGCCAGCTATGCCTTCACCAAAAAGGGTGAGGAGAGCGTGGCGGGTGACGCCTTTATCAATATCCCGATTATCAAGGACAAACTGGCCGTGCGTGCGGTGTTTTACACCGACCGGCAGGGTGGCTATATCGACAATGTCGCTGGTACCTTCCAGATGCCATTTAATGCCAATGCTGGCGTTGCGGGCAGACTTCCAACGGGCAACCCCTTGTTGGTGATGCGTGCTATACAGGCCTGCCAGCAATCGGCCGTTTTAGTAGGCGGCGTTCGTTCATGTGGCACGTCAGGCGGTGCCTATCTTTACAATGCGCCGACGCGCCAGACCATCAATAACGACGCGTTCGTCGAAAAAGACTACAACGACGCGACTTATCGCGGCGGACGTATTGCGTTGACCTGGAACGTCACCGATGACTGGTCGGTTGATCTTATGCACGTCCGTCAAGAACTCGACACCGATGGCGTGTTCGACTTCGAACCCGATGTCGGCGACTTGAAAGTAACCAAGTTCAATGACAACTCGTTGCGCGACCGTGTCAACCTCTCAACGTTGACGATTAACGGTCGTCTTGGTGCGCTCGACCTGATCTACAATGGTTCCTACATGAAGCATCGCGCCACTCAAATCGCAGACTATGCCGGATACTCGAATATCGGGCTTTATCTTCCTTATTACGAGTGTGATCGCGGTGTCTATTATACAGCGGCCTATAACGGCAATATCGGGAATACCTGCTATACACCGAGTAAGAGCTATCAGGTTCGCAATCGCACGAAGCGTCAGACACACGAATTCCGGATTACTACACCAGCCGACAAGCGTATTCGCGGTACCTTCGGCTTGTTCTATGATGACAACAAGCTGTTCGACAATACTGACTGGTCATATCTGCAGCGGGCCGCCGGGTTCATCTATAATCGCGCTCCTAACGCATCGGTGGATGCTAATGACACCAGTGTTCGCCCAGGTGCCGTTGGTTTCTTCAACGACATTCAGCGCAGGGACAAGCAGTTCGCTGCCTATGGTGAGGCATCGTTCGACATTATTCCGGAAAAGTTGATATTGACCGGTGGCCTTCGCTATTACAACGAGAAGGCGTCGATCAACGGTTCGTCGAACGGCAGTTTTGGCGGGGCACGCGGCGTATACAACGCTGCCACAGGAACTTATTCGCCATCTGCAACACCACCTGCTTTCTATAATGTCAGTGCCAATCTCAACTTACTATATGCCGACGCGTCGCCAGCCAAGTATACGGGCGTTTTGTACAAGGCTAACCTGACGTACAAGATCGGTGATGCTTCTTTGGTGTACGCTACCTACTCTGATGGCTTCCGTCCGGGTGGTTTCAACCGTCGGCCCTGCCGCGTGCCTAGCGCGATTTGTCCAACCAATGCCGATTTCGTGCGCCTCGGCACTTATGTGCCGGACAAGGTGCAGAATTATGAAATCGGCGGTAAATTCTCGCTACTTAATCGCAGCTTGCAACTTAACTTTGCAGCTTACCAGATCGATTGGAGCAACGTCCAGATCACGGTGTTCGACCAGAACATCTCGAACCAGACATTTACGACAAACTTGATCGATGCGCGGATAAGAGGTTTGGAAGGAGATCTGACATGGAGAGCCACGCCAGAGCTGACACTCAACAGCGCCTTTTCATACAACGATTCGGAACTTACTAAATATCGGAAGAACACGACGGTGCTTCGCCCGCTCGGTGGCCCGCTGGCGCTTAGTCCCAAATTCCAGTTCAACGCGCGGTTGTATTGGGAAAAGGAACTTTCATCTGGTCTGGCGCCGTTCGCACAAGTCGGATTTCATTATGTCGGAAAGAGCATTTCGGACGTGATCGACAATGTCGACATTCGTTATCAGGCATCCAACCCGACGCTTGGTTATGCCGCGTCGACACCTGTCCTCTACAATGGAGTGCTAGTCCGCCCAGGCGACGTGATCGCACCGATCCCTGCCGCGCAGCAGCTCGATTCGTACAGCACAATAGCTGCCTCGTTCGGCGTGTCGAAGGATGAGTGGCGGATCGAGGTTTTCGGCGACAACCTGACCGATGAGCGGCCTGAGCTATACAAGAGCGGGAACGATGGTGAACTTCGGACAACGACTTCACGCCCGCGGACGATCGGGCTGCGGTTCTCGTACAAGATATAGTCAGCGGACCGGGGCACCAGCAATGAAGCGCGGTGCCCCGCCGCAATTCCATTTCGGCATTGCGTCCGATGCACTAATTGCGGCAGTGTTCTTGCAATTGCTCGTCACAACATAGGAGTTAGTGTGACAACGTTGGCGGAGGCATCGCGGGACACGGAAAGTATCGACGCCACACTGCGCGATGCGCGCAAGCACTTGCAAAATGCCCGCCTGGTTGAAGCTTCTATAGCTTGCCAGCAGGTCCTTGAAACGGCGCCAGACAATATCGACGCATTGTACACGCTAGCCGTCTCACAGCGGATGCAACGGCAAATTCCGCGCGCACTGCAGACGCTTGAACAGCTTATCAGGATTGATCCCGGCTATGGCAGGGCTTGGCAGGAGCGAGGGCATTGCATGCGGGATAGTGGCCGCAACGAAGATGCCGTCGCCGCCTATCAACGCGCTGTGACGCATAATGGCGCACTGGTCGCCAGCTGGCGCGTACTCGCGGAGCTTCACGGCGCGGCGGGGCGCAATGATCCGGCCAGCTTTGCCCGTGCGCAATATACCCATCTTTCTCAGCTTCCGCCGGAGCTGCTCAGCGTTGCAAGCTTCATTCAAGAAGGCCGGATTTTCAAAGCCGAGCAGCTATGCCGCGCCTTCTTGCAGCGAAACGGCCACCATATCGAGGCGATGCGGCTGCTTGCCGAAATCGGCATGAAGTTCAACGCCTATGACGAAGCCGAATTTTTGCTCGAATCCTGCAAAGTGCTAGAGCCTGAAAATCTCAGCGCGCATTTCGACTATGTGAAAGTGTTGCGCAAGCGGCAGAAATTTGAGCTCGCTTTGGCTGAAGCTTCCGAACTGCGCACGAAAGAGCCCGGCAATCCAGAATTCGAAATGCTCTTTGCCAACGAAAACCTGGCCGTGGGAAATTTCGACGAGGCAATGCTGGTCTATGAAGCTTTGCTTGGTACGATGCCTAATAATCCGGGCATCAATCTGACTTATGGCCATGCCCTGAAGACGGTTGGCCGACAGGACGACGCAATAACCTTCTATCGGCGGGCTTATCAAGTGCGACCGGACTGTGGCGATGCATTTTGGAGCCTGGCCAATCTGAAAACATACAAGTTCGATGATGCTGAAATTGCCCAGATGCTCGAACGGCAAGCCTCGCCGATTACTGCGTTGGATGATCGCTATCACCTTTGTTTTGCATTGGGTAAAGCGTTTGAGGATCGCAGTGAATACGCGGAATCGTTCGAATACTACGAACTGGGTAACCGGTTAAAACGCGAAGAATTGAAGTATGACCCCGCGCGGATCTCGAATGAAATGCGGCTCCAGCGTGAACTTGTGACACCCGAACTGCTCGATCGTTTTTCGGGCGCTGGTAATGCTGCGATCGACCCGATCTTCATTGTCGGATTACCGAGGGCGGGATCGACGCTTTTGGAGCAGATACTGGCATCGCACAGTCAGGTCGAAGGGACGATGGAGCTCCCGAACATTTTTGCACTCGCATACCGGCTGGACCGTCAGCGCCTTGTTGGTGAAGAACCCGAATATCCAGGCAATTTGGTCAACCTGACCCGCGAAGATGTCGCGCGCTTCGGTGAGGAATTCATCCGTGACACTCGTATCTATCGCAAGCAGGGCAGGCCGTTTTTCATCGACAAAATGCCCAACAACTTCCGGCACATCGGCCTGATTCACATGATATTGCCTAATGCTAAAATCATCGACGCCCGGCGCGGGGCAATGGGGTGCTGCTTTTCGGGCTTCAAACAGCTTTTCGCGGAAGGTCAGGAGTTCACCTACGGCCTTGAGGAAATCGGTCAATATTACAAAGATTATGTCGCGCTGATGGACCATTGGGACACTGTATTGCCAGGCAAGATATTGCGCGTCCGCTACGAAGACGTCGTTGCCGATCTCGAAATGCAAGTTCGCCGATTGCTCGACTATTGCCAGCTTCCCTTTGAAGATGCCTGCATCAACTTCCACAAAACCGAGCGCGCTGTTCGAACGGCAAGTTCGGAGCAAGTGCGGCAACCTATTTTTAAAAGCGGTGTCGATCAGTGGGAGAATTTCAGTACCCATCTCGATCCGCTACGTAACATATTAGGGCCGGAACTGGCTGCAACCTGAGGGGGATTTTTATGGCGAGCACTGCACCGACCGCGCCGGTCGACGTCGATGAAGTCTCTACTCTGGGACAACGCTGGTACGTCCTCATCATCATGATGCTCGCTTACACGATCAACATTGCCGACCGTTATGTGATGTCGACCGTGCTTGAGCCAATCCGGTTGGAGCT
>JANMQN010000129.1:0-8506 GCA_031370535.1 Sphingomonadales bacterium | reverse complement strand
GCCGAGAGATTTCCAGTGGGAACGGCTAGATAGCGTTGCGGCCCGCGAGCGGGCTAGGCTGACATGAACGCGCCAATGCTTCGATCCAAAATCAGCGTGCGGGAAGCCGATTTGAGCGACGCGAATGAGGTCGCGCGCCTCGACGCCTGGGTGATGGCGCATGACAACGGCTTGCCGTTCCACCGCCCGAAATGGCTGAACGCAATCGAAGCAGGCACCGGGCAGGTTGCACACTGCCTTATTGCCGAAACCTGCAGTGAAATTGCGGCAATTCTGCCGTTTCATCTTGTTCATTCGCCATTATTCGGCAGGGCTTTGGTATCATCAGGCTTTGCCGTTGGTGGCGGCATATTGTCCAGCAGTCCAACCGCGACGCGGCGGCTTGCCATGTCGATTTGTGATTTGTCTGAGCGGTGGAGCTGTTCGTCCGTCGAACTGCGCGGCGGTTCGTTACCCGGCGGTGACTGGATCGAGAAGCGAGACGCGCACTCAAATTTTCTGAAGGTGTTGCAGAGTGACGACGAGGCCGAGCTTCTGGCGATACCGCGCAAACAGCGCGCTGAAGTTCGGAAGGGTCTGGAGAAGGAACTCACCGTGGAAACGGGTCGCGGGCAGCGCGATCTTGATTGGCATTACGAGATCTATGCCGAAAGCGTTCGCAACCTCGGAACGCCGGTATTTCCAAAATCGCTGATGGCGGCGGTGATCGCTGCATTTGGCGAAGAGGCCGACATATTAACGGTGCTACACGGCACATCGCCCGTCGCCAGCGTGCTGAGCCTCTATCATAATGGAACCGTCATGCCGTATTGGGGCGGTGGGGTACGAAAGGCGCGGCGGCTGCGCGCCAATGATGTGATGTATTATGCGCTGATGAACCACGCGCGACGCCGCGGCTGTACCCATTTTGATTTCGGGCGCTCCAAAACGAATTCAGGTGCGTATCAATTCAAGAAAAACTGGGGCTTCGAACCGAAGCCAATGGCCTATGCAATCCACACCGCCGACGGCCAGGAACCGCGAGACGTCAATCCGGATAGCCCGAAATATATGGCGCAGATTGCGTTATGGCAGAAACTTCCTTTGTCCATCGCTAACCGGTTGGGGCCGTGGATCGCCAAAGGGCTAGGCTGATGCAAGAGATATTATTCCTCGCGCATCGCATTCCTTGGCCGCCTGATCGCGGGGATAAGATCCGGTCGCATCATGTCCTCAAAAGGCTCTGTGAAATGACCCCGGTTCATGTCGGAGCCTTTGCGGATGACGAGCGCGATATGGGTTTTGTCACCGAGATGGCTGATATTCTTGGGTCGAGCCATGTCGAATTGCGGAACAAGTCGCAATGGCAGGCCGGTGGTGAGGCGCTGCTGACTGGTCAGCCGGTTTCGGTGCGTAGCTTTGGTAGCGGTTCGATGCGGGACTGGGTCGACAGATTGTTGGCGTCGAGCCGCATTAGCCATGTTTTCTGCTTCTCCGGACAGATGGCGCAGTATGTGCCGAAAAGCTTCGTCGGCCATTTCTTGATGGACTTTGTCGATGTCGATAGCGCCAAGTTTGAAAGCTATGCAGACGAAGGCAATCCGTTAATGCGCTGGATCAATGCGCGCGAAGGGCGCTTGCTGAAAGCGTTCGAGCGGGAGGTTGCTTTGCGTGCTGACGCGAGCTTGCTCGTCAGCAAGGCCGAAGCCGAGTTGTTCAGAACGCGCACTGGCGCTAGCCATGTCGCGGTTTTGGGCAATGGCATCGACACCAAATTTTATGATCCGACAGCAAAATTCAAAAAGCTTCATCCGCCATTTCCCGACCCGTTGATCGTCTTCACTGGGCAGATGGACTATCGGCCGAACATTGAAGCAGTTACGGATTTTGCCACCCTCGCGATGCCCTTCATTCGTGACAGGCATCCTGATGCTAGTTTTGTCATTGTCGGTCGCAATCCAACCCGGGGCGTTTTAGACCTGTCGACGTTGCCAGGGGTGCAGGTAACGGGTGCGGTTGACGACGTACGGACTTGGCTGGCAGCAGCGGATGTTGTTGTTGCGCCGCTGCGAATTGCCCGCGGTATCCAGAACAAGGTGCTCGAGGCGATGGCCATGGCGCGGCCGGTAGTCGCATCGTTAGCGGCGGCCGAAGGGATCGACGCTGAACCCGGGGTCCATCTTTACACCGAACCAAATTTGGCGGCAGAGGCGGAGCGAGTTTGCGCTTTGCTGGATCAGCCGCAAGAGGCGCTCAAGATTGGCGCAGCGGCGCGGGCGCATGTCGTCCGTCATTATAGTTGGGAAAGCCAACTGGCACCGCTGGATGATTTGATGGGTTATCAACCTGTGCGTGCCGAGGCTGCCGAATGATGGCGACGGCGTTGGCCACTGGTGACGCCGCCGAGCGCCAACCCGTGACGGCGTGGCAACGGTTGCTTCGATATCTCGGCGCGGCTTGGGCCGCTTTGCTCCTCCTATTCTGGCGCGACGCGGAGGATATGGCAGCGATCTGGTGGAATAGTTCGACTTTCAACCATTGCCTACTGATCTTGCCGATCCTTTTCTGGCTGGTCGTTCAACGCAAGGAATTACTGGCCGAATTAAAACCGCAGCCCTGGACGCCCGCATTGCTTTATGGTGCCGTTGGAGCGGGGGCCTGGCTAATTGGCGATGCCGCAGGATTGGCGGTCGCTCGGCAATTGGGGTTGATTATGATGCTCCAAGGCTCGGTCGCTGCGGTACTCGGGCCTAATGTCACACGTGGTCTGCTTTTCCCCTTATTCTATATGTTTTTCCTTGTGCCGATCGGCGAAGAGGCAGTGCCAGCGCTTCAAACCCTGACCGCGAAAATGTGCATGATTTTGCTAGGTTGGACTGGCATCCCGGCGCATATCGATGGCATCTTCATCACTACGCCGGCCGGCCTTTTCCGAGTGGCCGAGGCCTGTTCAGGAGTAAAGTTCCTGATAGCGATGGTAGCCTATGGTGTCCTCGTTGCGAACCTGTGCTTCAAAAGTTGGGGCAGGAGAACCGCATTCATGGCGATTTGTGTGGTGGTGCCGATATTCGCCAACGGTCTGCGGGCGTTCGGTACGATTTACGTCGCCGAACAGAACGGCATCGCATTCGCCGCCAGCTTCGACCATGTGTTTTACGGCTGGATTTTCTTTGGCATCGTAATCGCAGCTGTCATGGCGATTGGCTGGCGGTTCTTCGACAAGCGTGCCGATGCCCCCGCCTTTGATCCAGCCAAGCTGCAATCTCCCGTTTCAAAGACTACAACAGTCGTGCGCGCGTTCGCGGCAATACTACTTGTCGCTGCTGTACCATTTGGATGGTCAAGCTATGTCGCCGCAAAATCCTCGCCAGTGCCGGAGCGCATCGCCCTGCCGAAGGTCGAGGGCTGGCAGATTGTGCCCTACGCCCCTACCGTCCATTGGACGCCACGTTTCGTTGGCGGCAGCCATTATCTGTCAGGACGCTATCGGAATGCTGCTGGGCAGGAGGCGGATTTGTTCGTTGTCGTCTACGATCGACAAACCGAAGGTCGCGAATTGGTTGGCTTTGGACAGGGCGCAATCGATCCCGGCGGCTACTGGTCATGGACGGCCAACTCACTTGCACCCGATAATGGCAAGGCTGAACGCATCAAGACCAAAGGCGCAGCGCGCGAAGTTGTCAGCTTCTTCCGCGTTAATGGCATCACGAGTGGTTCGCCAGCGCGAATTAAGCTTGCGACGCTTCAGGCTCGCCTGACGGGCGGCAACCAGCAGGCGGTAGCAATCCTCATCTCCGCCGAACAGGTTGGCGAGCGCTCTGCACGTCCCGCCATCGACGCATTTGTCAAATCATTGGGTGATATCGACAAAGTGGCTGACCGCTTCGCCGGATTGCGATAGGAGCCACCCCCATGTGTGGCATCGCGGGCATTTTTCACTTGGAGACGGCCAAGCCTGTTGATCCTGACCGGGTAAAGCGGATGACCGACGCGATCGCGCATCGCGGGCCGGATGGTTCGGGGGTGTGGACCGCGCCAGGCGTGGGGCTTGGCCATCGGCGGCTATCGATCATCGATCTCGAAGGCGGCGCGCAGCCGATGCACTCGGATGACGAGGCTTTAACGCTGACTTTCAATGGCGAGATTTACAATTTTCGTGAATTGAGGACAGAGCTGGAAGCAGTCGGTTACGCCTTCCACACGCACAGTGACAGCGAAGTCATCCTACAGAGCTGGCGGCATTGGGGGCCGGATTGCGTTTCGCATTTACACGGCATGTTTGCCTTTGCGATCCACGATGCGCGGACGAAGCAGTTGTTTCTTGCCCGCGATCGTGTGGGCGTGAAGCCTCTATATTATGCGCAGATCCCCGACGGCAGCGTCATTTTTGGCTCCGAGTTAAAAGCACTGACTGCCCATCCGGCGTTGCGGCGCGAAGCCAACTTGGCAGCGGTCGACGACTATATGGCTTTTGGTTATGTCCCTGACCATGCGTGCATCATTCGCGGCGTAAACAAGCTTCCTGCGGGGCACACGCTGCTACTCCAGCAGGGGCGCGCTTTGCCGCAGTCTGCCGAATATTGGGATATCGATTTTTCGCGGCGCGCCAAAGGCAGTCAGGCGGAGCTGTCCGAGGAACTCCTCCGCTTGATGAGGCAGGGAGTGATCTCACGCATGGTCGCCGACGTGCCGTTGGGGGCATTCCTGTCGGGCGGGGTCGATAGCAGTAGCGTCGTCGCTTTGATGGCCGAACATTCGCGCCAGCCGGTCAAGACCTGCTCCATCGGGTTCGATGTCGGCGCGCTTGACGAGAGCGAATATGCCGAACTGATCGCCCGCCGCTTTGCCACCGACCATCGCAGCCGCAAGGTTGCCGACGATGATTTCGGTTTGATGGACAAGCTTGCGCACCATTTCGACGAGCCTTTTGCCGATGCGTCCGCATTACCGACATATCGCGTCTGCGAACTGGCGCGAGAACAAGTTACGGTGGCTCTGTCCGGCGATGGCGCGGACGAGGCGCTGGCGGGATATCGGCGGCATGTCTTTCATCAAAAGGAAGAACATCTGCGCGGTTTGTTGCCTCAATCGCTTCGCGGACCTCTTTTTGGCGGTCTTGGTAATCTGTACCCTAAAGCGGACTGGGCGCCGCGCCTTCTCCGAGCCAAGACCACCTTATTGTCACTCGCCCGAACTGGCCCGCAGGGATATACCGATGCGGTCAGCCTGACCAATCCTGCGCAGCGTCATGCGCTTTACTCGCAAAAGATGCGGGGAAGCATCGGCGGCTATCGCGCCGAGGACGTGATGGAGCGCGTAATGACGAACGCGCCTGCACAAAGTGGCCTCGACCAAGCGCAATATGCCGACATGAAGATGTGGTTGCCGGGCGATATCCTGACCAAGGTCGACCGAACGAGCATGGCAGTGGGGCTGGAGGCACGCGAGCCATTGCTCGACCACCGCCTGCTCGAATTCGCGGCCAGCCTGCCCAACACAATGCGCATTCGCGGCGGGCAGGGCAAATGGCTGATGAAGAAAACCATGGAAATCTATCTGCCCAAGGACATTCTCTATCGCCCGAAAATGGGCTTTGTGACGCCCATCGACCATTGGTTTCGCGGGGGTCTTGCCGCCGAAGCGCGGGCCCTTTCAACCAGCCTGACCTTTTCGCAAATGGACCTGTTCGACAGCAAGATAATTGCGAAAGCGGCGGAAGATCATATCGCTGGACGGGTAAATAATGGTCGGTTTTTATGGCAGTTGGTGATGCTTGAGAAATCGCTGAGCAAGCTGTTCGCTTAAGGGTAAAGTGCCCGCACGAAATACAACCCCTCGGGCGGCGCGTTTTCAGCGAGGGTGGCGCGGTCTATGGCGTCGAGCGCCGCTTGCAAATCAGTTGCACTCCAACGACCCAATCCGACCGCCGCAAGGCATCCCACCATCGATCGCACTTGATGGTGTAGAAAAGACAAAGCCGCCGCCTCGACAATCACATGCTGTCCCTCACGCCGCACATCAAGCCGGTCAAGAGTCTTGATGGGGCTGGCCGACTGGCACGCGGTCGAACGGAAAGTGGTGAAATCATGCAGGCCAACGAGCAACTGCGCGGCTTCGTGCATATTTTCGGCATCAAGCTCAGGCCCGATGCGCCATACACGGCCTCGATCCAATGTCAGCGAGGCACGGCGGTTGAGGATGCGATATTCGTAAGACCGACCGATGCAACTGTAACGCGCATGCCAATCGGCCGGCACTTCTTCGCAGGCCAGCACGGCGATCGGATGCGGTCGCAATTGCGCGTTGATCGCCTCCATGATGCGAAACGCGCTGAGCGGCTTTTCGATATCGACGTGCGCGCGCATGGCGAGCGCGTGCACACCCGCATCGGTTCGACCAGCGCTGTAGACGAGTGTTTTCTCGCTCGTGACCTTGAATATCGCTTCCTCGATCGCGCCCTGAACGGAAGGACCGTGGTCCTGCCACTGCCAGCCCATATAAGGGCCGCCGTCGAATTCGATGGTGAGCGCGAAGCGGGTCATTTTAAGGTGGTGCCGGGTGGAATGGGTTTGCCGCGCAGCAGGTCGGCGGTCCGCATGGCGGGTTTGCCTGCGCGTTGGATGAGGGTTGGACGAACAGCGTTGGTGCCGCACGCGATGGTGAGGTCGTTATCGACCACAGTTCCTGCAGCGCCATTTTTTGCGGATAGTTCTGCCGCCAGCACGCGATATCTCTCACCTTCAAATTCAAACCACGCCCCCGGTGCAGGATTGAACGCGCGCACCTGACGTTCGACCTGTTCGGCCGAAGCCGAAAAATCGATCCGAGTCTCGGCTTTGTCGATCTTGCTGGCATAAGTAACGCCCTCGTCCTGCTGGGACACCGCAGCGTGCCCCGATACGTCATCCAGCACTATCGTCATCAGTTCCGCACCAAGTTCAGCCAATTCCGCGGTTAGCTCGCCCGTCGTTTTTTGGCCGACTTCAATCTCGGTCGTCGCGCGAACCGGCCCTGTGTCGAGTCCCGTCGCCATCTGCATGACCATGACGCCGGTCTTTTCGTCTCCTGCCAGTATTGCGCGTTGTACCGGCGCCGCGCCGCGCCAACGGGGAAGGAGCGAGCCATGGACGTTCAGGCAGCCATATTTCGGCGTGTTTAGTATCGCTTGCGGCAATATCAGGCCGTAAGCCGCCACCACTGCGGCATCGAGGTCGAGTGAGGCAAACTCTGCCTGTTCCTCCGGATTGCGCAAGGAAACCGGTGTGCGCACCTCAAGCCCCAATTCTTCCGCACGCGCCTGCACCGCAGACGGCGTCAGCTTCTTTCCGCGATTGGCGGGACGGGGCGGCTGCGTGTAGACTGCCACGACCTCATGCCCGGCAGCCACAAGCGCATCGAGTGTCGGCACCGCAAATTCAGGCGTTCCCATGAAGGCAAGGCGCATCGTGACTTTTCCTTTGTTTGAAAGCCCCCTAAGACCCCGGACATGGCATCGCAAGAAATAGACGCATTAGCGCAGGCATTGTCGAAACTGCCCGGTCTTGGGCCGCGTTCGGCGCGACGCGTGGTGCTGCACCTAATGAAGAAACGCGAAACCGTTTTGCAGCCTTTGCTTCGCGCGTTGAACAACGTCGAGCAACGGCTGGTGGTGTGCGAAACTTGCGGCGACATCGACACCGGCAACCCTTGCGGTATCTGCGTCGATCCGCGTCGAGATACGCGCGCCATCTGCGTGGTCGAGGATGTATCGGACCTGTGGGCGCTGGACCGGTCGCGCTTGTTTCCGGGGAAATATCATGTGCTTGGTGGGCGTTTGTCCGCGCTGGATGGCGTACGACCTGAAGACCTTCATATCGAGGGCCTGATTGCGCGGGTGGCGGCTGGCGGCATTGACGAGGTCGTGCTGGCAATGAACGCCACGTTGGATGGGCAGACAACCGCGCATTATCTGGCGGAGCGGTTGGAAAACTACCCTATCCGTCTGACCCAGCTGGCTCATGGCGTGCCTGTGGGCGGTGAGCTCGACTATCTTGACGACGGCACCTTGGCTCAGGCCCTGCGGGCACGCCGTCCTGTTGGTTGATTTCGCCAGCAACCATCCCTATCTGCACGGCATGGCAATATTACCAATTCTTGAAGTGCCCGATCCGCGGCTGAAAACCATATCGACCCCTGTCGAAACATTTGATGATGATTTGAAAAAGCTCGTCGAGGATATGTTTGAGACGATGTATGCCGCCCCCGGCATCGGTCTGGCGGCGATTCAGGTGGGCGTGCCCAAAAGGTTATTGGTGATGGACCTGCAGGAAGAGGGACCGGATGGCGAAGCGGCAAAAATACCGCGTGTCTTCGTGAACCCGGAAATTCTCGAGCCATCGGCAGAGCATTCGGTTTACAATGAAGGGTGCCTTTCGGTGCCTGATCAATATGCCGAGGTCGAAAGGCCTGCAAAAATCCGTGCGCGCTGGCAGGATCTGGACGGCATGGTCCATGAAGAAGCGATGGATGATCTAATGGCTACCTGTCT
>JANMQN010000112.1:0-6986 GCA_031370535.1 Sphingomonadales bacterium | reverse complement strand
GTTGGCCGGACACCTTGTTTACCGGCTTTGCGTCGACAAGAAACTGATCACGCAATATCGTCTTCAACTGACCCGTGTTCATTTCTGGTACGATGATTTTGTCGAAGCTCTTTAGCAGCTCGCCCATATTCTTCGGCATTGGCCATATATGGCGGATGTGGACATGCGCGACATCGATGCCCTGCGCACGCTGGCGACGGACCGCCTGACGGATCGGGCCGTATGTCGAACCCCAACCGACAACCGCCAGTTTCGCGCCTGAACCACCTTGTTCGACAACCTGATCAGGGATGCTCTCAGCGACATTATTCACCTTGGCCGAGCGGATGTCGGTCATCGCTTGGTGGTTGGCAGGCGAGTAATTGATGTGGCCAGTGTCAACCTCTTTCTCGATTCCGCCGATGCGATGCAGCAGGCCAGGGGTGCCGGGCTTTACCCAAGGACGCTTCAACTTGCGGTCGCGGGAATAGGGCTTAAACCCGCCTTCGGGCACGCTTTCCAGAAACTCGACGGGAAAAGGCTTATATTCCGACAGGTCGGGCACCTTCCACGGCTCTGCGGCATTGGCGATATAGCCGTCGGTCAGCAACATGACTGGCGTCATATATTCCACCGCAATGCGCACCGCCTCGATCGCGCAATCGAACGCATCGACCGGCGAGCGCACGGCGATGACAGGCATCGGCGCGTCGCCATTGCGGCCATAAACGGCCTGATAAAGGTCGGACTGCTCGGTCTTGGTCGGAAGGCCTGTCGAAGGACCGCCGCGCTGGCTGTTGACAATAATCAGCGGCAGCTCGGTCATGATCGCAAGACCCATGGCCTCGCCCTTCAAGGCAATGCCCGGACCGGATGAACTGGTAACGCCTAACTGCCCCGCATAGCTTGCGCCGATGGCAGAGCAAATCGCTGCAATTTCATCTTCAGCCTGGAATGTGGTAATTCCATATTCCTTCAGCCGGCTAAGATGGTGCAAAATCGCCGATGCGGGCGTGATCGGATAACCGCCGAAGAACATCTTCAGCCCCGCCAATTGCGCGCCCGCGACCAGACCATAGGAAATCGATTCAGCACCAGTTACCGTGCGATAAACCCCCGCCTCAACAGGCGCCGCATCGACATGATATTGCTTGAGCGGGCCAGACAGTTCCGCCGTTTCCCCGTAAGCATGGCCTGCGTTAAGTGCTGCGATATTGGCATCGGCCAGAACCTGGTTCTTGGCAAACTTCGCATTCAACCAGTCAATTATCGGCTGACGATCGCGATCAAACATCCAAAGTGCAAGGCCGAGCGTCCACATATTCTTGCAGCGCAGCGCGTCCTTGTTGCCCATGCCGAACGGCTTGACCGCCTCAAGCGTGAGCGCACTGATATCGAATGCCAGCACCTGCCATTTGGCCAGGCTGCCGTCTTCGAACGGATTGGAGGAATATTTGGCTTTATCGAGGTTACGCTGGTTGAACTCGCCGGTGTCGGCAATGATCAGACCGCCTTCGCGCAGGGCATCTACATTGGTTTTGAGCGCGGCCGGGTTCATAGCCACAAGCACATCGGGTTGATCGCCTGCGGTATCAATCGCCGAAGATCCGAAATTGATTTGGAACGCCGAAACTCCAAACAGCGTACCGATCGGCGCGCGAATTTCAGCAGGAAAATCGGGGAAGGTCGCAAAGTCATTGCCTGCCAGCGCCGATGACAAGGTAAACTGCCCACCGGTCAACTGCATCCCATCGCCACTGTCGCCTGCAAAGCGGATAACAACTGCGTCGCTATGCACCGGCGTATGGTCGCCTGTGTGATCGTCTTTGAATGCCGTAGCCATTATTCCAGCCCGTCTTAAATTACATCTTTATTGCGGTTGCGCCTAATCCCATTCGGGGCGCACTGCAATGTTAGAAAATCTATATATGGATATGCTGGACGCATTGACGAGGCCGTCCTATCAAACGGCATAGATGGAGGATGCGATGAGCAATAACACACCCTATGTCCGGCCAGATGTGGCCATGTTCCTGCAATTTCTGAACGCTGTGCCCGGCCCAAAATTTTGGGAAGTGCCTGCACAAGAAGCGCGCGCGATGACTGCTGCAATGCGGGATTTGGCTGATGCGCCAGTAGGCGAGCTTGCTGTCATTCGTGATATTGGCATTCCGGGCCCTGCCGGGACCATCCCGGCCCGCCTGTATGACAAGCGCGAGTCTCGGACGGCTGGTCCAGTAATGGTATTCTATCATGGCGGCGGGTTTATAATTGGAAGTCTTTATACCTACGATCCCTATTGCGCTGAAGTTGCGCGATTGCTTGACCTGCCGGTAATCTCGATCGACTACCGCCTGTCACCGGAATACCCGTTCCCGGCACCAGCCGAGGATTGCGAAGCGGCAACCCGCTGGATTGCATCCAGCCCGGTCGAACTTGGGCTGGACGTGACCGGTCTTATCACCTCGGGCGATAGCGCCGGCGGCAACCTGACTATAGTCACGACCATGGCGTTGCGCGACAATCCCGCCGAAGCGCCGGTTTTGGTGCAGCATCCCATCTATCCAGTGGTCACCCTTGATGCGGATTGGCCCAGTATGCGCGAATTCGCGACCGGTTATCTGCTCACCGACGAAGCCATGGCCTATTTCGGAGAAGGTCATGCGGCAACTCCTGGCGATTATCGCGCCGAACCGCTTAATTTTGATCAAAGCGGAATGCCGCCAAGTCTTGTCACCACTGCAAGCCTCGATCCGCTCCGCGATCAAGGGCTGGCTTATGTCGAAAAGCTGAAAGCGGCAGGAGTCCGGGTCCAGCATATCAGCGCCGAAGGGACAATTCACGGTCATATCAATATCCGGCAGGGAATCCCCTCAACGCAAAATGATATCGAAGGCTATGTCTCCGCCTTGAAATCGATGCTGGCAGAGGTCATGGCCGACGCATGAACGCAGAATTTGCAGATCTTCCCTACCGCCCCTGCGCGGGTATCATGCTCGCCAATACTGAAGGCAAAGTATTCGTGGGGCAGCGCACGGACAGCCGTGCCGACACGTCTGCATGGCAGATGCCCCAAGGTGGAATCGACGATGGAGAGGATGCCGAAAGCGCGGCCCTGCGCGAATTATTCGAAGAAACCGGCGTCAATGCCGAGCTTGTCGATATCCTGGCGCGCAGCCGCGACGAGCATTTTTACGATCTGCCCGACGAATTGATCGGACGGATGTGGAAAGGCAAATATCGCGGGCAACGCCAGCATTGGTTTCTGATGCGCTTCAAAGGCACAGACGCCGATATCAACATTGAGACTGAACATCAGGAATTCAGCAGCTGGCGTTGGGCCGAGCCAGAGCAGCTCCCGCTCTTGATCGTCCCGTTCAAAAAGCGGTTGTACGAGAATATCCTTGCGGAATTTGTCGAGCTGATTTGAGCAATCCCCCTTTCTTCTCCAGGGGATATGAGGATATTTAATTCGACTTTGGTGCTTCACCAATCGTCGGTTTAATCTCTAACGCGCTCGCCTGTAATTGCGGTTTATCGCTTGACTTGGCAGCCGCTAGCGCCAGCCGATCGACCCCGGCACAGTCGCTGCGACACAGCATTTTTAGCCGCGCAATATTCTTTCGTGCTGGCTCAATCGCACCTTTTGCGATCATCGCCTCGGCTTGGCCGACCAGAGCAATCTGGTCATTAGGCTCGATTTCCAACGCCTCTTTGTAGAAACGGATAGCTTTGCCGTTCAGCCCTTGCGACTTCACCGCGCCCGCCATCGCGACATAGGCCGCACGGTTGCGCGGATCGACTGCAAGCGATGTTTCGTACCAGCCGATAGCCGCTTCGACGTCGCCGGTGCGAAACGCTTCATTACCCGATTGCACCAAAGCAACAGAGCGCGGATCGATATCGTCATCGGCACGTCCGCTTATGCTCGCGCTAGAAATCATGGCGAGGGTGAGCGACAGGGCAATGGCGGCGGGAGAAAAACGCATAATCAGGTTCCAGATTTGTTGGAGTCGCGACGCTATCACAGCTTTTGCAACCTCGCGAAGAAAAATCCGTCGGTACCGTCATGATGTGGGGTGAGCAGAACACCATCGCCATGCGCGCGACCAGCGGGCGACACAAGCATGTCTGCGCTCCAGCCTTCATATCGGTTCAAGAAACCAGCCACTTGCCCCCTGCCCTCTTCATCCAGCAACGAACAGACTGCATAGACCAAATGTCCGCCTGGCGCGACCATTTCTGCGCCAATGTCGAGCAGATTGGCTTGGGCCTTTACGACCTGATCCAGCCGCGCGGGGTTGAGCCGCCAGCGCGTTTCGGGGTTGCGCCGCCATGTCCCGCTGCCCGAACATGGCGCGTCGATCAAGATGACATCACATGTACTGGCCAAATCGCTCAGCATAGCGCGTTCTTTATTGGGGTTCAGGAGCAGCGTTTCGATTTCCAGCGCACCTGCCCGTTTAGCACGTGGCTGCAACTGGTCGAGCCGGGCGCGGTTGGTGTCGCTGGCAATCAAACGGCCTTTGGCGTCCATATAAGCCGCCAATCCAAGCGTCTTTCCACCCGCGCCAGCGCAAAGATCAAGCACAGTCAATCCGGGTTTGGCGGCGCAGGCGTCGACGATCAATTGGCTACCGAGGTCTTGTATTTCGACAAGCCCATCGAGCACTGCCTGATGGTTATCAATTGCCTGCCCGGTGGAAAGGCGCAACGCATAAGGCGACTGCGGCAATATCTCCACGTTGGAAAAATCCCTGGCGACATCTTCGCGCGATGTCTTGAGCGCGTTGACCCGCAAATCAAGCGGCGCGCGGTCAAGTAATGCCTGTCGCTCGGTATCGTCAACCAAGTCAGCAAAATGCGGCAATATCCATGAAGGTAGCACGCCTCCCCTCGCGCGAAGCTCGTTCGGGCCAATTGCTGGCGGGCCATAATCGCTGCCGTCGAACAAGGCCACAAGTCCGGCGTCACTATCCGCCATTGCGACAAAAGCCGCACGCGCATTGTCGGGTCTTTCGCCGTACCGCCGAATCGCCCCCCAAACCAGATCGCGCACCGCGCGCCGGTCCTTCGACCCTGCATAACGCCGCTCAGCAAAAAAACGCTTCGCCAGTTGGTCAGCCGACGCGCCACCGTCGCGCGCAGCAACGACAATCGCGTCTAGAAGCTCAATAGCCGATTGAAGACGGGCCGCGGGCCTCATGGACTATTGGGTAGGGTAATTGGGGGCTTCGCGCGTAATCGCAACATCATGCACATGGCTCTCGCGAAGCCCCGCATTGGTGATACGAACGAACTGCGCGCGCTGCTGCAAATCGGCGATCGTGCGCGATCCTGTATAGCCCATCGCGGCCTTTACGCCGCCGACCAGCTGGTGAATGACGTCGCGGGCTGGGCCTTTGTAAGGCACCTGCCCCTCGATACCTTCGGGCACCAGTTTCAGTTGGTCCTTGATGTCCTGTTGGAAATAGCGATCCGCCGAACCGCGCGCCATTGCGCCGACCGAGCCCATGCCGCGATAGCTTTTATACGTCCGACCCTGATACAAAAACGTGTCCCCAGGAGCTTCTTCGGTGCCCGCTAGGAGAGATCCGACCATGACCGATGATGCTCCGGCAGCCAATGCCTTGGCGATATCGCCAGACGTCCGAAGTCCGCCGTCAGCAATAACCGGAATGTTCGATTTGGCGGCTTCTGCAGCCGATTCCATCACGGCCGTCAGCTGTGGCACACCGACACCTGCGACAACGCGCGTGGTGCAGATCGACCCCGGCCCGATACCGACCTTTATGCCGTCAGCGCCTGCATCGATCAACGCCCGCGTCGCGGCCGCAGTGGCAACATTACCGGCAACTACCTGCACTTCGGGTGCCATCCGCTTGATTTCGGCCACGGCTGCGGCAACCATCGCGCTATGGCCATGTGCTGTATCGACCACGATCAAATCGCACTCGGCATCGATCAACGCCTTAGTGTAAGCCAGCCCTTTTTCACCAACGGTGGTGGCCGCTGCAACGCGCAAACGGCCAGAAACATCCTTGGTTGCATTGGGGTAAAGAACGGCCTTTTCGATATCCTTGACGGTAATCAGACCGATGCAATGATAGCCTTCATCAACGACGAGAAGTTTCTCGATCCGCCGCTGGTGAAGCAATCTGCGTGCTTCGTCCTGCGTAACGGATGACGACACCGTCGCCAGATTTTCATGCGTCATCAATTCGGAAACAGGCTGCGCCGGATTTCCGGCAAAGCGAACATCGCGGTTAGTGAGAATTCCCACCAGCTTGCCGCTGGCCTCAACAACGGGAATGCCTGAAATCGCATTCATGGTCATCAATGTCTGCGCTTCGGCCAAGGTCGCATCGGGGGCGATCGTGATCGGGTTAACGACCATGCCGCTCTCAAATCTCTTAACTTGGCGGACGGCCGCGCATTGTTCTTCGATACTCAGATTGCGGTGTAAAACCCCAATACCACCCAGCTGCGCCATGACAATCGCCATCCGTGCCTCGGTCACAGTATCCATCGCCGACGAAAGTACTGGAATATTGAGCGAAATCGAATTGGTCAGTCGCGTGCGCGTATCGGCCTGGCTCGGCAGCATGTCGGAAGCCCCGGGCTGTAACAGCACGTCGTCAAATGTAAGGCCGAGAGGAATTTCTTTCATGATGCCACCGCTTTATCGTTCGATTCGTGGCGGCCCATGTAAACAGTAAGGCCGCTATTCGCCAGCCTTCGCAGATTTATATTTTTTTGTGTCCGCAAAATACTGCCCGAGCGCGATATGCAGGTCCGCATCCTCAGCTGCACCGCCAAGTTCGGTCTTGTCGGTCAGCTCGTCGTTGGAGCCATGATAGTCGCTGCCGAGGAATTTCTGCATCAGGTCCAGATCGGCGAACGATCCACCTACCATAATCGCAGGTACACCTTTCTGTGTCAGCGCCCAGCCGTCCTGCCGCTGGATAAAGCTGTTGGCGTCAGTCGAACTTTCGATGCCTCTACCG
>JANMQN010000092.1:0-26409 GCA_031370535.1 Sphingomonadales bacterium | reverse complement strand
GGGACTTGAACCCGCAACTTCCGGCATCACAAGCCGGTGCTCTAACCAATTGAACTACGATCGCCACAGCGCCACTGAGGCAGGCGCGTTCCTTGAAGATATCGGAAGCCGGGCGTCAACCCGGCATACCGAGACACTTATTTCTTGAGGCTAAGACCACCAAAACGCTTGTTGAACTGGGCCACACGACCTCCAGTATCAAGCATGGACCCACGGCCGCCGGTCCATGCCGGATGTGAGGTTGGATCAATGTCGAGCGCCAGCGTATCGCCTTCCTTACCCCAGGTGGAGCGCGTTTCGAAGACGGTGCCGTCGGTCATCTGCACCTTGATCATGTGATAATCGGGATGAATGTCGGCTTTCATGTGTAATTCCTTTGTTCAGCCGCCGGTTTCCGACCGGCAGCCCTAAAATTCGGAAGCGCCGCCCTTAGCGGCGATATTTCGCGAAAGCAAGCAGCAATCAGGAAGGGGGATCGGCAATCATCGCCATGAATTCGGCCTCAGCCGCGATGCTGTCGCCCATCATCGCCCGTCCAGCAAATTTGCAAACACGCGGGCGCTTCTGAACGAACTCTACTTCCAGATGAAGCAGGCAACCCGGCTCGACGGGTGCTCGGAATTTAGCATTGTCGATAGACATGAAATATACAAGCTTGCCCGATCCGATCAGGCTAAAGCTTTCCATCGCGAGTACACCGGCAGCCTGCGCCAGCGCTTCGACAATCATAACGCCGGGCATTATCGGCCGCCCCGGGAAATGTCCTTGGAAGAAGCCTTCGTTCATGGTGACGGCCTTTACCGCGCGAATTCGCTCGTCGATGACAAGCTCTTCCACGCGGTCGACCAGCAACATGGGGTAACGATGCGGCAGCACCGCCATCACCCGGCGGACGTCATAATTGCTGAAGTCGCCCCCCGACATCAGGTTTTACCGGCTATCAGGTTGAGCGGCGGGCTTCGGCGCTGCTGGTGCCGGTTGCCCAGGTTGCGGTTGCGCAGCGGCTTGCGCAGCCTGCACACGCGCGGCAGTGTCGAATAGCTGCTGTATCTGCTGATAGAGTTGCCCAACTTGACGCGAAGGACGCCAGTCTGCAGGTGGCGCAATCGGAACCGAAGGCACGGATTTGTCGAGTTCGGCAGTGATCGCGGTGGTCACATCGACAGCATCAGGCGCCCAGACAAATGCGTCGGGTGCTAAAATAACGTTGATTTTTTTCGCGGTTATAACGGCCTGCTGCGCGGCTTCATATTTCATTGCGATCTGCTCAACAGCGTAAAGCTGTGCCTTGATAATTGGATCCTGCAGCTGGCTGATTTCCTTCTGCTTGGCGTCGATTTGCGTCAGCAGCGGGTTCTTTGCCTTGATTGCCGCATCGAGTTCGGCCTGAGTCAGCTCTTTGTCCTTGTTGGTATCTAGTTGCACGTTGATATCATTGATTTCCTTGCGCTTTTGTTGCATTTGCTGAGCAAAAGAGGCATATTGCGTACCGATCTGCTGATAGGCTGTGCCGAGCGCCTTTGACCGGGCGATGGCGACTGAAGTATCGGCGGTAGCAATTCCCGCTACCTGCGCACTTGCCGGTACAACGAAAGCGGCAGCTGACAAAAGCGCTGCCGCAAAGGCAGTGTTACGAATATTCATTAGAATTGAGTCCCTACGTTGAATGTAAATAATTTGGTGTCGTCGCCAGGCTCTTTAAGCAAGGCACGGGCGATATCGATCCTGAACGGACCAAAAGGGGAATTCCAGTTAACGCCAAAGCCGACGGAAAGACGTGGCTTCCAAGTGTCGCCGAGGAAGCGCTCCTGGAATTGCAGCGCAGGAGTGCGAGCCGAACCATCCGGGTTGGTTCCGGTTGTGCTGGTTGCCAACGTTGTTGTCGGCGCCCCATTGCTATCCGGCTCAAAGGCACCAGTATAAAATAACGGCAAGCTTGGTGTCGCAGACGTCGCCGTAGAGCGTTGCTGAAGGGTCTGCAGAATTGGTTGAGTTACGTCGAATACCGAGCCGACGTCGACAAATACTGATGGACGTAAGCCCAGTTCCTTGGCCCCACTACCAAGAGGAATTTGCACTTCAGCGCGGCCCAGATAATAGAACCGCCCGCCAATAGCATCATCCTGAATCTGGTTGCGATCCAGGATTGGGACATTGACGACAACGCCGCTTTGCAATTCAGGCCTGAACGTGATGCGCTGCACCCGCGGCCCGACACCGCGGATATCAAATCCGCGGATTTGCGGTTCACCAAGATAGAAGCGATCTGTCAGGCGGACGTCGTCGATACCGTCTGCTTTCGAACCCCGGTTCTGAAGAGGATGGATATAACCGCCCTCAAGCGACAAGCCTAAGATGAAGTTTGTATTACCGATCCGCCAATATTTATCGGCATTCAAACGCGTTTTGATATATTTGACACTGCCACCTAGGCCAGCGAAATCCTGGCTGATGCCAAAGCTTTGACCTCTTGTTGGTCGGACACGGTTATCGCGATCATCGTAAAGCAGCGTATAACCAATTGACGATGTCAGGCGATTACCGATGGCATCACACAGAAAACGGCCAGCTAGCAAAGGGTCACAAGTCGCCGGCAATGGACCGGTACCATCAGGGTCACTGAAGAACGTTCCCTCATCGAGCGATATATCATCCTGGCTTAGTCCGTAACGCGCCTGAAAATATATAAACTCGTTGACCGGAACACCCGTCCGGATTTGAAGGCCGGTAGTTGCCTGCTGGTATGTTGTATTGCGCTGATTGTTGAAGAAGTTGAAGCTGTTGAGGTCGCGACGGAAGATGTCGCCAGAAAGCGCTATCGACCGGTCGAACAGATAAGGTTCGGTAAAGCCAATTTCAGCTGACTTGGAATAGGAAGAATAAGAGATATTCGTCCGCAGTTCCTGTCCCAGCCCGCGGAAGTTCCGTTGCTTGATGGAGCCCTGGAAGATGAAGTTTTCGATCGAAGAGAAGCCGGCCGATAGCGATAGTTCACCCGTCGCTTTTTATTAGACGTTGGTGGTCAGAATTATACGATCGGGTCCGCTACCCTGTGCCTGCTCGACTTCCAGATCTTCCTGGAAATAGCCAAGCGATTTGATCCGCTCGGCAGTACGCTTCACCTGGATGCTGTTGAACGCATCCCCTTCATTTAGGCGGAATTCGCGGCGTACGACCTTATCCTGAGTCAGCGTATTACCGTTAATGTCGATGCGCTCGACAAAAACACGCTGGCTTTCAGCAACGTCAAAGGTGATGCTCATTGTGAGCGTCTCTTTATCGCGCTGAAAATTGGGGTTCACGTCGGCAAAAGCATAGCCGAACAGACCCGCAGTTTCAGAGAGGCTTTCTACTGTGTCTTCAACCTGCTTGGCGTCATACCAATCGCCCTTTTTCATCCGCAGCGTCGTAGTGAGCTTTTCGGAATCAAAATCGCGAATCTGGCTTTCGACTTTCACATCGCCAAATTTGTATCGATCACCCTCTTCTACCACATACGTGATGATGAAGTCCTGCTTGTCAGGCGTAAGTTCGGCGACGGCCGATACAACGCGGAAATCGGCATAGCCTTGCGTCAGGTAAAACTGGCGCAGTTTCTGCTGATCGAATGCAAGGCGGTCGGGATCGTAGCTCGTGCCCGACGAGAAGAAGCGGTAGAAGCGCGCTTGCTTTGTGACCATTTCACCGCGCAACTGGCCATCGGAGAATTTATCGTTGCCGATGATGTTAATCTGCTGGACCTTTGACTTGGGTCCTTCAGTGATTTCAAACACGATATCAACGCGGTTCTGATCGAGTTGAACCAATTTGGGTTCGACTGACGCTGCGAAACGACCCTGACGCTTGTACAGTTCTACTATGCGCGCCACATCGGCACGCACTTTCGACCGCGAATAAATCTGGCGAGGCGCCAATTTGATTTCGGGTTCGATCTTGTCATTCTTGATCCGCTTGTTGCCTTCAAGAATGATCCGGTTGACGACGGGGTTTTCACGGATTTCGATAACCACGGCGCCGCTGTTGTTACGAACCGCGACGTCGGCAAACAATTCGGTAGCGTATAAATCCTTAAGTGCCTGGTCGGCTGCGACCTGAGTCCAGAGCTGACCAATGCGCAGCTTGATGTAGGACCGCACCGTGTCCGCTTCGAGGCGCTGCGTACCAACAACGGTGATCGACTGGATCTGATCCATGGCGGCTGGCGCAGGGGCGGCCAACGGCGCGACTGTTGGCTGCACCGCTGGTGGCGTAACCTGTGCAAACGCGGGCACCGCTAAGACCATGCTGCCAATAACCGACAGTGCAGTTGAGCCCATCAAATATATACCAAGGGATTTGGTGTTCATTGTCATCCGATCTGATGTCCGGCCCCCACCGGTGATTTGGCTTTTCGCCGTCTAAAGAGTTTTGCGTCCCTGCCCCAAGCGGCGTCGGCAATCAAGAGCACAATCGGTTCTATCCACCGCCAAATAGGCCAAAGGATGCCAGATCGTTAAATGTAACCATGATCATAAATCCAGCCAACATCGCGAATCCGGCCCTGAACGCCCATTCCTGAACCTGTGGTGTTGCCGGGCGTCGCCGCACGGCCTCCACAGCGTAGAGCAATAGGTGTCCGCCATCGAGCATCGGAATTGGCAGCAGGTTGATGAACCCCAAGTTAATCGAAATGAGCGCGGCAAGGCTGATGAAGGTCAATATCCCCATGCTCATTGCCTCACCCGAAACTTTGGCGATTTTCAGCGGACCACCGAGCTCAGAGATCGGGCGGCGACCAGAGATAATCTGACCCAATCCGATCACTTGCTGTCGAAGGACGTTGCCGGTCTGGACAACCGCAGCCCAAGGCGCTTCAAGCAAGCCGACCTCTCGGACCTCGACTTTGTTGGCGCCAACGCCGATACGGCCGATAACATATTTGTTACCAAAGCGATCAACTTCCTCAACTTTGGCAACAGCTGTTTCTTTAACCAGCTTCTCGCCACCTCGCTCAATCTCAATGACGACTTTTTGGCCCGGTATCATGATGATCTCATTCGCCATTTCGTCGAATGTCTCGATCGAGTGGCCATTGAAGCTGAGGACCCGATCTCCCTTGACCAGACCGGCGACGGCGGCGGGACTATTCGGCTGAACGACGTCTAATACGGGCGGTGTGACTGATTTGCCGAATGCTAACAGGAAACCCATTGCGATAAGGATCGCGAGAATGAAATTGACCGCAGGCCCTGCAAATACAATCAACGCACGTTGCCACAATGTCTTTGACTGAAAGGTTTCGTTGCGTTCCTTTTCAGGTAACGCCTTCCATGCCTCATCAGCTTGGCTTGCAGGGTTCATGTCACCGGCAAATTGCACAAATCCGCCCAAAGGTAGCGCGCCGATGCGCCAGAGGGTGCCGCGCTTATCCACCCTGCCCCAGATCTGCGGGCCGAAACCAATTGAAAATTTCTCGGCCTTCACGCCAAACCAGCGGCCTACGAAATAATGGCCAAGTTCGTGGACCACGACGAGCGTCCCGATGAGCGCGAGAAAAGCAAGTAGAGTTACAACGATATTTGGCGATTCAACTGGCATGTGCGACCTTCTGTATTTGGGCCGACGCATAGCTACGCGCGGCTGCATCTATGCTGAACAAATCTTCAAGGTTGACGGGCATGTTTGGTAAATAGCCCGATAGCGTGCCTTCGACGAGCGCGGCAATATCAAGAAAGCGGATTTGACCTTTCAGAAACGCAGCAACGGCAATTTCGTTAGCGGCGTTGAGGATGGCGGGCTTGGCGCCGCCCTCGTTGATGGCCGCGCGCGCGAGCCGTAGCGCGGGGAAGCGGATCGGGTCCGGTTGTTCGAAAGTTAACTGGCCGATGGTTCCAAGATCAAGCGGTTTGCAGCTTGTCGCGATCCGTTCGGGCCATGCCAATGCACTGGCAATCGGAATACGCATATCGGGCGAACCCAATTGTGCGAGCGTCGAGCAATCGACATATTCGACCATCGAATGGATCACAGATTGCGGGTGAACAAGTACATCCAGCCGGTCGAGACCCACCGGGAACAGGTGATAGGCCTCGATCAGTTCAAGTCCCTTGTTCATCATTGTTGCCGAATCAACGCTGATCTTTGCGCCCATGTCCCAGTTTGGATGCGCGACGGCCTGTGCCGGTGTTACAGCGCGCATCTTTTCAAGCGACCATTCGCGGAAAGGCCCACCACTGGCGGTCAGCGTGATCTTGCGCACCTGTTCGAGCTTTGCGCCGTTCAGACATTGGAAAATGGCATTATGTTCGCTGTCTACAGGGAGCAACGTCGCGCCTGAACGCTCGACAGCCGCCATCATAAGGTCGCCGGCCGACACCAACGCTTCCTTATTGGCGAGCGCGACCGTCCTGCCCTGCTCAATTGCCGCAATCGTCGGCGGAAGACCTGCACAACCGACGATCGAGGCCATCGTCCAATCAACATCGCGCTTCGCAGCCTCAACAAGTGCGTCGGCCCCAGCAGCAACCTGGGTTCGCGTTCCCGCCAGCGCTTCTTTCAGCGCCTGATAGGATTCTTCTTCGCCGACCACAGCGAGATCGGCATCGAACTCCCGCGCCAGCCCGGCAAGCGCTGCCGCATTGCCGTTGGCGGTCAGTGCGACCACGCGATAGGCTTCGCGATGCTGCCGAACCAGATCGAGCGTCGAAAGCCCGACCGAACCTGTTGCACCAAAAATAGAAATCGAACGCGTCAATCGATCACCTGCCAACCAGCATTTGCGCAAAAATGATAAGGCCAGCAACAAATGCAACGGCAATCAGTCCGTCTGTCCGGTCGAAAAGCCCTCCATGCCCTGGGATAAGCCGGCCAGAATCCTTCACACCCGCGCGTCGCTTCATCCAGCTCTCAAAGAAATCGCCCGCTTGGGCGACGCTCGCAAGAGCGAATCCGGTAAGGGCAAGACCCTTCCAGCCATAAGCCAAATAAATATCGCTATGGTCCCGGGCATCAACCCTGCCCCAGTAAATAAAGGCCTGGATAGCAATCATGAACAATCCAGCGCCGATCATTCCACCGAAAAGGCCGGACCAGGTTTTCGATGGACTGATCCTTGGTGCAATCTTTGGGCCGCCAAAGGTGCGTCCAACAAAATATGCACCAACGTCGGTGCCGATGACACCTGCGATCAAAAGAATTGCAGGCGTCATGCCGAAAAATGGCGCGCTGAACATCAGCAGAGTGAAGCAGGCCAAGCCGACATAAACGATGCCGCCAAACAGCCACATTGCCCGCGAGCCATTATTAAGCGCAAAGCCAAGCACCAGCTTTGAAAACTCCCAGAGCACACCGAAACCGACCAGGACCACCAGCGCCATGAAAGCGTACCCGCCAAACCAGATGGCCACGATAGCCACGCTCATCATAACCACACCCGAAAGCGTGCGAATCCCCAAATCTGACCTTGGCTTAAGCGGCGGAGCGACTTGATCCTTCATCTACCACCATATCGGCGTTCACGGCCTGCGAATTCATCCAGAGCCCGCGCCAGTTCGTTCTTGGAAAAATCGGGCCAGAGCGTTTCGGTGAACCAGAATTCGGCATAAGCCGCCTGCCACAGCATGAAATTGGATAGGCGCTGCTCGCCCGATGTGCGGATCAGTAGGTCTAACGGCGGCATGTCGGCCGTGTCGAGATGAGCATCGATTGTCTCGACTGTGATTTCGCCAGTTGCTGCAGCGGCTTGTGCGGCGCGAACCAGTTCGTCTTGCGACCCATAATTCAAAGCCACTGCCAATGTTGTCCGGCTGTTATGCGCAGTGCGAGCCAGCGCGTCCTCCAGCATTTCGACAATATCCGGCGCGAGCGCTTTGTAGTTGCCGATAATTTTCAAGCGCACGTCGTTTGCGGTGAATTCGTCGATGTCCGATTTGATGAAAGACCGCATCAGCCCCATCAAGTCGCTGATCTCGTCCTCAGGGCGTTTCCAGTTTTCGCTGGAAAATGCGTAAAGGCTGAGCGCCTCCAAACCGAGTTCGCCCGCAGCACGAACGATGTTACGAACCGCCTCGACGCCTTTTTTGTGGCCCATTGCCCGCGGTAGCATCCGTTTTTTCGCCCAACGGCCATTTCCATCCATTATGATGGCGACATGGCGCGGCATTTTACCAGTACCTGCCTCGATTCTGGCAGCAATCGGGGCCGCGGCCGGACTCACTGGCTCAGGATTTCCTTTTCCTTGTGCGCTGCCGCGTCATCCACTGCCTTAATCATTTCATCGGTCATCTTCTGCACTTCGGTTTCGAGGCGTTTGCGGTCGTCTTCGCTGATTTCCTTTTTGTTTTCATCAGTTTTCAGCCCGTCATTCGCATCGCGGCGGACATTGCGAATCGCGATTTTCGCTTTCTCGGCATATTGTCCGGCGAGCTTAGCCAGTTCCTTACGGCGTTCCTCGGTTAGGTCGGGAATCGGCAGCCGCAGCATCTGGCCATCTGTAATGGGGTTAAGGCCCAGCCCAGCCGAACGAATGGCTTTTTCAACGGGCGTCACATTCGATCGGTCCCACACCTGGACCGACAGCATTCGCGGTTCGGGCGCGCTGACCGTTGCAACCTGATTCAGCGGCATGTTCGATCCATAAACCTCGACTACCACGGGATCGAGCAGGGTCACATTGGCGCGACCGGTACGCAGCCCCGAAAGATCGCTTTTGAATGAGTCCACGGCGCCTTTCATACGGCGCTCGACATCTGCCTTGTCATATTGCGGCATGGTTCACTTCCCTTCGCTATTTACTATAGTCGAGGTGCCGCTTCCGTCGAGCACCTTCAGAATATTGCCCCGTTCGCGAATCGAAAACACCACGATGGGAATGTTGTTGTCGCGGCACAAGGATACCGCACTGGCGTCCATAACTTTCAGATTATCTGCGAGGACACGATCATAACTCAATGTTTCATAACGCGTCGCGGTTGGCACTTTCTTTGGATCTGCATCATAAACGCCGTCTACCGACGTCCCTTTGAACAATGCATCGCATTGCATTTCGGCCGCACGCAAAGCCGCGCCACTATCCGTTGTAAAGAAAGGCGCACCAACACCAGCGGCAAATATAACAATCCGCCCTTTTTCCAGGTGCCGTTCGGCGCGACGGCGAATAACCGGCTCGCAGACCTTGTCCATCTCGATGGCCGACTGCACCCTTGTAGGCACGCCCAATTGCTCGAGCGCATTCTGCATCGCCAGCGCATTCATTACAGTTGCCAGCATGCCCATATAGTCGGCCTGCGCACGGTCCATACCCTTTGCTGCGCCCGCTATGCCGCGGAAGATATTGCCTCCGCCAATGACAAGACACAACTGAAGCCCGGTATCCTTCGCCGCCTTCACCTCTTCTGCAACGCGTGCGACGGTATCTGGGTCGATGCCAAAGGACTGATCGCCCATCAACACTTCGCCCGACAATTTTAGGAGTATGCGGCGATAGCCGTTTGCGCTCATGTAATCCTCAATCCCCGCTACGATAATGGCGCACAGCTATAAGAGCCATGCGCCATATCGCCAAGGCCTTATCCCCGCCTAAACAGGGATGGCCGATATTTTTAGGCGCCGACCGCAGCGGCCACTTCGGCAGCGAAGTCCGAAACTTCTTTCTCGATGCCTTCACCAAGCTGGAAGCGGACATAATCCTTAAGCACGATTGCCGAACCGGCGGCTTTGCCTGCCTGAGCAACTACATCAGCGATAGGAGTCTTGCCGTCCATTACGAACAGCTGGCTAAGCAAAGCATTTTCCTTGGCGAATTTCTTCACCGCGCCTTCGACCATCTTTTCGACGATATCGGCAGGCTTGCCGCTTTCCGAAGCCTTTTCGCGCGCAATGCCGCGTTCACGCTCAAGCGTGTCGGCGTCAAGACCTGTTTCATCGAGCGATAGTGGGAACGCTGCAGCGATATGCATTGCAAGCTGCTTGCCAAGGCTGTCGAGCGTTGCCGCGTCGGCTTCGCTTTCAAGCGCGACGAGAACGCCGATGCCGCCCATGCCAGTCGATGCAGCATTGTGAACGTAGGATACGACACGGCCCTTATCGACCGATAGCGACGCTGCGCGGCGGATAACCTGGTTTTCACCGATGGTTGCGATATTCTCGGTCAGCTTCTCCTGAACGGTGCCACCGCCGGGATAGCTTGCCGCAAGAATTGCTTCGGCATCATTGGCACCGAGCGACAATGCAACATCGGTTACCGAACGGACGAAATCCTGGAATTGTTCGTTCTTGGCAACGAAATCGGTCTGGCTGTTGACTTCAACAGCGGTGCCGCGTGAGCCTTCAACGGCAACGCCGACAAGGCCTTCAGCCGCAGTACGGCTAGATTTCTTGGCAGCAGTGGCAAGGCCCTTGGCGCGCAGCAAATCGACGGCAGCGTTCAAATCGCCATTGGTTTCTTCAAGCGCCTTCTTGGCGTCCATCATTCCCGCGCCGGAAAGCTCGCGCAACTCCTTGACGAGTGAGGCTGTAACTACAGACATTGTTCTATCCTTCTTGGCTTTTATGCGGTCATTCCCGCAAATCGCGGGAATGACATGGCCATGTTGGCCCAAATGCGTCCCCGCCGGAGCGGGGATGCCATGATTTTCTTACGCTTCTGCGGCAGGTGCTTCGTTTGCAGCAGCTTCAGCGACCGGCGCTTCTTCTGCTCCAACAGCTTCTTCCATCGTCGCAGGTACGTCTTCCGCTACCGGAGCGGTTTCAGTCAACGCAGGTTCTGCAGCGGGTTCAACCTCGGCACCAAGGTCAACGCCCTTGGCAACCTTGGCCGAAACATTGCCCTTGCTCGATGCGGTCGCAACGGCTTCGCAATAGAGACGAATGGCGCGCGCTGCGTCGTCGTTTGCAGGAACCGGGAATGCAATACCGTCAGGCGAAACGTTCGAATCGAGGATCGCGATGACGGGGATTCCAAGAACATTGGCTTCCTTGATTGCGAGTTCTTCCTTGTTGGCATCGATAACAAACATCACGTCAGGAATACCGCCCATGTCGCGGATACCGCCGAGGCTCATTTCGAGCTTGTCGCGCTCGCGCGTCATCTGAAGGATTTCCTTCTTGGTAAACCCGTGTGTATCGCCCGAAAGCTGCTCTTCGAGCGTTTTCAGCTTGCGGATCGAGTTCGAAATGGTCTTCCAGTTGGTAAGCATGCCGCCCAACCAGCGGTGGTTGACGAAATGCTGACCCGAGCTACGCGCAGCGTCAGCGATCGGACCCTGCGCTTGGCGCTTGGTACCGACGAACAAGACCTTGCCGCCCGACGCAACGGTCGAAGCAACGAAGTCGAGCGCGCGTGCGAACAAAGGCACGGACTGCGAAAGATCGAGAATGTGGATACCGTTGCGCGCGCCGAAGATATACGGCTTCATGCGCGGGTTCCAACGGTGGGTTTGGTGGCCGAAATGGGCCCCAGCTTCAAGCAATTGCTGCATGGTAACGACAGGTGCCGCCATGGTACTTCTCCTTCCGGTTGAGCCTCTGGGAAACAAGAACGTCACGCAAGCCTGAAAGACAGCGATCCGCACCGGTATGTGCGTTTCCCATGTGGAATGAGCGCGCCGTTAGATGGCGGGCGGAGATTCGTCAAGGGCGAAAGCGGCTGGATCGGAAACATCGTCCCGTATCGGCCGCCCCTCGGTTGCGAAGAGAAATGGTAATCAGGCCGCCACGCTTTCGAGCAGCCCTTCGGATAGCTAAAGAAACAGATGCCCGCGATGTCGGTTCTCACAGAACGGCTTCGGATGCTCGAAGGCATGGGTATCGTTGACCGGTATCAGGAACTGACGGTGCAGCGCAAGGTAACCTATAGCCTTACCTGCGCCGCCATGAAATCGATAAGGCATTGGATACGCTCGACGCATTTGCGCTGAAGTGGAGCGACAAGACGTCGTGGGAGCGGCGACGATTAAGAGCAGGTTCACCGCGACCGGCTATTCCATCACGACAGACTGGAGAAAATAAGGGATGGCCATGTATAAATATGTTCTGATGGCCGGCTTGCTTATCGCAACCCCTGCTCTATCCGCGCAGGACTACACTACTCCGACCCCCGCCGAAATGCCCGAGCGAATTTCCTTTCTCGTTGCCTTCGGCGAAGAAAAATGTCGCGAGCCGGTCGGTGACGAGATTGTCGTGTGCGCCACTGTGCCAGAGAATGAGCGTTACCGCATTCCAGTGGCGCTACGAAAGAAGGAGACGGTCATCACCGACCGTTCGTGGTCATCGGCAGTCGAAACACTCGATTCGTTCGCGCGCGATCTTCGCCCCAATAGCTGCTCGGTGAACGGATCGGGCGGATTTACCGGCTGCACCCAGAAACTGTTACAAACATGGTTTGCTGAACGACGCGGGAAGCTGCGCACACATTGAACCTTTTGGCGCTTTGCTAGTTATCCACAGGTAATCCCCAGACCAATCAACGGAACTCCGAGAGCAACTTTCCGTTTGACAAGTAAGAACATATAGTGAACACCGTAGTCAAGTTGTTCATGTAGTAGCAAGCAAACCCCCGCTAATGGCCTATTTGGGGGACAGAAAGGACCAATGCCATGACCCTCATCGCTTCCCTACTTTTTGCAATCGCGCTCGCCGCATCTGTTTCCGTTATCGTCCTTACGATAGGCAACGCGATGCCGCGTATAAACCAGGTTATCGAGATGGAATTTGGGCCAGCGTTGCAAACTGAACGTCGGATTTTCTTTGGCGAAATAAAAAGCGGCAATCCGGCACCTGTAGCGCAAGTGCTTCTCTTTCCCCGCAAGGTCGCTGTCCAATCGGACTATCGTCTCGCCGCCTGATAGACAGAGCCTTTTCCAAACAATGAAGCGCCCTAGGGCGCTTTTTTGTTGCCCAAAACCTCGGCGCCCAAAAGAAAAGGGCGGGTGCTTGCGCCCCGCCCTTCGCTACATCCCTCAGGAATGCAATATTAGTTCACTGCATCCTTAAGTGCTTTACCAGCCTTGAACTTGGGCTGGGTCGACGCCTTGATGGTCATTGGTTCGCCGGTGCGCGGATTGCGACCGGTCGATGCCTTGCGCTTTGCAACACCAAAGGTACCAAAACCAACCAAACGAACTTCACCGCCTGATTTCAAAGCGCCCGTGATCGCATCAAAGGTTGCTTCAACAGCTTTCGTGGCATCCGCTTTGGTCAGACCGCTTGCATCTGCGACGGCACTTACGAGATCTTGCTTGTTCATATTGGGAACCCCCCTCTCAAAAGAATATATGTGAGACTCATTTATGACTTGGTTGAGTCGCGGCTTAAGCCGGTGGCGGGATAATGATGAGAATGTACGCTCTGTCAAAGGAAATATTGGCGTAAAACCGTCATTTTCTGTGAAAAACACGACATGTTGCCGCACCGTCACATTAACCCACCCGGCGGTGACACTTAATGAGTCACAGAAGCGCCAGTTTCACCGCCAACTCCCGGTGGCAACGCAGCCGCCAATTCGTCGGCTTCGGTCCATTCCACCGCTATTAACGGCGATACCAGAGCCCTCGCAAGTACCTGATCAACATGGCTGACCGGGATGATTTCAAGGCCCTCCTTGATATTAGCAGGTATCTCGGCAAGGTCCTTTTCGTTGTCCTGTGGGATCAGTACGGTCTTGATGCCGCCACGCAGCGCCGCCAGCAATTTTTCTTTGAGGCCGCCAATCGGCAACACCCGCCCGCGCAGCGTAACCTCGCCGGTCATTGCCACGTCGCGATGCACTGCAATGCCCGTCAGTGTGGACACGATGCAGGTGACCATCCCAACACCAGCCGACGGACCATCCTTTGGCACCGCGCCTTCGGGTAAATGGATGTGTACATCCTTGCGCGTAAACAGGCTCGGCTTGATACCATAGCTTGGCGCACGCGCTTTTACGTAAGACAACGCGGCCTGGATAGATTCGCCCATCACTTCGCCGAGCTTACCCGTCGTGCGAATTTGGCCTTTGCCGGGCACCGTTACCGCCTCAATGGTGAGCAATTCACCGCCAACTTCGGTCCAAGCTAGTCCCGTAACCGCGCCAATCTGGTTTTCTTCTTCGCCCATATCGTGACGATATTTGCGCACGCCCGAAAAATCGGCAAGATTATCAGGGGTAATCGCGATGTTTGTCGCTTTGCCCTCTAATATGCGTCGCAGAGCCTTACGCGCCAGCTTCGCAATCTCGCGTTCCAGCGTACGCACACCGGCCTCACGGGTATAATAACGGATAAGATCTCGAAGAGCGTCGTCGGTTACCGAAAACTCCTCTGCCTTCAAACCATGCGCTTCTACCTGCTTTTCAAACAGGTGCCGTTTGGCGATCTCGAGCTTCTCGTCCTCGGTATAGCCTTCGAGCCGAATGATTTCCATGCGGTCGAGCAACGCTTGCGGCAGGTTCATGCTGTTAGCGGTGGTCACGAACATCACATCCGACAGGTCCAGATCGATTTCGAGATAATGGTCGTTGAACTTGTTGTTCTGTTCAGGATCGAGCACTTCAAGCAATGCCGACGCAGGGTCGCCACGGAAATCCTGCCCGAGCTTGTCGATTTCATCTAGCAGGAAAAGCGGGTTCATCGTGCCGGCTTTTTTCAGGTTTGCCGCTACCTTGCCGGGCATCGAGCCGATGTAGGTGCGGCGATGGCCACGAATTTCCGCTTCATCCCGTACACCACCAAGAGATTGGCGAATGAACTCACGTCCGGTCGCCTTGGCAATCGACTTGCCAAGCGAAGTTTTACCGACGCCGGGAGGTCCAACGAGACACAGGATCGGGCCTTTCAATTTATTGGTCCGCGCTTGCACCGCCAAATATTCGACAATCCTATCCTTGACCTTTTCAAGAGCGAAATGATCTTCGTCGAGCACCGACTGCGCCTTTGCAATGTCCCGCTTCAACTTAGATTTTTTGCCCCACGGAATACCAAGCAGCGTATCGAGGTAGTTGCGGATGACTGTCGCTTCAGCAGACATCGGCGCCATGCCGCGCAGCTTTTTAAGCTCAGCATTGGCTTTGGCCTTTGCCTCCTTCGACAGCTTCATCGTGTCGATCTTGGTTTGCAGCTCGACGATCTCGTCGCCGCCGTCGCCATCGTCGTTACCCAACTCGCGCTGGATCGCCTTCATCTGCTCGTTGAGATAATATTCGCGCTGGGTTTTTTCCATCTGGCGCTTCACGCGGCCACGGATTTTCTTTTCCACCTGCAAAACGCCAAGCTCGCCTTCCATGAAGGCAAAGGCCATTTCAAGGCGGCGCAGCGGATTGGATTCGACAAGCAACGACTGTTTGTCGGAAACCTTAAGCTGGATATTGGCTGCCACCGCATCGGCCAGCGCCGCAGGCGTTTCAATCTCGCTCAACTGCACGGCGGTTTCGGCTGGCAATTTCTTGTTGAGCTTCGAGTAATTTTCGAATTGCTCGGCAACCGAACGCATGAGCGCCGTGGCTTCGGGGCCTTCGGCACTTTGCTCTTCGATCAGCCGCACACCTGCTTCGACATAGTCGCTGCCGCGCTCGACCAGATCACGCAATTCCGCCCGCTGTTTGCCCTCCACCAACACACGCACCGTGCCATCGGGCAGCTTCAAAAGCTGCATAATCGTAGCAGTTACGCCAATATCGTACAAGTCGTCCTTGTCCGGGTCATCCTCGGCAGGGTCCAGTTGTGCAACAAGGAAAATCTCCTTGTCAGCGGCCATCGCCTTTTCAAGCGCAACGACCGATTTATCACGACCAACGAAAAGCGGCACAATCATGCCCGGGAAAACAACAATATCGCGCAGCGGCAATAAAGGAAGGTTCAGTTCCATACATACTCCAATTGGCGGTCCCTAAAGCGGCAACCTGCCTGTTCTGCATCAATATGTGTGCTTTTGGGGCGCTTTCAATGAATTTGCGTTGAACCAGCTCGATTTGTTGGGGAAAAGCCGTTCAAAATGGCAGTTTGAACCCTGCCGGCAGCGGCAATCCGCTCGACATCTTACCCATTTCAGCATTGCTTGCTGCATCAGCCTTTTCACGCGCATCGTTAAACGCGGCGGTGATGAGGTCTTCCAGCATAGTCTTATCCGATGGCACTATCAGGCTATCGTCGATGGCGACGCCTAAAATCCGGCCTTTGGCGGTTGCTTTCACCTTGACAAGACCACCACCCGAAACGCCTTCGACCTCAATCGTTTCCAAGGTAGCCTGCGCGGTTTCCATCTGCTTCTGGATGTTTTGGGCCGCCTCTTGGGCCGCCTTTATCATCTCTTCCATGCTCTTCATGCACGTTTACTCCATGGGGTTTCATTTTCATCGCTGTCGAGCAGCTCGGCTTCGGGAAATGCGGCGAAAGCAGCCTTCACCAGCGGCGATTCCATAATCAACTGGCGGTCAGCTTCAGCTTCCGCGCGTTCTTTTTCCAGCAGGCTAGGCTGCGCGGCGCCTTCGCGCTCTTCCAGATCCCATCGCGTTCCGGTTACCTTCGCCAGAGCATCGCGCAGTTCCGTCACGAAATCGGGCGCAACAGGACCGGCTAGCTGGTACGCAAGCAAAGGCGGCGCATATTCGACCAGCCGCACGACATCGCGCAGCGTCATTTCAAGACTGACGTATCCGTCGCGCGCCAACCGTTCGAGCAAACCATCAAAATCCGCAGGCATCAACGTCTGGACATTCGCGGACACCGGAATGTCGAGCGCAGTAGGTGCCGAGGCCGGAGGCGACGCAAAACCGCCCTGCCCGATCATTTTGGCAAGCTCACCAGGGTCGGGTAGCGTCGCGGCATGAATAACCCGCAACAACGCCATATCGGCGGCATCAAGCGGGACTGTCGCACGCGACACTTCCTCGTGCCCTTTCAACAGCAATTGCCAAAGCCGGTGCAGGACCGGGAAGGACAAGCGGTCGGCATGGTCCTCGACCATCGCAGCCGCATCAGCGTCGAGTGCGCCATCGCGTGGCGCCCCGACTTTGGCGAGCGTGAGTCGGTGCACTTCAGACAAAAGCCCGGTAAACGTGGCCAATGGCTCGACGCCTAGATTATACTGGCTCTTCGCTTCGGCAAGCATAGCCTGCGCATCGCCCGCCAAAATCAACCCAAATAGCCGCCGTATCGCCCCGCGATCAGACAGGCCTAGCATCTCACGCACCTGCGCTGCAGAGACTTTGCCGTCACCTTCCATATCGGCGTGGGCAATCGCTTGATCGAGAATGGAGAGGCCATCGCGCACCGACCCTTCAGCAGCCTGCGCGACCAATATCAGTGCTTCGGCCTCCGCCTCAACCGTTTCCTTTGCCGCGATTTCAGCAAAATGGCTGGCAAGCCGCTCGGTCGGGATCCGCTTCAAATCAAACCGTTGGCACCGTGACAGCACGGTAATCGGCACTTTGTTGACTTCGGTCGTCGCGAACAGGAATTTGACATGCCCAGGTGGCTCTTCGAGTGTCTTTAGCAACGCATTGAAAGCATTCTTTGACAGCATGTGGACTTCGTCGATGATGTAAATCTTGTAGCGGGCCGATACCGCCGAATAGCGAACCGCCTCGATAATCTCGCGCACGTCGTCAACACCGGTGTGGCTGGCCGCATCCATTTCGATGACGTCAATATGCCGGCCTTCGGCAATCGCAACGCAAGGTTCGCACACACCGCATGGATCAATTGTCGGACCGCCCTGCCCGTCCGGCCCAATACAATTCAAAGCCTTGGCAATAAGCCGCGCGGTCGATGTTTTACCCACCCCGCGCACGCCGGTCATCAGGAACGCGTGTGCCAGCCGGTCCCGCTTGATCGCATTGCCCAGCGTCTGAACCATCGCGTCCTGACCGATCAGCTCGGCAAAGGTCTGAGGACGATATTTGCGCGCCAAAACACGGTAAGCCGCTCCGCCCGCAGTCGCAGGCTTTCGCTGCGTTGGTATATTCAGGCCGAGGCCAAGCGCATCTTCCGGCATATCGGGGTCGCGTTCGGCGAAGTCTGGATTATTGGAATCGGGCATCGAGTTCATGTTAGGACGCTGCCTTACGAAAGTCGAAGCCTTAGTCTAGCGATATGTATGAAATAGGAGCCGAATGACCCGCAGCGAATTCGTTGTGGCTGCTTCCGTCAGGATCTGACCAGGTTGGCGAGTGCCACGTCCATCCGACTCCCGCGGCGCATATGGCGATGCAGCGGATAAAATGCAAGCGATGCTGTCTCAAATCAAGGTTAAATCGCGTTTACCCTGATTGAGAACCAGCAATTTACTCTGCGCTACTATCGCGAGGTATTCAAAGTGAGACACCGTATGATGACCATCTCGCAATCACAGAACCAACGCTATCTCCGGTATGAAGATGCCGCGCAGGAAGACCGCAGTGCGCCGCGTGTCCGGCTGGGCATCCCAGCGCAGATGCGCCCGTCAGGTTCGCCTGCTTTTGCCGTTGTCGTCAAGGATTTGTCGCTCTCCGGAGTAGCATGTGAGGCGTTGACGGGCATGGCTGTAGGGACGCGGGTTTGGCTCACACTCCCCGGACTGTCAGCGCTTCAAGCAAAAATCGTATGGAACGATGGCACGATGGTCGGTTGCGAGTTCGACAAGCTGCTCAATGTAGCGGTAATGGAAAACGTACTTGCACGTTTTCCTGCCCAATCTTAGGCGTTCCGTAAATACCAATCATAATCGATCGACGGGACTTGTCCGAAATAGCGGTCCTGTTCAACGCGTTTGACAATCGTAAACATATCGACAAATCGCTCGCCCAGATATTCGCGCATCAGCTTTGACGCGTGGAACCGATCGACGGCTGCAAACCAGTTGCTGGGCGGCTTATCGTCGCCCGAACTATCCCGGTCATAGCCGTTGCCGATTACGGCCTTGCCGGGATCGACCTCGTTCACGATGCCATGATGGATACCGGCCAAAACGCCAGCGACCGCCAGATAGGGGTTGGCGTCCGCTCCGCAAGCGCGGTGTTCGACATGACGGCTGGATGGTGGCCCAGCAGGAATGCGGAAACTGACGGTGCGGTTGTTAACGCCCCATGTCGGCGCAACCGGCGCGTAGCTGTTAGCCTTAAATCGGCGGTAGCTGTTGGCATGCGGAGCAAACAAGGCAAAGCTATCGCCAACGGACGCAATCATGCCCCCTATTGCGTGGCGAAGCATCGGTGTGCCTTCGGGATCGTCCGCCGCAAAAAGGTTTTTGCTGTCTGCATCGTTCATTGAAACGTGAATATGCATGCCCGACCCCGCCTGCGCCGAAAAGGGTTTGGCCATGAAGGTCGCCTCCAGCCCGTGCGCTTGCGCCACAGCCTTTACCACGCGTTTGTACATGATTGCGTCATCGACTGCGCGCAAAACGTCTGGCTTGTAACGCAAGGTAAGTTCGCACTGCCCCGGGGCAAATTCGGAGATGGCGGATTCAAGTGGCAATCCCTGAATGTCACACGTCTCGTATAATTCATCGAAAAAGGGACGGAAATCGTCCAGCTCGCGAAGGCCGTACACCTCGACCATTTGCGGCGCGGAGCCGCTATATTCGGGCCGTGCAGGACGGATTGAGCCGTCGCGCGCACGTTTCGGGTCGAGAAGGTAGAATTCCAGTTCAACCGCCAACGCGGGCGTAAGGCCCATCTCGGTAAACCGGTCGACTACCAGCCCGAGCACATGGCGCGGATCGAGGTCATGGGGTTGACCATCCAATTCATAAAAATCGACCATGAACTGCGCGGCGTTGTCACCTGCCCAAGGCGTTTTGACGAGTGTTCCAGGAATCGGCTTCATCGAGCGGTCGGCATCGCCATCTTCCCAGACAAGCCCGGTTTCGACGGTATCCTGTCCAGTGATGTCGACAACAGCAATAGAACCGGGAAAGAACCGTCCGATTTCATAGACTGACAACACCTCATGCCGACGAAGACGCTTTCCACGCTGGACGCCGCCCATATCGGTGTAGATCATCTCTACGGAATCGATGTCCGGATTGGCGGTGAAAAAAGCCTCAGCCTCGCTCCGCTCGGCGATTTTCGATGATGATACTGCCCGTTTGATCATGCTTTCGTCTCCAAAAGCTCTGCTACACAGTTGCCCATTTCCTGCAAGAGCCGATCAACCTGTTCAGGCTGCGTGACAGGGCTTAACAGCATCATGTTGTGGAATGGCGCGAGCAATATACCCCGATTTGTAAGGTAGAGATGGATTGCGCCCTCCAGTTCATGATCCATCACCGCACGCGCTTCGCTGCCGTTGCGTGGTGGATTGGTCGAGCACACAAACTCAACTCGAGCACCAACATGGCTAACGTGCCAGTTCAGCCGATGGCTGGTGATGATATTTTTCAGGCCAGATACCAGCCGCTCTGCCATCGCCAGCATGTGCGCATAAGCATCTCGGGTAATAACTTGTCCTAACATTGCGTGCATCGCAGCGATCGCGAGCGCATTCGCCGATAATGTCGTACCGATCCCGCTGTGCCCAGGTGGACGGGAAAGATTTAGCACCGCCATTTTGCCCGCTACTTCTGAGTTGAAGCCATATACCGCAGTAGGCACCCCGCCGCCGATTGATTTTCCAACCACCATGATATCGGGCTTCGGCCCATGCGTATTGCTGTGCCCGCCATAGCCCGATGAAATCGTGTGCGTTTCATCGAACACGAGCACCGTTCCGGTTTGGCTGCACAGCCGCCGTAGCGTTTCCAAATAGCCCGGTGCATCGCGGACCATACCGATATTGGTCATAACCGGCTCGGCGAGGACGCATGCGATATCACCACCACGCAAAACATTTTCCAAAGCCTCGAAGTCATTGAATTCGATGGCAATCGTGGTGGGCAGCAAGTCCTGCACCTGCCCAATCAGGCTTGGCCGATTGACCGCCAAACCATTGCGCAAATCTACAAACACATCATCAACGGCCCCGTGATAGCAACCGTTAAAAATCAGTATCTTGTCACGGCCAGTTAAGCCGCGGCACCAACGGATTACGGCGCGGTTGGCTTCGCTAGCGGTGGTCGTTACCTGCCAGTGGGGCAGGCCAAACATAGCCGCCAGCATGTCGCCCAATTCCGCGCCTTTAAAGGTTGGCAACATATAGCTCAACCCCCGCCCAGCCTGCTCAGCCAATGCTTCCACAAGCGCCGGCGGTGAATGCCCGAACATACTGGCAGTATCGCCAAGGCAGAAATCGTCGAAAACCTGTCCGTCGACGCTGGTGAGCGTGGCGTTCTTGGCGCTGGCCGTTACGATCGGAAACGGGCTGGGCCAGTCAAGCATCCAGTGAAACGGGACGCCCTGAAACCAGCCTTTAGATGCCTTGGATTGCGCCTTTGATTTCGGATTGGCCCCAATAAACCGCGTCACCTCACGTGCCCGCATCACCGCAATAGCAGTCCGTTCAATCACAAGCGATCCATCATCGCGGAATAAAGCATTCCCGCGACATAGGTCGGCGAGCGTAATAACTTGCCGCCTGGGAACGCATGGTGGGGTATCTTGTCGAATAGGTCGAAGTTGCGGCTGTCGCCCTTCAACAATTCAGCCACAAGTTCGCCTACTAATGTCGTGAGCAACACGCCCTGCCCTGAATAGCCATGTGCGAAAAGGATATTGCCGTTGCGCCCAATATGCGGGAGGCGATTGACGGTAATCCCGACGGCGCCGCCCCATGCATAATCGATCCGCGCATCCGCCAATTGCGGGAATAATTTCAGCATATAAGGCCGGACAAATGCAGCAATATCCTTTGGTGGCTTTGGCGAATACTTCTCGCCGCCCGCAAATAACAACCTGTTATCAGCTGATAACCGAAAATAATTGAGAACAAACCGGCTGTCCGAAACTGCCGCATTGGACGGAATAAGCTCGCGCCCACGTTCTGCGTCGAGCGGCTCAGTTGCAATGATGTAGTTAAGCACCGGCATCGTGTAACGACCGGCCTTGGGTGCGAGATCAGCAGTTTCCGCGTCGCACGCCAGAAAGACATGTGAAGCCGTTACCGATCCACCAGCCGTGCGGACCACTGCCTTATCGCCATCATCAACCGAAATGACCCGGCTGCCCTCGAAAATTTGAGCGCCCGCACTTCGCGCTGCCTCCGCCAACCCGCGCGCATATTTCAACGCATGGAGATGGCCGCCTTTTGGGACATAAACACCTCCATAATAACCGCTGACATTGACATATTGGCCAATATGGAATGGCGGAACCAAGACCGCCTCGCCCGCTCCAAGCAATTTGTCGCTGAATGCTACTTCTTCTTCAAGATAGGCAAAATCGCGCTTTTTTGCCGCTAAATGGATATGGCCATGCTGCAAATCGCAATTGATCTCGTGGCGCTCGATCCGCGCGTGCACACGGTCGCGCGCCGATATCGCGAGGCGGTAGAGCTTATGCCCGACTTCCTCGCCCACCAATTTGACCAGATCGCCTCCCGCCATGTTGAACCCCGGGATCATCTGTCCGCCATTGCGGCCCGAGGCGCCAAAGCCGACCTGTTCGGCCTCAAGCAATAAGACATCCAGACCGGCTTCGGCACAGGCGACAGCCGCCGACAAGCCGGTAAAACCACCGCCGATGATGCAGACGTCGGCCTTTAGGTCCCCGGCCAGCGGCGCATTGGGACAATAATAGCCCACCGATGCCAGATAATAACTATCATTGAGCGGGTCGGCCATCACACCCTCAGCAGCAAATGCTCGCGTTCCCAGCTGCTCACCACCGATTGGTAATTGAATAGCTCATAATCCTTAACCGCATAGAAAATCTCAAAGAAATCCTCACCGAGCAGGTTGCGGACTGGTCGGCAGGCGGAAAAACGATCAAGCGCCGCTTCCAATGTACGCGGTAACGTTCTTGCGCGGTTGTACGCGCTACCTGTGATCGCCTTGGCAGGAACCATGCGCTCAACCATACCGATATAACCGCACACAAGAGACGCTGCCATTGCCAAATAGGGGTTGGAATCCGCACCCGGAAGCCGGTTTTCAACGCGGCGATTGGCCTTGTCGGATATCGGCACGCGGAAACCGCATGAGCGATTATCCTCACCCCATTGCACGTTAATCGGAGCAGCGCTGTCTGGGCGCATCCGGCGGAAGCTGTTCACATTGGGTGCCCAGAGCGGCGAGATTTGCGGCATAAATTTGACGAGACCAGCTATGTAGCTGCGGAACAGTGCGCTATCCTTGCCATTGGCGTTTGAGAACAGGTTCTTGCCCGTCTCGGCATCAACCACTGACTGGTGGATGTGCATGGCGCTACCCGGCTGGCCCGCCATGGGGTTCGCCATGAAGGTCGCGTAGACACCATGTTGCTTGGCGACAGCGCGCACCGCACGCTTGAATAGGAACACCTGATCGGCGAGCTTCATCGGATCACCGTGGATGAAATTGACCTCCAGCTGCGCTGCGCCCATTTCATGGATCATCGTATCGATATCGAGCCCCATGAGCTCGCAATCGTCGTAGATATGATCGATGATATCTTCATATTCGTTCATCGCTTCCAGCCCGTAAGGCTGGCTTGCGGTTTCGGCACGACCGCTTGAGCCTGTAGGCGGCTGCAGTGGGAAATCAGGATCGACATTCTGGCTGACGAGGTAAAATTCAACCTCAGGCGCGATGATCGGCTTCCAACCCTTCGCAGCGTAAAGCGCCAGCACCTTTTTGAGAATAGTGCGCGGTGCCAGTTCAACCTCGGTGCCGTCGCCGTTGAAGGCATCGGCAATGACAAAGGCGGTTGGCGATTTAAACCCGGGTGCGACACAGATGGTGTCGGGATCGGCGATCAAGATCTTGTCGGGATCCTTGTCCCAGATATCCTCGATATCTTCGGGATAATGCCCGTCAATAGTGCAGATAAAAACACTTCCCGGTATCCGCAGAGACTTGTCGCGGACCGATGAGAGGAATTTCTTGGCTGGCAAGACCTTGCCGCGCTGTACGCCGTTAATATCGGGGACGATGCATTCTACTTCGTCGATTTTATGCTCTGCGATCCAGTTCGCGAGGTTGACAGACATACAATTTCACCAGCTTTCTGTGCGCCGGATAAGCGCATGCCGGACTTGAAAGGTCAAGCCCGGCATGCAGAATGTATCGATGCCCGAAGGCAATTTTGTTGTTAGAAACCGTAGCTCAACGAGAAAACCACGCCGGCTTTGCTATCTCTGGGTGCAAAGGTGGTAGCGCGGTCGGTGTCAACATAAGCCACGCCAAGGGTGAAGCCCTTAACCGCAGCGGTTGCACCCAGCGACCAATCGATCTTGCTGCTTCCGCCAGAGAATGCGCCGTCTTCCAACCCGACCGAACCGGTCAGCGTGATCGGGGAGTCAGGAATGGCAACCGCAATATTGGTTGCCGCGTAAATATTATCGTTGTTACCAGTATTGTCCTGGCTCGGCACATAGCTCAGCTGACCACCAATGGTCGCCGGGCCGACAGTAGTACCAAGCTTGCCGGTGAATTCGACATAGTTGAAGCTCGATACACCGGGATAGACATAATAGGTCGCGCCGATGTCATAGGTCACCGTATCGCCGCCCGAGAAACCTGCATAAAGGTCGACCTCGACGTCATCACCTGTATTTTCTGCGAGGTTCGAACCCCATACACCGACGTAGAAGCCTGATTCATGCTTCACGGTCAGATATGGCTGAACTGCGAAATCCTTGTCGGAAAGCGAAACGCCGCGGAAACGATAGTCTGAAACAACAGCGATGCCGCCAGTCAATGTGATTGGACCAGACGCTTCTTCAGCCGCTTCGTCCTGAGCGAATGCTGGAGCCGAAACGGCCAACGCGCTCATCGCGATGCTCATGGCAGCCAGTTGCAAAATTGATTTACGCATATAATTACCCCTTCTTAGGTGCGCTACATTATTAGCCGGTGACCAACGCATTGCTTGGCCGTCGGCAATTGCCGTCCTCTTCCCGCTAAATCTAATGCCCGCGCTATGGTTAATATTTTATTGCCAGCGCATTTATTGTGCAGGTGCACACAAACATCAAAGTGGAGTGCAATCAAGCAATATTCTGTCAGTCCTGTTGTCCTTTTTGACAAATGTGACAATTTCATCACAGTCTTGCGTCAAATGTGTAAATGGTTTCATAAAGCACTGATGCTGGAAAATGACCCCTTAGCCGTCTTCTGAATGCCCTTTACCGCGAACAAAGCATTCAACGCCCACCTCCGCCTGCTCGTGTCGGCCAACGACATGCACTATTAAAGCGTTGATGGCCGCAGCATCGGTTTGATTGCAGGCATAGCTAACTGTCCTTCGGTGGAGGACACCATATACTTAATCGGCTTGAACGACCCGTTGTTGGATTGGAGCGCCGAACAGGCGGTAAGGCCGATTATCAAATCCATCTCTGCGCGGAATACTATCCGCTCGCCTGCACGGCTTAATGGCGGCTGGACTGATATTTCGCCGCTCTTACCATCAATCGCAACGTGCATGAAGCAGTTGAACGCCACTGGTATGTCATCGGCTTCGATACCGAAGGGCTTCAACGCCTCGGCGAGATTACCGAAGCAACCCTGATGCGGATGCTCGTCACCGTAAATGATCCGGAACGTGTCCTGCGAACACGGTGTCAGCAGGAAATCATGCCGCCCGACATCGTCCTCGACAATGGTCAGCATGATATTGCTGCGATTCGAATAGATCGGATCGCCGGTGGTCAGAAAAATCCGCGAAACGTAATCCAGCGTCCGTCCGGAAGAGATGACCTCGCGGTGGTCGCTCTGCGCGTAAGCGACAAGATCGGCAACCTGCTCGCCGCGCGGGTCGATTACGGTGAGCAAGTCGCCCTTGTTCATCGTAAAGGCCACACCAGAACGTGGCGCGATTTCGTGCTGTTTCATGCCTAAGCACTCTTTCGAGAGAACGGACACGCCCAATTATCGTCGACGGCGCGACCGCTATACTGGCGTGCCGCAGATTTCTCCCCATGCTGCGCCAGCATCGGGTTGATGCTGCCCGCCAGCATTTCGTCGCGTTTTAATATGGTGTTTCGCAGCCCTTCGTAACGCCCTTCGGACCGCAGCACTTCGAACTGGTTGTGCAAGTTGAACACCATCACGGGATGGTCGAACCGGCGCGCGGGGCGGCTGGCATTGGGATGGAGGCCGACCACGAAAAACGCTTCGCCGCCAAAACTGACAGCGAAATGCGGATCATCGGGATCGGTGCTTGTGCGTGGATCGACTTTTGCGCCGAGCCATTCGTCTTTATCACTCAGTGATTGCAGCCGGTCCCAGACTACTCGTTCGAACCACCTTTCGGTCAACGGTTCAGTCTTGCGGAAAATCACCACAAGCGACTGAAACAGGTCGGGTTGCGCCCGGTAATGTCTCGCAAGCGCGGTAATCTGTGGCAATATCCGCAGATCATCCCAGGCGGAGCATATGTCATCAGCCACGACAAAATGCATTTGC
>JANMQN010000009.1:0-5240 GCA_031370535.1 Sphingomonadales bacterium | reverse complement strand
CCATGATACCGATGTTGCGATACATATTGAGTGGATGGCTGCGTGCCATGGGCTTTACTCCAAAGATGGGCTTGCTTGTGTTGCGCGCCCTATAGGGAAAGGGGCTGGTTTATGCCAGCCCCCGATTTACTTCAAAAACCTACATTCGCGAATGATGCGAATGGCTGGCTATGTTACCAGCGATAGTGAGCGAATGCACGGTTGGCTTCTGCCATACGGTGCGTATCTTCACGTTTTTTGACAGCGTTTCCGCGATTCGAAGCAGCATCCATCAGCTCACCTGAAAGCCGTGCGGCCATGGTGGTTTCGCTGCGGTTACGCGCTGCACCAATCAACCAGCGGATCGCGAGAGCCTGAGCGCGTTCGGGGCGAACTTCGCAAGGAACCTGATAGGTCGCACCACCAACGCGGCGGCTGCGGACTTCGATACCGGGCTTGACGTTATCAAGCGCTTCATGGAAGGTCTGGATCGGATCTTTCTTGGCGCGGCTTTCAACCGTTTCGAGTGCACCATAAACGATACGCTCTGCGGCCGATTTCTTACCATCGAGCATCAGGTTGTTCATGAACTTTGAAAGCACCAGATCACCATAACGGGGATCGGGAAGAATGATGCGCTTTTCGGGACGACGACGACGTGACATATATAATTTCCTTTATCTCTTAGGACCAGTGGCAGCGCAGATGCGCGCCAATCGGGCCAGCCTATGGGAAGCGCGAATTACTTCGGACGCTTTGCACCATATTTGGAACGCGATTGCTTGCGGTCCTTGACACCCTGCGTATCGAGTACGCCGCGAAGCACGTGGTAACGCACACCGGGAAGGTCGCGTACGCGCCCGCCGCGGATCAGCACAACGCTATGCTCTTGCAGGTTGTGGCCTTCGCCAGGAATGTAGGAAATGACCTCGCGTTGGTTGGTAAGACGGATCTTCGCAACTTTACGCAAAGCCGAGTTCGGCTTTTTCGGGGTCGTCGTATAAACGCGGGTGCAAACGCCGCGCTTTTGCGGGTTCTGCTCCATTGCAGGGACCTTCGACTTGGTCTTCTGCGGGGTCCGGCCCTTGCGGACCAGCTGGTTAATCGTTGGCATATCTTCACCTTTGTTAAGCGGTTACTTTAGATGGCAAGGCGTGTTTGCGGTGGAGGCTCAGCCTTTGGCCCACCCGACCTGACACATAATGTGCTGCTATTTTGAGTTTTTCCGCAGAGGACGGAGAATCGGACTCCACCTTCGGGAAGGCGCGCCATTAGCGGTGGATGGGTGCGGGGTCAAGGGGTGCCGTGGCGCTCGCCCAGCACAATATTCTCCACCCTGATCCGCCACCACAGCAAAGCAGCGTTCAAGACCGAAAAGGTCAGCGCCATCGAGGGCGCACCCAATAGCAACGGGAGTAGCGCGATTTCCACCGCCACCAGCGCGTAATTGGGATGCTTGATCAAGCGGTAAGGACCCCGCTTCACCTTCGGGAAATGTGGGGCGCTGATGATGCGGGTGGTCCACCAGCGGCCGATGCTGGCGAGCGTCCAAAACCGGAAGGTCTGGCTAGCGACAAAAGCATTGAGGAGCAGGAGGTCTGGCCGCACTGTTGGCGCGGCAAACAGCGCTATCGAGATCAACCAGCCGGTGTGCAGCACAATAAACAACGGATAATGAGCCGCGCCATATTCGCGGCCACCTTCTGCCAAAAGACGGCGAGTATTTGCGTTGGCATAGAACAGTTCCGCAAACCGCTGGATGACCACGTAGGCGAACACCGCCTGCGCCCATATAGGCCAGTCGAAAATACTCATGGCCTGAGCAATCCCATTGCTCCGACAAAGCCGGGGCCGAGCGCAGTCATAAGGGTCGGCTTGGTCATCGGCCCCGCCTCCAGCAAAGCTTCCAATACGAACAGCACAGTCGGCGAACTCATGTTCCCGTTCTGCCGTAGCACTGCCCGTGTAGCCAGCAGGTCATCGCCGAAATATTCTGCAAGCGCATCGACGACTCTACCGCCACCGGGATGGCAGGCGGGTTCGGCCATTTCGGATTTGGCCACCTGCTGATCTGCCAGAAACCCATCGCAGACCGGCGCAAAATGGCTGTTGACGAACAGTGGGATATCGCGTGCCAGAACGAGGTCGAAACCAGTATCTCCGATTTCCCATCCCATCATTTCTAGCGTTTCAGGCCAGATATGGCTGGCAAAAGCAGCGAGTTCCGGCCCTTCCCCAGATCCAATGACCGCAGCCGCACAGCCATCGGCAAACAAGGCGAGCGCAACCATATCCTTCTTGTCCATGCGCGCATGGTCATAAGCGATGCTGCACAGTTCCAGGCTCACCAGTAGCACCGGTTTATCTGGAGAAGCTCGATACAGGTCGGCAGCCACCCCCAGCCCAATAACTCCGCCCGCACAGCCATAGCCGAATAGCGGCGCACAACGAGTGTCGGGGGCAAAACCCATTGTCGCGATCATCCGGCTTGGAAGGCTTGGCGTCATCGTGCCAGTGGTCGACACATAGACTATCTGGCCGATTTCGGCCGCAGTCAGGCCTGCTCGCTGTAGCGCTTGCCCCGCCGCGGCCTCAAACAATTCGATAGCCGTATCTTCATATACCCGAGCGCGATCCGCCCACGACCTTTCGCCGAAATAATATTCGGGCGGCATAGCTATATGACGCTGCTCGATCCCGGTATTACCCAAAATCTCCGCCATGCGCGGCGGCAGCGCTTTGCCTTTAGCCTCCGCCAAAATACCAAGCACTTGCGCTTGTGTGATATGATGCGAGGGCAACGCCGTGCCTAGCGATAATAAACGGGGAGAGATTTGCGACATTCAACCGCGGCGCTACGCCCTTTCGCTTTTGAAGGCTAGCCAGTCTTTACCCTGCCTCGAAGGTTCACCAGAATTGTTCGCCGAGCTGTTAAAAATTGGCGGGCAGTGGCTTTTCCCATTTGGCAAACTTACTGTTGCCGACAAATCCCACCTTCTCGACACCCGAGCGTTTGACCAGCGCAATGAGCTGGTTGAACCGCTCATATCGTGCATTCGCGTCGGTCTGAAATTGTAGTTCATCGCCCGCTTTTGCCGTGGCGCGCAATTTTTCTGCCAAGCCAGTTTCGCCCAATGGTTCCCCATTCCAAAATGCCTGGCCGTCATTGCGAAGCACCAGCTTTTGCAAAACGGGATCGCCCTTAAGGCCTTCGCCGTTTGGCAAATCCACCGTAACCTCGTGCATCGTCGCGGGTACCGCGATGATGAGCATGACCAAGAGAACGAGCATAACGTCGATCAATGGCGTGATATTCAATGAAGAGATCGGCGCATCATGAACGCTGCGGACACCATGATGATGCAAATAAATGACTGTTCCCATGAGCTCTCTCCTACAGAATCATGTAATGTTATACCATTTATTTGCGGATTAGCGAGAACTTTACACCCGGCTTGCGCTGACCTTTCCCCAGGGCCCCCTGATTGCCAAGGTCATCGTCGGCTCCATCATATTGACGAACAATGTTGAGCCGTCGGGCGAGAAGCACCCGCCTGCAAATTCGGTTTGCACGCGGCTTTTGGCGATCATGTACGTCCGGCCCGCACCGTCGACACCACGCAGATGATTGTCGCTGATGTCGGTATACTGGTCCTCGCACACCAGCAAATGGCCGTTCGGCATGACCGCAATGTTGTCGCCATAATTGTAAAAGGCCGGATTGGTCGATTCCATGAACAGATCGATCATGCCTGGCGCATCGCTCTCGCCTGCAAAGCCTTCATTGATGGCAGGCACATAACGGAAAATCTGGCCATATTTTGCAGCTCCGCCATTGGTGCAGGCGAAGAACAATTCGCCCTTCCCCCAGAAAATACCCTCGCCGCGCGCGAACAACGCTGCGCCCTTGGCTGCGCCTTGTCTCCGCAAATCGTCGCTCGGGCTTTCGGGGTTCGACAGCGGGACCCATTTGACGCGATATTGTTTACCCTTGCTAACCTGCACCTCGGTCCAGTTGCGCGCGTCTTTGATGTCGGATTCCACAAAGGCCAATGCTTCCAAACGGCCACCTTTCGCAAGCTGGCCCTTTTCGTTCGGGATGAAGCGATAAAGCAGGCTGTCGCCGCGATCTTCGGTCAGATACGCCACGCCCGTGCGCGGGTCGACACAGGCGGCTTCATGGTTGAAGCGGCCCATCGCCTTTAAAGGCACAGGCGTCACGAGACCGCGATGCGTGGCGGGGACCTCGAAAATATAGCCGTGGTCTTTGCCAACGCCGTTCCCGGCCTTGGTCATATTTTCCTCGCAAGTCAGCCAGCTGCCCCACGGCGTAATCCCGCCCGAACAATTGCGGATCGTGCCCGAAAGGCTGAGCCACTCGGCCTCGCGCTGGCCGGTCTTCATGTCGTAAATCAACGTAGTAGTCCCGCCCGGCAGTGGTATTGACGTGTCGTCGGCCATTCGGTCGTAGGCATTGAAGTCCTTGGGAGCAGGGCTCGTGAACGGGCCAACCCCCTGATCACCAACGCTCAATTCATGATTGCGAACCAGCGCAACCTTGCCCTTGCCCAGATCGAACGCACCCATGCCATCGGCCGAGTTAGGCACCAGGAAACCATCGTCCATGATGTTACCCAGCCGCGAAATCACGCGGTAGCTGAAGCCCTTGGGCAAATCGATAAGGTTGTTCGGGTCGCGGACCAGCGCACCGTAGCCGCGCACTTCGTTCATCCCGGCAACTGGCGCCTGCGCAATCGAACGCGCGGCAAGCCCAGCAAAGGCAATGCTGCCAAGACCAAATCCGAACTGGCGGCGTGAAATGTACATGGCGTAATTCCTTCAATTTGCTGATGCCCGACTGCACCGCAAAGATGACAATGCCGTTGCAGCTTGATAGAGCGCCGCTAAATCAAACCAAAGGCTTTTGTTAACCATGACTGTCAGAACCCGCGTTGCCCCCTCGCCCACCGGCGACCCCCATGTCGGCACCGCCTATATCGCACTGATCAATTACTGCTTCGCCAAGAAACACGGCGGCGATTTCCTGTTGCGCATCGAGGATACCGATCAGGCGCGTTCGACCCCGCAATCGGAGAAAATGATTCTCGAATCGCTGAAATGGCTTGGCCTTAGCTGGGACGAAGGCCCGGATGTTGGCGGCCCGCACGGCCCTTATCGCCAGTCGGAGCGCAGCGCGATTTATACCGAACATTGCGACAAGTTGCTTGCCGACGGCCATGCCTTCAAATGCTATTGCACAC
>JANMQN010000007.1:0-1778 GCA_031370535.1 Sphingomonadales bacterium | reverse complement strand
CCTGGCGTTCGGCTCCTTGCCCTATTGGAACGCATATGTTGGTGCATGAGGATGGCCGGTTTGTAGGCTCGGTTTCGGGCGGTTGCGTTGAGGGCGATATATTGCAGGTTGCCGCCGATGTTATTGATCAGAATAGCTTTGCTATCCGCCGTTATGGCGTCGCCGACGGGTCAGCGTGGGAGGTGGGGCTACCATGCGGTGGGGACATTGTCGTGCTGGTGCAGAATGTTTCGCCCGATTATTTTCCAGGGAAATTGTTTGGCACGATAATCAACGCGCAGTCGGCAAAAGAGGCCGTGTTGATCGGCACCGACCTTGAATCCGGCGTAAGCAAACAAGTCGCAGAGGATGCGGACGGCTTGTTCGTCAATCAATACCTTCCGTCCAAACGGTTGTTGATCGTAGGCGCCGTCGAAATAGCAGCGGCCCTATCGGACATTGCACAATCGATGGGCATACAAGTGACAATAATTGATCCTCGGGCACGATTTTTGACAGCCGAGCGGTTTCCCGGCGTTATGCTTGATGACCGTTGGCCGGATGAGGCCATTGCTGCGCTCAGGCCGGATGCCCGGACAGCGGTCGTGACGCTCAGCCATGATCCCAAAATCGACGATCCGGCGTTGCATGCCGCGCTCGCCAGCCCTGCGGCGTATGTTGCGGCGCTGGGGTCGAAGGCATCGCATAGCAAGCGTTTAGAACGGCTAATTACTATAGGCGTCGATGCTTCCCAATTGCTGCGTATAGATGGACCAGCCGGAGTTGCAATTAACGCCATCAGCGCACCCGAGATCGCGCTATCGATTGCGGCAGGGATGGTGAAAGCGTTGAATGATGGACTTCGCTGACATTGCTGTTGCCGTGCTGGCCGCAGGGCAAGGCAGCCGCTTTGGATCGGACAAGCTGTTGGTTGATTTGAACGGCCATCCTTTAGGGCTTCATATCGGTCAGACATTGGCACCGTACGGTTTTGGCTGGCGTTTTGTGGTGTGCGCAAAGAATACCACGATTGCGATGGATTATGCAGAGCTTGGATTTGCAGTGATCGAAAATGACGCGCCCGAAAGAGGACAGGCGCACTCGCTTCATCTGGCAGTCGGGGCCGCACTTTCAACATCGGCAAGGGGTCTGCTGGTTACGCTGGCTGATATGCCTTTTGTATCAGCGGACCATATAAAATGTGTCGCAGCGACAGGCGCACTGACAGCATCCAGTGACGGTAGCGCGCCAATGCCGCCGGCATTTTTCCCAAGAGAGATATGGCCCAAACTGCTGGAAACATTGGGTGATCGCGGCGCGGCGGCGCTGCTGAAATCGGCGCGGCTGATTGTGGCAGAACCGGCTATGTTGCACGATATTGATACGCCATCTGATTTGCGTGCTTCAAAATAGCTGATCCTTCGCCTAGACCAGCGAAGATGAACGCAAACTCTGCTCAACATTCCATCGAATCAGCCTTGCGCAATCCGGAGTTGATGGCGGCAGGGCTCGCTCTCTATGAAAACCGCCTTCACGATGCCGAGCCGATATTAAAATCGCATCTGAAACGAGATCCCTTCGATGTTGCTGCTATCCGGATGCTGGCAGAATTGGCAGGTCGGATCGGGCGTTTTGCCGATGCCGAAAACCTGCTGCGACGGGCAGTCGAGTTAGCGCCCGCTTTTGCTCCTGCGCGCTCCAATCTGGCGCTTGTGCTCTATCGTCAGGGCAGGCCCGAAGAAGCCATATCGGAACTTGATCATTTGCTGGAATACGACCCCGAAGACATTGGCGCGGCG
>JANMQN010000030.1:0-47085 GCA_031370535.1 Sphingomonadales bacterium | reverse complement strand
GTCGCTGGTGATGCGGATGGTGTAAGGGAACTCGTCCGTTGTCGGCAGCACGGCGTGGAGCGCGCGCCAGGCGAGCTTGCCGTGGCCGATGTCGCGGCGGCTTGGTGCGCCGAAACGGCCAACTTCGCCAACGCTGTACGGCGGGAAGTTGTAATGCAGCATGAAGTTTTCATAATGCAGACCGCCAAGGCCGTCGATCATCTGCTCTGCGTCCTTGGTGCCCAAGGTGCAGGTCGCGATGGTCTGGGTTTCGCCGCGCGTAAACAGCGCCGAACCGTGCGAGCGTGGAAGGAAGTGGGTTTCTGCCAGGATCGGACGGATTTGGTTGGTCTTGCGACCGTCGATGCGAGTGCCGTCTTTCAGGATGGCGCCGCGAACGATTTCGGCTTCGAGCTTCTTCATCAGCTTGCCTGCGGCCATCTGGTCCTGCGGGGTTGCGTCGGTGAAGGCAGCCTTTGCCGCAGCGCGGGCTTCGTTGAGCGCGTTTGACCGGGCCGATTTGTCGGTGATCTTGTACGCCGCAGCGATGTCCTTGCCGATGAGCTTCTTGAGCTTGTCCTTGGCAGCCGAGAGGTCAGCCTGTTCGGCCATCGCCCAAGGTTCCTTCGCGGCCTGTTCGGCCAGCTTGATGATCGCTTTGACGACTTCCTTACACGCGTCATGCGCGAAGAGGACGGCACCAAGCATGATTTCTTCCGAAAGCTCATTGGCTTCGGATTCAACCATCATCTCGGCGTCGTAGGTTGCCGCAACCACGAGGTCGAGATCGCCTTCGGCAACCTGCTCGTCGGTCGGGTTCAGGATGTATTCGCCGTTTACATAACCGACGCGTGCCGCGCCGATTGGGCCCATGAAAGGCACGCCCGAAATCGTCATCGCAGCCGAAGCGGCCACCAATGCAAGGATGTCGGGTTCGTTATGACCGTCATAGCTCAAAACTTGAGCGATACAGTTGATTTCGTTGTAAAAACCTTCTGGAAACAATGGGCGAAGCGGACGGTCGATCAAACGCGAAACCAACGTTTCCTTTTCGGTCGCACCGCGTTCGCGTTTGAAAAAGCCGCCGGGAATACGGCCGGCTGCGGAATATTTTTCCTGATAGTGAACGGTCAGCGGGAAGAAATCCTGCCCGTCCTTCACAGACTTTGCAGCGGTAACCGCGCAAAGCACAACAGTTTCGCCCAGCGACGCCATGACAGCACCGTCGGCTTGACGAGCAACCTTGCCCGTTTCGAGAGTGAGCGTTTGTCCGCCTAACTCGATTGATACAGTTTTCGTATTAAACATTCTATTTCCTTCTGCCCGCTCGCCCTATGCAATGCGGGGCCTCTAGTGCGGATAATCCGATCCGCGGACGGTGGGGGCTTTAACGGCCCCTATGGCAGTCCAGCCTCATTGCCAGACAGCCCCATAAGCAAAAAGCGGCCCAATTGCTGGGCCGCTTTCGCAAAATTATTTACGAAGACCGAGCTTCGCGATGAGGGCGGCATAACGCTCGCCGTCGATTTTCTTGAGATAATCCAGAAGCGAACGACGCTTGTTCACCATCATCAGTAGGCCACGACGTGAATGATTATCTTTGTGGTGGGCTTTAAAATGGTCGGTCAAAGCATTGATACGGTCGGTCAGGATTGCAACTTGCACTTCAGGCGATCCGGTATCATTTGCTTCGCGAGCATGTTCTTTAATTACTTCGGCTTTGCGTTCAGCAGTAATCGTCATGTTTTTCCTTCGAACATCGTGATTTAGAGGTTAAAGCCACGGACGGTTCTCAATTCCCCGCCGATGTTCTCCACTAACGCCAACGGCCGCAAATCTGCGCCCCTCGCCCAATGTAGCCCATCTTTCATGGCAATCCCGGTCAAGACGCGGCCCAATTGGACTGCCCTTGCCTGTTCCGGGGAGAGATCTAGAGCCGGGATGTCGACCAGCCCTGCCTCTATCGGCAAGATAATGTCTTCTTGGGCCGCGCCTTGGCCGAATGTGTTGAGTTTGTCCAGCGAAATCGCGCGGTCTAGGTTGAACGTACCGGCTCGGGTACGACGGAGCATCGTTACGTGGCCCACGGTGCCGACTGCTTTGGCGATGTCACGGGCAAGGCTGCGAATGTAGGTGCCTTTGGAAACGTCGGCGGTAAGCGATATTTCTTCCAGAGGTCCTTCCTCTGCTAAACCTACTATAAGCGAATGGACAGTCACCGCTCTCGCCGTCATCTCTACCTGCTCGCCTGCCCTTGCGCGATCATACGCGCGTTTGCCGTCGATTTTGATTGCTGAATAAGCAGGTGGGATTTGTTCTATTGGCCCTGCGAAACCCGGCAATGCTGCTTCAATATCTGAACGCGTTGGACGGTGTTCCGAAGTAGCGACAACCTCGCCCTCCGCGTCCAGTCCGCTGGTTTCGGCGCCAAACGAGATTGTGAAATCATAAGTCTTCGAAGCATCCAGCATGCGTCCGCACAGCTTTGTGGCTTCCCCCAGTGCGATCGGCAGCAGACCAGTCGCCAACGGATCAAGAGTGCCGCCATGCCCCACCTTTACTTTACCAAATCCAGCTTCACGCAAATTGCGTTTCACCGCCGCAACTGCTTGAGTCGATCCAAGCCCTATCGGTTTGTCGAGGATGATCCAGCCATGCATGACCCGCCTTTAGGGCAGCAAGCGCCCGAGTCAATTTGAAGGTGCCGCGACCTCTTTGCCTGCAGCGATTGCCGCCTTGCGCAATTTCGATCGTTCCTTGCGGGACAAAGGTTTTTCGGCTGTCACAAGGCTCGTGAGCTGACACTTTTCGCCCCGTACAATAATCGAACTGAACTTATCGAAATTTGCCCCGCCACGAGTGTCGAAACCGATTGTCTGTGCGAAATTCAAATTTGGACAGATGCCTGCGATTTCGGCATAATACCAGCGCCGCTGCCGGTCTTCGAGCCAGATGCCATCATTACCGTCTGCCTCAAAATTGCGGATTGCTCCATAATTGGGAAACACGATCTGCGATTCAACGCCAAGTTCGGGCCAGACATGCGGTGTTGGCTGTTTGGCCTGTGTGGGAGCCGCCAGAATTGCTGCAATCAATATCAGGGAGGCCACAATTCTCATGAAGGCAAAATACGCCTGCCAAAATGAACCGGCAATTAAAACGAGGTCACTGCCCGCGCTTCCATGAAATGCTTGCGGCACATCGCGACATAGCGGTCATCACCGCCAATTTCTGTCTGCGCACCGTCGATAACGGCCTTACCCAACTCATCCACGCGAAGGTTCATCGTCGCCTTCCGTCCGCAGTCACAAACACCTTTTAATTCGACCAAGCTGTCTGCAATCCCCAGCAAAGCCGCCGAACCGGGAAACAATTCGCCTTGAAAGTCAGTACGCAGACCATAGCAAACGACAGGGATTCCAGCTTTGTCGGCCAAGCGTGCACATTGCCAAGCCTGCTCTTTAGAAAGAAACTGTGCCTCGTCGATCAACACACAAGCCAATGGCGTATCCTGATGCCGCTCAAGCACCGCCGCCTCAATATCGGTCAAAGCTTCAAACCGGTTTGCATCACCGGACAGCCCAATCCGCGAGCTGATTGCACCAAAACCCGGGCGATCATCCAATGCCGCAGTCCAGAGCATGACTTTCATGCCGCGCTCGCCATAATTGAACGCCGCCTGCAACAAGGTGGACGACTTGCCAGCGTTCATCGACGCGTAGTAAAAATATAGCTTCGCCATCAGTCGCCGCTATCAGTCAGATCCTGCTGCACCTTTGGCTGTGCCAACAGCCCCTCAATATGCGTAGCCTGATCAAAGCTGTCATCGGCCAAAAACTTCAACTTCGCCGCATATTTCATGCTCACCCGCGATGCGACTTCCTTCTGGAAGAATGCGGTATTGGTGCGCAGCGCTTTGAGCACCGCCTCCTCATTCGCACCGAGCAACGGCTTGATGAACGCGGTTGCGTGCCGCAAGTCGGGTGACATCCGCACTTCGGTCACGCTGACGCTATGGCTGGTCAGCACATCGTCATGCACCTCGTCGCGTGCGAGCAGTTCGGACAAGATATGCCGAAACTGTTCACCAACACGCAACAACCGGACCGAACGGCCTTCCGGCCCAGTGTCGTTATGCTTGGCCATAAAGCTCCCCTTTCAGGTTTGAGCTAAACTCACAACGTGCGTTCACGCTCCTCGACCTCGAAGACCTCGAGCATATCGCCAGCCTTGACGTCGTTGGTGTCCGCAAGAACGACACCACATTCCATACCGGCACGGACTTCGTCGACATTATCCTTGAAGCGGCGCAGCGATGCGATTGTGGTTTTCGATACAATGACGTCCTCGCGGGTAAGACGGGCAAACAGGCCTTTCTTGATGACCCCTTCGCTGACTAGCAAACCAGCAGCCTTGTCGCGCTTGCCAGACTTGAAGACGTCCTTGACTTCGGCGCGTCCAACGACCGTCTCGATGATTTCCGGCCCCAGTTCGCCCGCCATTTCTTTGGCGATGTCGGCGGTCAGGTGATAAATCACGTCGAAATATTTCAGGCGAACGCGGTCACGCTTGGCGAGCGCCGCGGCCTTGGTATTCGGACGCACGTTGAACCCGATAAGCGGTGCATTTGATGCAGCTGCGAGCAACATGTCGGATTCGGTAATTCCGCCAACGCCTGCCAGCAACACGCGAACCTTGATATCGTCGGTCGAGATATTGTTGAGTGCGGTAACGATTGCCTCAACCGACCCCTGCACGTCGCCCTTGATTACTACGGGATATTCCATCGCGCGCGTCGCAGACAGATTATCAAACAGATTTTCAAGGTTGGGTGTGACCTGCGCGGTGCGCACCTTGGTCGACTGTTCCTTACGGTACAGCGCAACTTCACGCGCACGCGCTTCATTTTCTACTACAGTCAGAACGTCGCCAGCGGACGGCACACCGGTAAGGCCGAGCACTTCAACCGGTGTTGCGGGGCCTGCTTCAGGAACCTGCTGCCCCTTGTCGTTGATCAACGCACGGACTTTGCCGCTTTCTGCGCCAACAACAAAGATATCGCCACGCTTCAGCGTGCCGCGCTTGACCAATACGGTCGCAACCGCACCTCGACCCTTGTCGAGCTGTGCTTCGACAACGATAGCTTCGGCAGGACGATCCGGGTTGGCTTTCAGCTCCATCAATTCGGCCTGAAGCGCGAGCTTTTCGAGCAAAGTATCAAGGCCGGTCTTCTTTAGCGCCGACACTTCGACATCCTGAACATCACCGCCCATCTGTTCGACAACCACTTCATGCTCAAGCAAACGCTCGCGTACCTTCTGCGGATTCGCGCCTTCCTTGTCGATCTTATTGATCGCGACAATCATCGGGACGTTCGCAGCTTTGGCATGTTTGATCGCCTCAATCGTCTGTGGCATCAGACCGTCATCGGCTGCGACTACAAGGATCACGATATCGGTTACCGACGCACCACGCTGGCGCATCTGTGTGAAGGCTTCATGGCCCGGCGTATCGAGGAAGGTGATGACGGAGCCATCCTTTGCCTTCACCTGATAGGCACCGATATGCTGGGTAATGCCACCCGCTTCGCCCGACACCACATTGGCGCCGCGCAACGCATCGAGCAACGAGGTTTTGCCGTGATCGACATGGCCCATAACGGTTACGACCGGCGGACGCGACTTCTGCGTTTCGGGTGCATCGACATCTTCGTCATGGGCGATATCGACGTCGGCGTCGGAAACGCGCGTAATGTTGTGGCCAAATTCTTCAACGAGCAATTCAGCAGTATCCTGGTCGATCGTCTCATTGATTGTGACCGGCATGCCCATTTTGAACAATGCCTTGACCAAATCGCTGCCTTTTTCGGCCATACGGTTCGCGAGTTCCTGAACCGTGATCAATTCAGGCACGACAACATCGCGGCTTTGCTTGGGCTGGGCTGTACGATTGCCACCGCCGTGCAGACGCTTTTCCTTTTCACGTGCACGTTTCAGCGCAGCGAGTGAACGCGCGCGTGCGCCGTCGTCGCCTTCAAGCGCGCGGGTAACGGTTAACTTACCTGATTGGCGACGATCGTCTGCGGCGCCGCGGGTCGGACGATGTGGAGTCTTCTTGGCTTCTTCACGCTCACGTTCGGGACGCTTTGGTGCTTCAACCGGTGTGAAGCGGCGCGGCGCTGGCGCTGCACCATCTTTGTTGGCTTCTTCGGCAACGGGCTCAACCGTTTCAGGCTCTGCCGGCGCCGTTGCAGCAGCAACAGGCGGCGGGGGCGGTGGAGCAGCAGCTTCTTCGCGATTGGCCTGAGCGCGCTGTTTTTCTTCTTCGCTTTTCTGTGCACGCTGCTCGGCTTCGCGCCGGCTACTTTCTTCGAGCACTGCAAGACGTGCCTCTTCCGCTTCGCGCAGCAATTTGGCCTGACGCTCCTGTCGGCTCAGCATGTCGTTGCCGGTGGGCCGCGGCGCAGGCGCAGCTGGAGCCGAAGCAACAGGCGCCGCTGGCGGCGGCGGGGGGGGTGGCGGAGCCACGACTTCGGGTTCGGCCACAAAGCCGGGTTTGCCAACGAGCTTCTTGCGCTTCACCTCGACCACTACCTTATTGGTACGGCCATGGCTAAAGGTCTGTTTGACTTCGCCGGACTCGAGCGAGCGGCTCAAAGTGAGCGGCTTGCGCGTCAAAGTCGGCTTATTATTGGTATCATCACTCATCGAAACAGAATCCGTCCTTACTCAATCAATTGCGGAGATGTCAGTGTCGGCGCCCCGCATATCCACAGCCGAAGCAGCGGAATCGAGGGGCGCATTACTGCATCCTTTGAAATTTAGCCAGCGTCCAAGATGATGCATCACCCTGTCTGCTGCTTTTTGGTCGATCAGGGCAACGTGCACAGCATTTTGCCGTCCAAGCGCCGCCGATATTGCGTCGCGGTCAACGGGCAGCTTGATGCCGCCCTTACCCGAACCTTCTTGGTCTTCACCGACACGCCAAGCCTGGTCTCGCTTGCCGCTGCCATCGGCGCTCGCGTCGGATGCGTGAAGCAAGAGTTTGACCTGACCGCTGCGCGATGCACCGTCAATCTTCTCCGCTCCCAAGATAAGGTGCCCCGCCCGTGCTTCCAAGCCCAGGCGGTCAAGAAATGCCTTTTCAAGCCCGCGTTCGATACGTCCGGAAAGGTCGTCGATAAGCTCGATTTTTTCGGTTTTGAACGCGCGGCGCAGCAGCCCCGCAAGTTTGCCCTTCGCTTGCGCTTTAGTCAGTTCTTCGCCGGTCACGCCAATCCACGCGCCACGACCGGGGGCTTTGGCGAAAATATCGGGCGCGACGTTTCCGTCAGGACCGAGGGCAAGCCGGATGAGCGTAGCGCGATCGCCATGCTCACCCGATAAAATGCACTTCCTTATTGGGGAGTGTCGGTTCTCATTGGGAGTCGTCCGCTGCAATGGCGTCCTCCTCTTCAAACCAATGCGCGCGGGCAGCCATGATGATTTCATTGCCCTGCTCTTCAGACAAACCGAATACCGCGAGGATACCTGCCTTGTCTTCGGTGCGATTGCGGCGGACCTCACGGTCGCTTCGTTCGTTGCGACGCGGCTCGCGCGCCTTTTGGATCAGTTCGTCGGTGGCAAGGTCAGCCAGATCGTCGAGCGTCTTGATGCCCGCCTTGCCGAGCACAACCAGCATCGCTTCGGTCAGCACGGGCAGCTCAGCCAGCGCATCATCAACACCCAGTTCACGGCGTTCAGTGCGGTTGGATTCTTCTCGGCGATCGAGTGCTTCCTGCGCGCGGCTTTGCAGCTCTTCGGCCAGACCTTCGTCGAAGCCTTCAATAGCAGCGATTTCAGCCGGATCGACATAAGCGACCTCTTCGAGTTCGCTAAAGCCTTCGGCGACCAGCAACTGCGCCAGCGTTTCGTCTACATCGAGTTCTTGCTGGAACATTTCGGAGCGTTCAACAAATTCCTTCTGGCGCTTTTCGCTCGATTCCTGCTCGGTCATGATGTCGATACCACGACCGGTAAGCTGCGAGGCCAGTCGAACATTCTGGCCACGACGACCAATGGCAAGGCTCAACTGATCGTCTGGAACAACGACTTCGATACGGCCTTCTTCTTCGTCAATAACCACGCGGCTGACCGTTGCAGGTTGCAGCGCGTTGACGATGAAGGTCGCGGTATCTTCCGACCAAGGAATGATGTCGATTTTCTCACCCTGCATTTCCTGCACGACGGCCTGAACGCGGCTTCCCTTCATACCGACGCAGGCGCCAACGGGATCAATCGAGCTATCATAGCTGATGACGCCGATCTTGGCGCGGCTGCCCGGGTCACGTGCAGCAGCTTTGATTTCGATGACGCCATCGTAAATTTCGGGGACTTCTTGCGCGAATAATTTCTTCATGAAGTCAGGATGAGCACGGCTGAGCAAAATCTGCGGCCCGCGATTTTCGCGCTGTACCTTCATGATTAGCGCGCGCACGCGGTCGCCGTTGCGAACGACTTCGCGCGGGATTTGCTGGTCGCGGCGGATAACGCCTTCTGCGCGACCAAGGTCAACCACAACATGGCCAAACTCAACGGACTTAACGACGCCGGTTATGATTTCGCCGGTACGATCTTTGAACTCTTCAAACTGACGCTCGCGCTCTGCATCGCGAACCTTCTGGAAGATAACCTGCTTGGCAGATTGCGCATCGATGCGGCCCAGATCAACGGCGGGGAGCGGATCGACAATGAAGTCACCAACCACAGCACCCTTTTGAAGCTTCTCGGCCTGCTTCAAGTCGACCTGCTTGAAGTAATCTTCGACTTCCTCGACAACTTCAACAACGCGCCACAGACGAAGGTCGCCAGTCTGCGTATCGAGCTTTGCACGGATGTCGTTTTCTGCACCATAACGCGCACGGGCGGCGCGCTGGATGGCTTCTTCAAGCGCCTCGACGACAATCGCCTTGTCGATCATCTTTTCCGATGCAACCGCGTTGGCGATTGCAAGCAATTCAGCCTTGTTGGCGGCAATACTACTGGCCATGGTCTTCGTCTTCCTGTGCTTCGTCGTTAATGGGCTCTGCCTCTACTTCGTCGGCCCCATCGCTATTGATGGGCGCAGTCGACGCAATCAGGCGGTCTGTCAAGAGCAGCTTGGCGCTGCCCATATTGGAAAATGCAAATGTCAGGCGGCCCGACTTGCGGTCGTCGACAAGGATTGTTTCGCCATCGACACCGACAATGTTGCCTCGGATATTCTTGCGACCCTCCATTGGCTCGGCGAGCTCGATTTTAACTTCATGTCCTGCCCAATCGGTAAAATCCTCGAGCCGCGTGAGCGGGCGATCAATACCGGGCGAGCTGACTTCTAAGCGATAGGCTTCTTCGATTGGGTCGAGTTCATCGAATTTGTCGGAAATTCGGTGCGACAGCGAAGCACAGTCATCGATACCAAGCTGCCGTGTGTCGGGGCGCTCGGCCATCACCTGCAAGGTCGGCTCGTCGCTGCCCTGCCCCCCGGTTTCGAACCACGCGACGCGCACCAGCGCAAAGCCAAGCGCTTCGGCTTCGGGTGCAATCAGCAGGGTTAATTTGTCGAGATCGGGCAACTTTATTCTTTCTGGTGCAATGCAAAGCTTCTCAGTGCCGGCCCCAAGTGGCGCCAGCCCTTCCAAGTTCTCACAATGTAAGGATGACGTCCGTATATGCCCGCGCTCACTATTATGCAAGTCTCTTGCTATCGGAACAATCACCCCCCAATTTGTATTCACGAACAAGCAAAGGATCATACCCCAATGAACAAATTATCCTTCCTGATCGGCGCATCATTTTTTGCGGCCGCCTGCCAGCCAGCCGTTAGCGACGCTGCGCCTGCGAACAGCGTCGACAAGCCCTTCGATGTTACCGTTATTGCCGATTTTGAAGAACCCTGGGCGATGACTTTTATCCCCGGCACGCCGCATGCGCTGATTACCGAGAAAAAGGGTAAGCTGAAGCTTTGGGAAAATGAGGGCGCGGTTGTCGATGTTGAGGGTGTGCCCACTGTTGCTTATGGTGGTCAGGGCGGATTGGGCGACGTCATTTTGCATCCCGATTTTGCTAACAACAAATATATCTATTTGAGCTACGCCGAAGCCGGTGAAGGCGGATATGGCGCAGCGGTTGCGCGCGGTACGCTCGAAATGACCGGTGAAAAACCAAGATTGACGGCCGTTCAAGTTATCTGGCGTCAGGAACCCAAAGTGTCGGGTCAAGGCCACTACGGCCACCGTATGGCATTCGGTCCCGACGGAATGCTTTATATCAGTAGCGGCGAACGGCAGAAGTTTCAGCCAGCCCAAGACCTGAACCAGAATTTGGGCAAAATCGTCCGCCTGACCGATGGAGGCATGATCCCGTCTGATAACCCCTTCTACGATCAGGGCCGTGTAAAGGCGCAAATTTGGTCTTACGGCCACCGCAACCCGCTCGGGCTTGCGTTCGATGCGCAAGGTCGGCTCTGGAATCAGGAAATGGGACCGGAAGGCGGCGATGAGCTAAATCTGGTTAAGAAGGCCGCTAATTACGGCTATCCGAAAGCGTCGAATGGCCGCAATTACGGAGCATCGACCGACGACCTGCCTGACCATGCACCAGGCGACGGGTTTGAAGCGCCCAAGCTGTTCTGGAACCCGGCAATTTCACCCGGCGGCCTCATGATCTATTCGGGCGACATGTTCAAGGACTGGAAGGGCAACGCATTCATCGGCGGCCTCGGTGCAAAAGCGCTCGTGCGCGTCAAACTGGATGGCGAGAATGCCGCCAAGGCTGACCAATGGGACATGGGCGCGCGTATCCGGGAAGTCGAGCAAGGTCCCGATGGAGCAATCTGGGTACTTGAAGACGAACGAGCAGGATCGCAGGGCCGTTTGCTCAAGCTTACACCGAAGAAATAAGCATATGTAACGGCGGCGTTTATTTCGCCGCCGTGACCGTCCCCGTCAAATCAGCCAGGAAAGAACGAACACGTTTGGCGTTCATCCCGAGGTCGCTTACACCGACCCTACTGACCGAACGCATATCGACCACGCTGCCCTCACCGGTATCGCTAGGCTTAACCCGCAGAACCACATCGTCCTTGAAACGGAAAAATGCGCTGGTCTCAGTCGCTTCCATTCGCCCTTCTTCGGGCAATGAAACGGCGACATCCCATCCGCGTGCTTTTGCCAGACGCTCCGCCTTGGCAATCACCATCGGCACAGGCTCGTTGATGCGAACTGAGCGAATGTCGCCATAGCCTTTTTGATGCACCGTGACCCAGCGTTGCTGCGGCGTAAGACCTTTCATTTCGTCGTCGTCCGCTCCAGGAATATTATCCAGATTATCAGCCCGAAGCTGGAGCGTCTGAAACGAAGGAGGGTCAGCCAAATCGGTTGAAATGTCATGGATAGCTGGCACGGTTAAGGCCGACATCAGAAATGTACCCACCCAGCCAACGTAGACCAGTGCAACCAGCATCCCGACCCAACGACGACTACGCGGCGGTGGCGTGATCGATTTGCGTGCGCGCCAGCCAAATAATATCCCGAACAGAATTGCGCCTAGCCCAAGAAAGAAAGCCCAAGTCACGCCCTTGAGACCACTGGTATATTCCCATAACCCCCAGCCAGTTCCTATCGCCGAAACCAACCCCCACACAAACGCTCCCACGCCGGCTGTGAGAACCAGATTGCCCTGAAAATCGAATTTCTTTTTTTCCAATGCAGCATTTCCCGTGGAAACGGGTGTCGCCGGTGGAGGAGTTCCAATCGGATCAGCTGGAATGTCTTGCTCGTTCAAAACCCGTACCCCCAATATCTTGGTATAACATCGGCACGCTAATCGAAGTTCCTGCGAATGGCAATTTACCGTCCCATAATTTGTGCGCAGCTTTACATTCAGTTGGACAAAATTGTGCGGCGCTGACAGGAGCGCAACATGTTTACCGACCCCGTCCTGCAGAAACGCGCCAGACGCTTCATCCTTCTGACGGTGTTCATTTACTCGGCGGGCTTCGGCATCATCATGCCGGTTTTGCCAAATCTGATCCGCGAGTTGACGCAGGTCAGCCTTTCCGAAGCCACGCGCCTCGGTGCATGGATCGGCGCTGCTTACGGTATCTTCCAGTTCCTGATGGGACCGATGATGGGTAATTTGGGGGATCGGTTTGGTAGGCGCCCGATATTCCTTGTATCGCTTTTTGGATTTGGAACCGACTTTTTACTGATGGGGCTTGCGCCATCGATAATCTGGTTATTTATCGGCCGGTCGATCGCTGGCGGTTTTGGTGCTATTTTTGGTCCTGCCAATGCGGCAATGGCAGATATGTCATCGGCAGAGGACCGGGCTGCGAGCTTTGGAAAGGTTGGTGCGGCATTCGGCCTGGGATTTATCATGGGCCCCGCCTTAGGGGGGCTTCTGGGTGATTACGGCACGCGTTTGCCATTCTTCGTTGCCGCGGGACTTGCATTTGCCAACGGCGTCTACGGCTATTTCGTCTTTCCCGAAACGATGCCGAAAGAACGGCAACGGCCTTTTGAATGGAAAAGAGCAAATCCGCTTGGCGCGCTGACGAATCTTGGCAAAATCCAGGGAATATTGCCCATTGCGTTTATCTATTTCGTTTGGGTTTCTGCTATAAATATCTATCCGGCGTCCTGGTCATTTTTTGCTCCCGCGCAATTTGGTTGGGACACAAAGATGGTTGGCATCTCATTGACACTAGTTGGCGTCTCAATGCTGATCTTTCAGTCTTTCGTGATCGGCAGGGTCGTCAAAAGGTTCGGTGAGCGCAAAACCGCCATGATCGGAATGTCATTCGGACTCGCCAGTTTTACCATTACTGCATTCCTGACCAATGGCGCGGTGGCGTTGATGCTAAACATCCTGAACGGATTTTCCGGAATGGCGATGCCAGCGATCAATGCGATGATGTCCAAACGTACGCCGCCGAACCAGCAGGGCGAATTGCAGGGGCTGAATGGCAGTATGTCGGCCCTCGCGTTTTTGCTCGCGCAACTTGTCTACAACAATACACTGTCGACCTTTACAGCGGACAAAGCGCCAATTTACTTCCCCGGAGCACCATTCCTGATCGCTTCAGTTCTAAGCATCCTTACATTAACAGCGCTTTTCCTGTTGACGAGGCGTGAACCGGAAACCGCGCCGGTCTAGTCGTGGCACGGTTGATTCCGCTTTCAGGCGTTCCTGCTGACGATGTCGAACAGTTGCTCGACGATGCGTTTGGAGCCGATCGGCATAAACGGACTGCCTATTTGCTCCGGAAAGCCATGCCAATGATCGGGCACTTGTCATTCGCGGTCGTTGAAGATGATAAACTGCGCGGTACGATACAATGCTGGCCGATTTCAGTTGGCAATTCACCATTGATTCTGGTCGGACCGGTAGCGGTCTCGACGTCAGAGCAAAATCAGGGTTTGGGCCATAAACTGATGAACTCACTTTTGGCGGCTGTTAAACCGAAGGACAGTGCGCTGGTGATGATTGGCGATCCCGAATATTATGGGCGCTTTGGTTTTGACGCAGCGCAAACTGGTGGCTGGATGTTGCCTGGCCCGTGGGAAGCACGCCGGTTATTGCTACGCAATCAAAACTCCACACCGCTCCCCCAGACAGGCATGCTGGGCCCACGGACAAGCCTTTGACGACTGGCGGCTTTGGCCCTATCGCGAGGCTATGCCTTATGATGCGCCTGACCTTGCTGCGTTAAATCTAGCCGACATTGCTGAGCTGGTTGCCGCGCGGAAACTGCCACCGGTCGAAAGCTGGCAGCCTGAACATTCCGGTGACAGCGAAATGCGGATCGCCGCTGACGGCAAATGGTATCATCAAGGCGGTGAGATTACACGGCCTGCAATGGTTAGAGCCTTTTCCAGCCTGTTACGGCGCGACGCCGATGGTAAATATTGGCTGGTGACGCCGCAGCAGAGATTATCGATCAAGGTTGACGACGCGCCTTTTGTCGCGGTCGAGATGCAGAGCGAGGGCGAAGGTGAGAAACGCTCGCTGGCTTTTCGCTTGAACAGCGATGACCTTGTCGTAGCCGGAGCGGAGCACGCTATCAATCTGCGCGACGACCTTCCATATTTGCATGTCAGAAACGGGCTCTGGGCAAAGCTGTCCCGTTCCGCATATTACGAACTCGCAGAAATCGCTCTTAGCGAAAGCCCTGAAACACCGCGTGTCTGGAGTAACGGCGTGAGGTTTGCCGTCGGAGCGCCTGTATGAGCTGGCCTGTATGAACTGGATCGCCCGTATTGAAGCGGCACTTGACCCGGCTCTCACCATCTCAATCGAGGACGAACGCTATCTTGGCGACGAAGGCCATCGCGCCGCTGCGGTGCTTATTCCCATCACGGATCGTTCGGAACCGGGGGTAATTCTGACCCAGCGTCCTGAATGGCTGCGAAGCCATGCGGGACAAGTCGCCTTTCCTGGCGGCAAGGTTGACGAGATCGATGCCGATGCAATTTCCGCGGCATTGCGAGAGGCGAATGAGGAGCTGAACATCTGTCCAGCTGACGTGCAGGTTATCGGGGTTGCCGACACCTATTATTCAGGCAGCGGTTATCGCATTGAACCTGTGGTCGGTATTATCCCGCCCGACCTTCCGTTGCGCGCCAATCCGGAAGAAGTGGAAGACTGGTTCGAGGTTCCCCTTGCCTTCCTTCTTGACCCCGTCAACGCGGTGAAGAAAGAAACAATATGGAACGGGCAACAGCGAACTTATTACGACATGCAATGGGGTGAGAGGAGGATTTGGGGCGTTACCGCGGGCATCATAGCCAATCTGGCGCGTCGTCTGATATGACTGGCAAACTACTTCCCGATTCAATTTGGCGGGAGGCCAATGGCTTGCGTAATGTCCTCGCAGCGCTTCAAGACGAGCATGGCGGCCCGCGCTTCGTTGGTGGCGCTGTGCGCGATACTTTGCTTGGTCTCGAAGTGGCAGACGTCGACCTTGCGACCACCTTATTGCCAGACATGGTTATAGACCGGCTGGAAGACGCGCGGATTAAGGCCGTTCCAACGGGCCTAGATCATGGCACGGTGACAGCTGTTGCCGATGGCAAAAATTATGAAATAACGACGCTGCGACGTGACGTCGCGACCGACGGCAGGCGCGCGACGGTGGCATTTTCGACTGACTGGAAGCAAGATGCCGCGCGGCGCGATTTTACGCTAAATGCACTTTATGCCGATCCGCAAACCGGAGAAATTTTCGATTATTTCGGCGGATTGCAGGACTTGGATGCTGGCATCATTCGATTCATCGGTGATGCCGACCAGCGCATTGCCGAAGATTTCCTACGGATATTGCGCTATTTCAGATTTCTCGCACGCTATGGGCGTGGAACTATCGATGCCGACGCTGTTAACGCCTGTGCAAAGGGCGCGCACGGTCTTACCGCATTGTCCCGGGAGCGCATTGCGCAGGAGTTGACCAAAATTCTTTCGCTTCCTCAACCGCTAAAGTCAGTGGAGCTGATGAGGGAGAATGGCATATTCGCGCCATTCCTACCTGAACTGACCGCGTCTGCGGCGACCACGTTGCGACGCCTAATCGAACGGGAAGAACGTCATAATCGGCAAATATCGTTGCCCGCCCGGATTCTAACTCTACTTCCGCACGACGCCGTCACTGTCGACAAAGTCGCAGCTCGGCTAAAGCTTTCGAACCGTTTGCGTGAGAGCCTTGCTAGGCGATTGGGTACCCCAGAACCTGACGCAGACAACATCAAAGCGTTAGCATATCGTACAAGCCCCGACTGCGCGCTCGATGTGGTAATGCTCTATGCCGATGATGCAGCATTGCCCCGATGCCTAGCAAAACTCGACGGATGGGCCATTCCCGAAATGGCCATCAAAGGCGGCGACCTCATCAGGCTTGGCCTGACTGCCGGACCATTGATCGCAAAGACTCTGCGAACAGTCGAAACTCAATGGATTGCCGAAGACTTTCCACCGCACACACGGCAGGCCGAAATCGCGCGTCAGTTAACCGCTGACGCCCTGTCCGCTTCCAAAAATGAATAGGCGGCTTCGTGGGTCATTGGCCGCGCGTAATAATAGCCCTGCCCGACAGAACAGCCAAGGCGGCGAAGTAAATCCGAAATCTCTTCGCTTTCAATACCTTCAGCTGTAGTCTTCATACCAAGTGCGCGCGCAAGCGACAGCACTGTACGGACAATCGCACGTTTATCTTTATCGACCATCATCTCAGTCACGAAACTCCGGTCGATTTTAAGTACATCTATCGGCAGTTGCTGCAGATAAGCCAGGTTCGAGTAACCGGTCCCGAAATCATCCATCGCCAAATTAGTATCCAGTTCCTTTAGCGCATTGAGGAGCTGTTTTGCGCCGTCAGGGTCGTTTATGAATGCGCTTTCGGTCAATTCTAGCGTCATGCGATTACCCAAAACGCCCGCTCCGCTAAGCGCCGAGGAAACCGCCTCAACAACATTATCGCGCTGAATTTGCACCGCTGACATGTTGACCGAAATTCGGAAGTCAGATTCGCCCTTCAATCGGGCATCCCATTCAGAAATAGTCTTCGCGGCCTCCTCCAACGCCCAACGACCGAGCGGAACGATCAACCCGCTTTCCTCTGCGACGGGAATGAAATCGATAGGGGAAATGGCACCTAAATCAGGATGCTGCCATCGGGCTAGCGCCTCAAAGCCGCTTAGCGACCCTGTATCTAGATCAATAAGCGGTTGATAATGCAACTGGAGTTCGTTGCGCTGCAGTGCGCGGCGTAAATCGGTTTCCATGCTGAAGCGGCGTCGCGCGGTATCGACCGTCCCGGTGGCATATAATTCAAATGCTTTTGTCAATTTTGCGCGCTTGAGGGCGATTTGCGCGTGCCGCAGCGTGTCCATCGGATCCTCGCCACCAACCTGCCCAACCGCTGCCGCAACTGCACATTCGACCTGAATTTCAAGATTTGAAAGCTGGCAGGGGTCAATAAACGCTTCGGTCAAACGCTTGGCAATGCATTTTACATCATTGCTATCTTCGCTCAGTGTAACGAACAAGGCGAATTCGTTGCCACCAAGACGACATAATATTTCGTTGCTTCTGATGCGGGAGTTTAGACGGCGGGCAACGGTTATGATAAGCTCGTCGCCAGCCATGGCGCCAACGGACTCATTCACTCTGCTAAAGCGTGCAAGGTCTACCAGGATAATCGCGTAACTCTGACGTGAACCCGATCCGGATAGCCCGCCGATTGCCGCTTCGATCTCTTCTTCAAAACCGGTGCGGTTACAAAAGCCTGTTAGACTGTCACTCAACATTTCGCGGCGAAGATTGATACGGCTCACGGCCTCAGCGGTGCGATCGACAATTGAAAGCAGAAGCAAGCTTCCGTCGATGCCAAATCGGGCGATGCTGATTTCCAGTTCGCGTCGGTTTACCAGATCGGGCGATTGCCAGCACTCAAAGTGCGCATCGCGCCCTTCGTCGACCATTGCAAAAGCGCGTTCCGCAAGCTTTGCCATGTCCAATCCGGTTTCGCGTTTAAAACCGAGCGCAAGGTCGTCAAATTTCCTATTGCTAACTATATGCCGTACTTCCTCTGAATCAATTCGAAAGATAGCACCCGCGATTGGCAGCGACGACAACCAAGCAAATTCTACTTTGGGATCAGCAATATAGAGAGAGCGCCCCTTGTTCAGCATGGCACTGAACGGCGAAATATCTGTTGTTGCGCGGAGACCCATGTTTTTCATTATGGTACGCATTAATTACCAATTGTAAAAAATCGTCACTTGGTTTGTGGTGGATGAAAGGTTAACGCGCAGGATCAGAAGTGTTAATCAAAACGATTATTGCGAGGGAATCCTTGCGGTGGCAGTCGGCCGGCGGCTCCGCGCGCAACGCGCCAGAGCGACATGTCGTTTTCCGTCCGCGTCCGCCCGCTGTCACCGCCCATCGCCCAGCTCAACCCCTCGCTCATCCGGAAGCAAATCGCATCCGCGAGCCCTCCATCCTTGTAGCGCTGCAGAGTGACGCCCTGCCCCTTTGCCATTTCGGGAATTTCGCTCATTGGAAAAGCCACCAGCTTGCGGTTGTCGCCCACAACGGCGACATATTGATCCTTAAGCATTGCGTCATCATTCGTTTCAGGCGGTGCCATCCGCACAACCTGCAGTTTCGCTCCAGGTTTCAACGTCACAACGCCGCGCCCCTTGCGCGTTTCGGCAATGACGTCGCTCATTTTCGCAATAAATCCCTTACCGGTGGATGCGGCGAGAAGCATCCGGCCATCGAGCGTCGCGGGGAAGACAGACACAATATCATTGCCGGCCTCGATATCGATCATCGTACCAACCGGTTCGCCAAAGCCCCGCGCGCCTGGAAGCTTGTCCGCGCCAAGCGTGTAGAAACGGCCATTGGCGGTCGCGATGAGGATTTTGTCGGTGGTTTGCGTGTGAAACGCAAAGGCAGGTCCATCGCCTTCCTTGAATTTGAAATCGGCGCGAGCGGACAGATCAGCATGCCCCTTCATCGCCTTGATCCAGCCGCGTTTCGACATGATGACGGTAACTGGCTCGCGCTCGACAAAAGCCTCAAGCGATATTTCTCGCGCCTGCCCCGCTTCTTCCAAACTCGTACGGCGACGTCCGAGCTCAGTCTCCTCCGCATAGCTTTTGCGAAGCGCCGACAAGTCTCTCCTCAAACGCGTTTTTTGCCTTGCGGGGCTCTCGATCAACTTGACCAGCTCCTCGCGTTCAGCTTGCAATGATTCAAGCTCGCGGCGTAGCTCCATTTCCTCAAGCCGACGCAACGACCGCAACCGCATGTTGAGAATGGCTTCGGCTTGCCGGTCATTGAGCTGGAATTCCTCCATCATCAGCGGCTTGGGCTCATCCTCGGTACGGATAATCTCAATAATGCGATCAAGGTTGAGAAAAGCAATGATATAGCCTTCAAGCAGCTCCAACCGCGCGTCAATTTTCTCCAATCGGTGCTGCGATTTGCGGATGAGCACCTCGATCTGATGATGCAGCCAATGCCGCAATACTTCGCCTAGCCCCATCACTTTCGGCGTGCGCTGGGCGTCGAGGACGTTCATGTTCAAAGAGAAACGGGTTTCGAGATCCGTCAGCCGGAAAAGTGCGTTTTTCAGGTCCTCAGGGTCGACATTGCGGCTTTTGGGCACCAGTACAATTCGAATCTGCTCGTCACTCTCGTCGCGAATGTCGTCGAGTATCGGCAGCTTTTTGTCAGCAATAAGCTGCGCGATCTGCTCGATCAGCTTGCCTTTTTGCACCTGATAGGGAATTTCAGATACGACCATTTGCCAGGTGCCGCCCGATTGTTTTTCGACACCGGTCGCTTCCCAGTCACCGTCTTCATTACGGCCATTCGAAAAGCGCGCGCGCACGCGCATTGCGCCGCGCCCGCTGGCATAGGCGGCGCTAATGACTTCACGGCTGTCGACAAGCACGCCGCCTGTGGCAAAATCGGGCCCTTGAACGATCTGCATGATCTGTTCGTGCGTTGCCTGCGGCTCGTCGATCAGCAGCATTGCCGCATCGATGATTTCAGCGGCGTTATGCGAAGGAATACTCGTTGCCATACCAACCGCAATCCCGCTTGCGCCGTTGGCGAGCAGGTTCGGGAACAACCCAGGCATGACCTCGGGCTCTTCATCTTCGCCATTGTAGGTGGGCCGAAAATCAGTACCGTTTTCATCGAGCCCGTTCATCAGTTCGATGGCGGTCTTGGTCAGCCGCGCTTCTGTATATCGATAGGCTGCAGCATTATCGCCGTCGATATTGCCGAAATTCCCCTGACCGTCGACCAGCGGATAGCGCAAAGAGAAAGTCTGCGCGAGCCGAACCATCGCATCGTAAACCGACTGGTCGCCATGCGGGTGATATTTACCTATAACATCGCCGACAACGCGGGCGCATTTTTTGTAACCCTGCGACGGATCAAGTTTCAGCAATCGCATCGCCCACAACAAACGACGGTGAACGGGCTTTAGGCCGTCACGTAGGTCCGGAAGCGAACGCGCGGTAATCGTCGACATCGCGTAAATCAGATAGCGCTCTGACAACGCAGCATCGAACGGTGCGTCGACGATTGCGTCGAATGGGTCCTCAGGCGTGGTATCGATGGTATCGGACATTGCAGTCCCGATAGCGAGCGATGCAACATGCGCAAAGCGCAGATTTCAGCAATCCACAGCTTATTGGGGAAACAAGATCATGTTGCGTTGCAATAAAGATATAATATGGTCGAAAAATTTCTTAAATATTACCCCAGATCTAGCTATATTACACCAGATCTAGCTAAGGCATCGCGATAGTTCCAAACTCACCGCTTAACACAAACTAATGTTTCAAAGTGGGGATGCACGATGACTAAACACAAGCTTATCTGCGCGTTAGCGATATCCGTCTCGACCAACGCGTTATTGCTTTCAGGCTCGACGCCAGCATTCGCCCAAGAAGAACCGCAGGCCTAGGAAAGCGCTTCACCTCAAGATGCAAGTATTGTTACTGGCACGCGCAGAACCGACCGATTCTAAATTCGCTAGCATGCGATTGAAAAGGCCGGCGACTTTGCCGGCCTTTTTGTTTGGCGCTTGTTCTGCTAACCGACCGCTCGACTCCGTATCTGCAAGAAAGCCTAAGGCATGATCCCTCGTTATTCCCGCCCCGACATGGTCAAAATCTGGGAGCCGGAAAATCGTTTCCGCATCTGGTTTGAAATAGAGGCGCACGCTACCGACGCATTAGCGGATCTGGGTGTGGTACCGAAATCGGCCGCGGAGGCGTTATGGAAATGGTGGGCAACCAGCCCCAAAATTGACGTCGCCGCCATTGACGCAATCGAAGCCGTAACGAAACACGACGTCATCGCGTTTCTGACCTGGGTTGCCGAGCAGGTCGGCGACGAAGCGCGGTTTATGCATCAGGGGATGACGTCGTCGGATGTGCTCGACACGTGCCTTGCGGTTCAGCTCACGCAGGCCACCGACATATTGCTGGCGGATTTGGACGCACTGCTCGCCGCGATCAAAACCCGCGCGCTGGAGCACAAGTTCACGCCAACGATCGGGCGAAGCCATGGCATCCATGCGGAACCTGTAACGTTTGGGTTGAAACTCGCCCAAGCCTATGCCGAATTTGCGCGCGGGCGTGAGCGGTTGGTGGCGGCGCGCTCTGAAATCGCCACCTGCGCGATTTCGGGCGCAGTCGGGACCTTTGCCAATATCGACCCGAAGGTCGAGGCGCATGTTGCCGCTAAGTTGGGCCTCGCGATCGAGCCAGTGTCTACCCAGGTCATCCCTCGTGACCGCCACGCGATGTATTTTGCGGTCCTAGGCGTCGTGGCGTCGTCCATCGAACGGCTCGCGATCGAAGTCCGCCATTTGCAGCGCACCGAAGTGCTGGAGGCGGAGGAGTATTTCTCGCCCGGCCAAAAGGGATCGTCAGCGATGCCGCACAAGCGCAACCCGATCCTCACGGAAAATCTTACCGGCCTAGCGCGGATAGTGCGTAGCGCGGTGACACCTGCGATGGAGAATGTGGCACTCTGGCATGAGCGCGACATTTCGCATTCGTCGGTCGAACGTTATATCGGTCCCGATGCGACCATCACGCTTGATTTTGCGCTTGGTCGCCTGACTGGCGTGATTGACAAGCTTCTGGTTTACCCTGCCCGCATGCAGAAAAATCTCGACCGTATGGGTGGACTTGTCCATTCACAGCGTGTTCTTCTGGCTCTTACCCAGGCGGGCATAAGCCGCGAAGACAGCTATCGGATTGTTCAGCGCAACGCGATGAAAGTCTGGGAGTCGGACGGCGCAGAGTCGCTAATGGAACTGCTGAAAGCAGACGCCGACGTCGCCGCGAAAATGAGCGCCGAAGAAATCGAAGACCGTTTCAACCTCGATTATCACTTCAAGTATGTCGATACGATTTTCGCGCGCGTGTTCGGAGAATAAGCCCCTACCCAAAGCGACAATCTTTCCATAAGGTAGCCCCAATAAGGAGCGACCCAATAATGCGATTTTTAAAAACACTGATCTGGGTGACAGTCGCTGTCGGCCTCATCGTGTTTGCGATCAATAACTGGGTACCTGTCTCGGTCAGCCTGTGGGGCGGCATGCGACTCGATACCAAATTGCCTGCGTTGGTTATTGCTGCCTTCCTGGTTGGTTTCGTCCCACTTTACTTTCTCCATCGCACGATGCTGTGGCGGATGAAGCGCCGCATAATGTCACTCGAAAGTAATCAGCGAACCGTCGTTTACTCGCCCTCACAGCCGGTTTCATCACCGCCGTCTTTTGCGTCTGGAGATGCGGTATGAGTAACCCGCTCTACGTCGCGATCGACACGCCATATCTGGAAGATGCACTGGAACTCACCAGGCGGATCAAGCACCATGTCGGCGGCGTCAAACTCGGCCTCGAATTTTTCTGCGCCAACGGCCATCACGGCGTACATGAAGTGGCAAAGCTTGGTCTGCCAATCTTTCTCGATCTGAAACTGCACGATATTCCCAACACTGTCGCCAAGGCGATGCAGGCAATCAACACGCTTGAGCCTGCAATCATCACGATCCACGCCGCGGGCGGGCGGGCGATGATGGAGGATGCCAAGGCAGCCGCTGGCGCGCATACCAAAGTGGTTGCGGTCACGGTACTGACAAGTCTGGATGACCATGACCTCAATCGGGTTGGCGTATCTGACAGCCCCGATTTGCAGGTCTCGCGGTTAGCGGCTTTGGCGCAGGAGGCAGGACTGGATGGCATTGTCTGCTCCGGCCATGAAGTTAAGTCCGTCAAAAAAATGTGGAAAGACGGCTTTTTCGTCGTTCCCGGCCTGCGCCTTACGGGTGGGAATGGCGGGGATCAAAAGCGGACCGTTACCCCAAGGCAAGCGCGCGACGATGGCGCGAGTGTGTTGGTCGTGGGTAGGCCCATAACGAAGGCGGAAAGCCCCGATGACGCAGCAAGGGCAATTGTCGGAACACTGTAATGGCCGACCATGCGACGCCCAATTTGCCCTCACGGGACTATAGCAAAACTGTCGAATTTTACAAAAAGCTGGGATTTGAAACGAGCTGGCATGACGCAAACTGGCTCATCCTGGAGCGGAACGGATTATGCCTCGAGTTTTTCCGTTATCCCGATCTAGATCCATCTGTCAGTTCCTTTGGCTGCTGCCTGCGGCTGGATGATGTCCACATGTTTTTCGAAATGTGTAAACATGAAGGCATACCGCAACAATGCACCGGCTGGCCGCGTATCCATGCGCCAAAGCTCGAACATAGCGGTATGACAATTGGCTATCTGGTTGATCTGGATGGAACTTTGCTGCGGTTAGTGCAGAATCTGGAAACCGCGCCCTAACCCATCGTATCAGCGGATCGCTTGCTTAAACTGCTATTTTCTGTTCTGTTTTGTATCGGGTCGTACCGATTGATGTTCTCTTTGGGAGCAACAGTGTTGGTCGCGCGCTGCATGCTCCTGAAAACCAGCAGGAGACAGGTTATGACAAGCAAGATTTCAAAAGCGTTGGTCACGTTAGTGATTGGTATCGGCTTTGCGGGTGCGGCGCCGGCACAGTCCCCGACATGGTCGACAGAACAGATGGCCGTTTGGAATGTCGTGTCCCAATCATGGGCCGACGAAGCAGCACAAAATGGCAAATGGCCGGGGTCCTATGTCGACGACAATGTGATATCGTGGTCGCAGGAGAACCCTATGCCGATTTACAAGGACTCACTTGTGAAATGGAGCCGGTTTAACGAAAGCCAGTATAAAACTATCCATTACGATATTTCACCCGCCGCAATTGCCATTCGTGGCAATACCGCTGTAGTCAATTATGTCGCGACCAACGTAAGTCAGCGGGGCACAGATAAGCCCGATCGTGACGTGAACGCCATTATTGAGACGCTGGTGCGCGACGGCAGCGGATGGAAGTTTCTGTCATCATCCAGCTTTAGCCTGAAAAAATAGCTTCATCACACGCGTGTATGAGATAAGTTCAGGATGACGAGTGGGCGCAGCTGCGCTAATGGCCCGCCATGCCCACTCAAATCAAAATCTGCGGTATTAAGACCGAGGCCGAAATCGATGCTGCCGCGAAAAACGGTGCGACTCATATCGGGCTGAACAATTACGCGCCCAGTCCGCGCTTCATCGATCTCGAACATGCAGCAGCGCTTCGGATGCGGACGCCGCCGTCGCTTAAGGTCGTTCTACTGCTTGTAAACGCCGAGCCGGGCTACTCTGCGAAGGCGCTGGAACTCGTCAAACCCGACGTGGTGCAATTTCACGGCACCGAATCACCTGAATGGCTGCGTCTGTTAAAAGGTATGACTTCGGTTGAAATCTGGAAGGCGCTAGGCGTGAAAGATGCAGCCACACTGCAAAAAAGCGACCGATTTGTCGATGCGGCCGACCTGTTGCTATTCGACGCACCGGCGCAGGAACTGCCTGGTGGAACGGGCACGCGGTTCGACTGGTCTTTGTTGGCGGAACACAAGCATAAATTGCCCTGGGGTCTTGCGGGCGGACTGACACCCCACAATGTCGCCGACGCGCTGCACCAGACCCATGCTCCGCTTGTCGACACATCATCGGGCGTAGAAAGCGCGCCGGGCATCAAGGATGTGGACAAGATTGCGGCTTTCTGCAAAGCGGTGCGCGATTATGACAATAGCTGAACTCACCCCCAACTCCTTCCGCAACCAACCCGACGAACGCGGCCATTTCGGAAAATTCGGCGGCCGTTATGTCGCCGAAACGCTGATGCCGCTCGTGCTCGATCTGGAACGCGAGTACCGCGCGGCGAAACAGGACCCGGCGTTCAAGGCGCAGTTCGACGATTTGCTCGAACATTATGTCGGCAGGCCGTCGCCGTTATATTATGCCGAGCGACTGACCGAAGAAGTCCGCAAGGACGCGCCGCACGGCAAAGGGGCGCAAATCTGGTTCAAGCGCGACGAGCTAAACCACACCGGCGCGCACAAGATCAACAATTGCATCGGCCAGATTTTGCTCGCCATTCGAATGGGCAAGACGCGGATCATTGCAGAGACCGGCGCTGGCCAGCATGGCGTCGCCACTGCAACCGTCTGCGCTCGCTTCGGCCTGCCCTGTTTCATCTATATGGGCGCGAAAGATATCGACCGGCAGCAGCCAAACGTATTCCGCATGCGTTTGCTGGGCGCAGAAGTCATTCCGGTCACCAGCGGTGCGGGTACGCTGAAAGACGCGATGAACGAAGGCCTTCGCGACTGGGTCGCCAATGTCCACGACACTTTCTACATCATCGGCACCGCAGCCGGGCCGCATCCATATCCTGAACTCGTCCGCGATTTCCAGAGCGTGATCGGCAGTGAAGCCCGCGCGCAAATGCTGAGCCGTATCAACCGCCTCCCTGACTTACTAGTGGCAGCCATTGGCGGCGGGTCAAACGCGATTGGGCTGTTTCATCCGTTTCTCGATGACAAGGACGTTGCGATGCTGGGCGTCGAGGCAGCGGGGCGTGGACTGGACAAAGAGCATGCCGCAAGCCTAGCGGGCGGTCGCCCGGGAATCCTCCACGGCAACAAAACCTATTTGCTTCAGGACGAAGACGGCCAGATCGCCGAAGCGCACTCGATTTCGGCCGGTCTCGATTATCCCGGCATCGGCCCCGAACACAGCTGGCTGAAGGAAATCGGCCGCGTGCGATACGACAGCGTGACCGACACCGAGGCGCTCGCGGCGTTCCAATTGCTTTGTCGCACCGAAGGCATCATCCCCGCCCTCGAACCCGCCCACGCGATTGCGGCGGTGGAGCGGGAAGCAAAGAAAATGGACCGCGACCAGATTATCCTCGCCAACCTTTGCGGGCGTGGGGACAAAGACATATTCACCGTAGCCGAGGCGCTGGGGACGAAGATATGAAAGGTCGGCGAACAATAATGTTTGCAATTATCGGGCTTACAATTTTGGCTTTTGCCAGCTTTACCCTTATCGATTTCGTGCCTGACTATTCTAATGTGCAAGACCAGTTTCAGTTTGCCGGATACGGACTTTGCGCCTTGGCGATGATCGCTTCGGTCCGGTTATTTTGGATCAAGCGATGACCCGCCTCTCCACTGCCTTCTCCAAACCGCACCCCGCGCTCATCACGTTCATCACTGCGGGTGATGGCGATACCGACGCCAATCTCGACGCGCTGGTTGCGGGCGGAGCGGATGTCATCGAACTCGGCATGCCATTCACCGACCCGATGGCCGACGGCCCGGCGATCCAGAAAGCGAATATCCGCAGCCTCGAAGCTGGCACCACCACCGCTGACATCTTCGCCATCGCCGCCGCATTCCGTGCGCGCCATCCGGACACGCCGCTAGTTCTGATGGGCTATGCCAACCCGATGACTATCCGCGGCGGCGAATGGTTCGCGTCGGAATGCAACAAAGCCAGCGTTGACGGCGTCATCTGCGTCGATATTCCGCCCGAAGAAGACCCTGAGCTTGGTCCGCTGTTACGCTCGGCAGGCATCGACCTCATCCGCCTCGCCACCCCGACTACCGACGAGGCACGTTTGCCGACCGTCCTCGATGGCGCATCGGGCTTTCTCTATTATGTCAGTGTCGCCGGGATCACAGGCCTGCAACAGGCGGCTCAAACCAGCATCGACGAGGCCGTAGCCCGCCTGAAAACGCACACCGACCTGCCCGTCGCGGTTGGGTTCGGCGTCCGCACGCCCGAACAGGCCGCCAAAATCGCGCGTGTCGCCGATGGGGTGGTGGTAGGTTCCGCGATTGTCGAACTGGTCGCGGAGCACGGTGCGAACGCCGCTGGCCCAGTCCGCGATTATGTGGCATCACTCAAACAAGCCATTATCGCCGCCAGAAAGGTTGCCGCATGAACTGGGTCACCCGCGTCCGCAACTCGATTCCCTTCATCGCCAAACGGGAAACCGCAGAAACTCTCTGGCATAAATGTAAGGGCTGCAACGCCATGATCTTCCTTAAGGAATTCGAGGAAAGCCAGTCGGTATGTCCCAAATGCGATCATCATGGCCGCATCGGTCCCGCAAAGCGTTTCGCGGCATTGTTTGATGACGACAGCTATGATGTTCTTAAACCACCAGTCGTCGGCGAAGACCCGCTGAAGTTTAAGGATACCAAAAAATACACCGACCGCATTAAGGCTGCGCGCCTTGCCACCGGCGAAACCGATGCGATGATGAGCGCTAAGGGCGAAATCGATGGCCAGACCGTTGTCGTCAGCGTGCAGGATTTCGCCTTCATGGGCGGATCGATGGGTATGGCGGTGGGTGAGGCATTCATCGATGCGGTCAAGGCTGCGATAAAGGCGAAATGCCCCTATGTCATCTTCACCGCAGCCGGCGGCGCCCGCATGCAAGAAGGCATATTAAGCCTGATGCAGATGCCGCGCTCGACCGTTGCGATCCAGATGCTACACGATGCGGGTCTGCCTTATATTGTCGTGCTGACCGACCCGACCACTGGCGGGGTAACCGCATCTTATGCGATGCTGGGCGATGTGCAGATAGCCGAACCTGGCGCGCTGATTGGCTTCGCAGGACAGCGAGTGATCGAACAAACAATCCGCGAAAAGCTGCCCGAAGGGTTCCAGCGCGCGGAGTATCTGCTGGAACATGGCATGATCGACATGGTTACACATCGGCACGAACTGCGCGAGACTTTGTCAAAATTGGTCAGGTATCTGGCGCCGGTGAAGAAGGCGGCGTAATTATCCGCATTTGACAGTGGCCGACCACGCAATCTCCAATGACCCCGCCGTGCAGGCGCAACTCGACCGGCTGACTATGTTGTCACCGGGGCGTGATGTGCTTGGACTGGAGCGTATCACCGCATTGCTTGGACGTCTTGGCAATCCACATCAAGACCTGCCACCAGTTTTCCACGTGTCGGGCACCAACGGCAAAGGTTCCACCTGCGCCTTCCTGCGCGGTGCTATCGAGGCGGCAGGATTGACATGTCATGTTTATTCGAGCCCGCATCTTGTCCGTTTCAACGAGCGGATAAGGATGGCGGGTAAACTGATTGACGACATTACGCTTGCCGCTTTGCTCTCCGAAGTTTTGGACCATGCAGAAGGACTGGAGGCCAGCTTCTTCGAAGTTACCACCGCTGCCGCGTTCCTCGCCTTCACTCGCACCTTCGCCGACGCGTGTATTGTCGAGGTAGGCCTGGGCGGAAGGCTCGACGCGACGAATGTTATACCCGTCCCCGCCGTATGCGGCATTGCGTCGCTTGGGATCGACCACGAGGCATTTCTGCTAGCGCCCGAGGAAGGCACGCCCCCCGCCCCGCTGGACCGCATCGCCTTTGAAAAGGCTGGCATTGCTAAATCCGGGGTGCCGTTGGTTACCCAGAAATACGCAGCTTCAATGGCCAACACCATCGCCACGAAAGCCACGCTTAGCGGCGCGAAATTGCTGGCACGCGGCGAAGCATGGGACGCCGCCATTTACGAGGGCCGCCTGCATTACCGCGACGATGCAGGCAAACTCAACCTTCCCCTGCCACGAATGACCGGCGTGCATCAGGCTGATAACGCGGCGGTTGCTGTCGCCATGATCCGCCACCAATCGGCAATTACCGTACCGGAAGCCGCCTTGTCCGCCGCAATGGAATGGACCCGCTGGCCCGCCCGAATGCAATTATTGGGCAAAGGTCCGCTGACCGATTTGCTTCCCGGAGGGGCAGCCATCTGGCTCGACGGCGGCCATAATCCTGACGCAGGTGCAGCGATTGCCAAAACGCTCGAAATCGGCCCTCCAGTAAATGTTATTATCGGCATGCTTCAGAACAAGGATGCAATCGGTTTCCTCAAACCGTTCGGACACAAAATCGCCTCGCTGATTGCAGTGCCGATACCGGGGCACGAACATCACGAACCCAAAGACCTGTGCCGGTGGGTGCAAGACGAGTTCAGAATTACCGACGCTAGCCCGATCAACAATGTTACAGCAGCGCTCAAAAAACTCGCCGAGACAGGCAAAACCGACAACGTCTTGATATGCGGTTCGTTGTACCTTGCTGGCGAAGTGCTCAGTCTAAATAACGAACCGCCAAACTAAGCTGCCTTTGCAGGCTGCCCCTTCCAAGCGAGCAACCCGCCACCAACCAGCACCGCGGCAAATATTGCCGTTATGTTGTTCGCCAATCCCAGCGGTTGTGACAGTAACAAGCCGATAAGCCCCGCGACCACCAGCATGAATCCCGCTATCCGCAACGGACCGACCGGTTCCTTCAGCGCCTTCTCATCCACCACTTCAACCTGGTGGATGCTTTGCACGACATAGCCCTTGCTCCATAAAATCCAGAGCAGAATCATGCCCGGAATGGCAGCCACGACGGTAAAACCCCAGAAGCCGACCCAACCGACTTTCTCTGCAACGATACCCGCAGGCCCAGCCATGAACGTCCGCCCGACGCCAGCAAAGGACGACAGCAATGCAAATTGCGTTGCTGTGTAGGCGATGCTCGAAAGGCCGGAAAGATAGGTGGTGAACACTGTGAGCCCAACTCCGCTGGTCAAATTCTCGGTGCAGATGGCAGCGACCATCATCCAGTAATTATTGCCGGTGGCGGCAAGGATCATGAACATGACGTTGGATAACATCATCATCAGGCCGGAAATCAGCAACGCTCGGCCCATTCCAAGCCACAAAATGAATGGCGCGCCCAAGGCCGAGCCTACAATCAATGCACCAAAGCCCCAAAGCTTATTCGCCGAAATATAATCTAGATCCGAAAAACCTAGTTCGACGATCATCGGGCTAAGCATCGCCTGACCCATAGCGTCGCCGACCTTGTAGACCAGTACAAAACCCAAAATGATAAATGCGCCGTGCCGCGTCAGGAATTCACGGAACGGGTTGACTACGGCCTCGGTCAGCCACTGCCCTGGCTTCATCCCGGACACATGCGCAAAGCGGTCGACAAACTTGCCAGGGCCAGCCCAGAATGCGCCAATTATCGCTGGAATGATGCAAAATGCGGTAAGTCCATAGGCCGTCGCCCAACCAAGCCCGAGCCCTTCTTGCGACGCAAAATAGATCGTGCCCGCGCCCGCAATCAGATTGCCGGTGCGATAGCCGAACTGGTTGGTCGCTGTGCCGTGGGCGAACTCGTCATCTTCCAGTATTTCGATGCGATAGGCGTCGATCACGATATCCTGCGTCGCCGAGAGGAAAGCGGTAATAAGCGCCCAAACTGCAAAAAGCCCCATATTGCCCGGCTGCGGATTGCTCGCGCCCAATTGCCATATGGAAAAGAAAAGCAACGCCTGAACAAAGAACAGCCAGCTTCGGCGTTGCCCGAACATTTTAGTGAGGAACGGCAAATGAAGTTTGTCGACCAAAGGGGCCCATAGAAACTTGATTGTGTATGGAATACCAAGTGCCACGGCAAAACCAATGGTGGCAGTGTCGATCCCCACCTTTGCTAGCCAGAAGGTCATCGTTGCTACCAGCAATGTCAGGGGAAAACCGCTAGAAATGCCCAGTAGAAAAGTGATGACAGGATTTTTACGCAAATAGGGCCGGAATGTTTTGCTGGTCAAGGCGACAACCGCGACAACTGCCAAAATCCCGACAAAAATGATGAAACGCATTAAATCGACTGACATGCGGACCCCTCCGAGTTTTCTATCATACCGTGTTGCTGAGCTTGGAAAATCACGCCTGACCAACAGGCGGCCTTCGACAGGCTCAGGGCTCCGGTGAATTATCTATTGAAGCTCTAAATGGATTTTCCTGAATGGCCAGTGACTTTTGCGGCGCAATGCTTCAAAGGCGCGAACATGGCAAAACCACCTTCCAAACCCCCTGCACGTCCGTCCAAACCGCCGCGTCTGCGCTGGGACTCAAGGCCCGCTCGCAAGCCTAATCCAAATGCCGCCCCAAGCAAGGGTGCGCTCGAACGTGCCGATGGCGAAGAGCGTATTGCGAAGTTGCTCGCCCGCGCAGGCGTTGCCTCGCGCCGCGAAATCGAGCGGATGATTGCCGATGGCCGGATTACGCTCAACGGGGAAAAGGTCGAGACGCCCGCAACCTTACTCAAATCGCTTCACGGCGTTGAAGTAGACTGCAAGGCGGTGGGCCAGCCAGCACCGACACAGCTGTACCTGTTCCACAAACCCGAAGGCTGTCTGACCGCCGAGCGCGACTTTAGCGGGCGCAAGACGATTTACGATGTGTTGCCCAAAGATCTGCCGCGGCTTATGCCCATCGGGAGGCTCGATTTAAACACCGAGGGCCTTCTGCTGCTTACCAATGACGGCGAATTCAAGCGACAGATGGAATTGCCTTCGACCGGTGTCGAGCGCACCTATCGCGCGAGATGTTTCGGCGAAATAAGCCAAGAGCGGCTCGAGGAGCTCATCCACGGCATTGAAATCGAGGGCGTCCGCTATGGCAAGATCGACGCCAATCTCGAACGCCGTACAGGCCGCAATGGCTGGCTGGAAATGACGCTAACCGAAGGCAAGAACCGCGAAGTTCGGCGCGTGCTCGAACATCTCGGCCTTGAAGTCAGCCGCCTGATCCGCACGCGTTATGGTCCCTTTGTCCTCGGCGAAATGGCTCCCGGCACCGTCGGCGAGGTGCGGAAAATTGATCTGATAGAGTTTCGAAAGACCTTGAAATAATGCGGATAATCTCCGGTAAATGGCGCTCGCGCCCAATTATAGCCCCAAAAGGTGATGCCACCCGCCCAACGGCAGATCGCACGCGGGAAACGTTGTTTTCAATGCTCGCCAGCCGGTTGGGTTCGTTCGAGGACCTAGTTGTTCTGGACCTGTTTGCTGGATCCGGCGCACTGGGGCTAGAAGCACTGTCGCGCGGAGCAGCAGCCTGCACCTTTGTTGAACATGACGCTTCGGCGCTCAAGGCGCTCGAAACCAATATCGAAAAGCTCGGCGCTAAAGCACAATCCGACATCCGCCGCTCCTCGGTGCTTTCTCTTGGTTCGGCTATCAAACCTTTCGACGTCGTTCTGATGGACCCACCTTATACCAGCGGTGCAGGATCGGTCGCGCTCGACAAATTGGGCCGCCTTGGCTGGTTCGCGCCGTCCGCGTGGATCAGCATAGAGACCAGCAACAAGGAAGATATCGACGTCAACGGCTTTGTTAGTGATAACGTCCGCAACGTCGGCAAAGCCCGGCTGACATTGCTAAGGCCAGAACACTAAAAATGTCCACCAACCCCAGAATGTCGAGTGCCTTTTGGGGCGTTATCATGCTTCTGTCTCTTTTATGGGGTGGAGCGTTTTTCATGATTGAGTTGGGATTGCGCAGTTTTCCACCAAATACTTTGGTGTTTCTGCGGATGGCGCTCGCAGTACCCCCGATGTTGCTTGCGTTAAAATTTATGGGCCACCGCTTGCCTGCTGACCGCAAGAGCTGGGGGCAATTGTTCGTGCTTGGTGCAATCAACGCCGCACTACCGTTCATCCTGTTTTTCTGGGGACAGACACAAATCGAGAGCGGCCTTGCGTCGGTGCTGAATGCAACCACGCCATTATGGGGCGTGGTGACTGCGCATTTCCTGACGCGACACGAAAAGGCAACACCGTCCCGCGTCGTCGGCGTTTTTCTGGGCCTTGCGGGCATCGTGGTGATGGTTGGCACCGAAGCATTAAGCGGCATTACCGAAAGCGTGCTGGCCCAACTCGCGTGCCTTACCGCGACTTTACTCTATGCTTTGGCAGCGGTGTACGGCCGGACGTTATCGCAATCCACGATGGCGCCTGTGGTCGTTGCCACCGGCCAGGTGATTACGGCGGCATTCATCATGCTACCGGTCATGCTAATCGTCGATCAGCCCTGGACCTTGCCACCTGCCGGATGGGACGCATGGGCGGGAGCATTCGGCCTAGCCATCCCCTCCACCGCCGTAGCCTATTTCTTCTATTTCCGCCTTATCGACAGCGCGGGTGCGTCAAACGCGATGCTGGTAGCTTTCATCATGCCCGTTGTTGCCATCATCCTTGGTGTCGTTGCGCTTGGCGAAACGGTTGATGGCAAAGAGCTTGCAGGCGCAGCGCTGATTGCGCTTGGCCTGCTGGCTATCGACGGTCGGCTATTACCTAAATTCAGCGAGGCTTCTTCGCGCGCTTAGGGCCTTCGCCGGGGTTGCGGCAACTATCCTGAACTGTCTTGCTGCAAAGCGGATATTCCTTGGTCGCGGCAACTGGCTGCATCAACGCAGCTGTTGTGCCGCCGCTTTGCGCATCTTGTGCCGCTGAGGCTGGCGGCGTTGCCATCGGGCCGATCGGCGCATCGGTGCTGCCCCTAACTGATGCGGGCGGAACTTCACCTGCAGGCATGGGCATTTCGGGTGGCATCGGCTCCGCAATTGGCGGAGTAGGCTGCGACGGATCAGGCATTGGTGCAGGGGCAGGATTCGCCGGATCGGTTGGCATAGCCTGCATTGTGTCGGTGGGGGGAGGCGGCGCGGCCTGCGCACAAATGGCGGGATCGGTGGCGATCAGGGTTAGAGCGGCGGCTGCACCCAGAAAATATGTGCTGCGCATGGAATTTCTCCTTGAGGGTTGGGTAGAGAGAAAATGCGCCAGCACCCGCTAGGTTCCATCCACCCACCGAACAGCGCTTGCGGTTCATCGCGCCGTTCCCTAACTGTTCGTCATGCAAGACGATCAAGTCCAGAACGAGCCGCCCTGGCTGCGCGGCCTCAATCCGCCGCAGCGAGAAGCGGTGCTTACGACCGAAGGTCCGGTGCTGCTGCTCGCGGGCGCGGGCACCGGCAAAACCGCAGCGCTTACCGCGCGGATGGCGCAAATCCTCTACAGCCGCCTGGCGTGGCCGTCCGAAATCCTCGCGGTCACCTTCACCAACAAAGCTGCCCGCGAGATGCGCGAACGGATCGGTGCTATGGTCGGCGAAGCGGTCGAGGGGATGCCGTGGCTTGGCACGTTCCACTCGATTGGCGCGAAACTGCTCCGCCGCCATGCCGAAGTCATTGGCCTGCAAAGCAACTTCACCATCATCGACACCGATGACCAGATCCGCCTGCTCAAACAGCTGATCCAATCCGAAGACCTCGACGAAAAACGCTTCCCTGCACGCGGATTGGCGGCGCTGATCGACAAATGGAAGAATGCGGGTAAGTCACCTGCCGACCTTTCACCGGGCGACAATGAGGAGTTCGCCAACGGCAAAGGCCAGAAGACGTACTCGCTCTATCAGGCCCGCCTCCTCGCCCTCAACGCCTGCGACTTCGGCGATCTGTTGCTGCACGGGTTGAACCTGCTCAAGAACAATCGCGACATCCTCGAAAAATATCAAACGCAGTTCAAATATATCCTCGTAGACGAGTATCAGGACACCAACGCCGTCCAGTATCTCTGGCTCCGCCTGCTCGCGCAGAAGCGCAAGAATATCTGCTGTGTCGGCGATGACGACCAGAGCATCTATTCATGGCGCGGCGCGGAGGTCGCCAACATCTTGCGCTTCGAGAAGGACTTCCCCGGTGCAAAGATCATCAAACTCGAACAGAATTACCGCAGCACCCCGCACATTCTCGCTGCCGCCAGCGGCCTAATCGACGCGAATAGCAGCCGCCTCGGTAAGACATTGTGGACCGAACTCGACGAGGGCGAAAAGGTTCGCATCATCGGCGTGTGGGACGGCCCCGAAGAAGCGCGCCGTGTCGGCGAGGAAATCGAAAGCCTGCAGTATAAAGGCGAAAGCCTTGCCAGCGTTGCGATCCTTGTGCGTGCGCAGCACCAAACGCGGGAATTCGAAGACCGCTTCATTCAAGTTGGTCTCAATTACCGGATAGTTGGCGGTTTCCGCTTCTACGAACGCGCAGAAATCCGTGACGCGATTGCCTATCTACGCGTCGTCAACCAGCCCGCTGATGACCTCGCCTTCGAACGTATCGTCAACAGCCCCAAACGCGGCATTGGGGATAAGGCACTAGAAAAAATTCACATCGTCGCAAGAGCCGAACGCGCGCCGCTCTCAGTCGCCGCCGCGCGCCTGGTCGGCACCGACGAGCTGACAGGCAAAGCGCGCAAGTCTTTGGCAGACTTGGTGGTCGACATCGCAAGATGGCGCGATGAGGCATCGCGCTCCACTCCCGCCAACCTCACGCGCCTCATCCTCGATGAAAGCGGTTACACCGCCGTGCTGCAGGCCGAACGCAGCGTCGAGGCCTCGGGGCGCCTCGAAAACCTCAACGAACTCGCCCGCGCGATGGAGGAATATGAAACGCTCGGCGAGTTCTTGGAACATGTCAGCCTTGTTATGGACAATGACCGCGGCGACACCGGGGCGAGCGTCACGATCATGACCATCCACGCCGCCAAGGGCCTCGAATATGACAATGTGTTCCTCGTCGGGTGGGAGGACGGCATCTTCCCTTCGCAACGCGCGCTCGACGAAGGCGGACTCGCGTCATTGGAGGAAGAACGCCGCTTGGCGTATGTCGCGATCACCCGTGCGAAGCGTAAATGCACGATCATCCACGCTGCCAACCGCCGGATTTACGGCCAATGGACCAGCAGCATACCTAGCCGCTTCATCGAAGAACTGCCCCTCGACCATATCGAGGCCGAGCAAACGATGACCGGTGGCGCAAGCCTGTGGCGCGCTAACTGGAGCGAACAAGCCGACCCGTTCGCCCACCTCGCAGCCGCCAACCAAGGCCGCAGCAACGCAAGAGGCCCCGGCTGGCAACGCGCCGCAACGAGCGGAGGCTTTAATCCAAGACCACAGCGCGTGGCGGAGAATACGCGTAGCGCAGTAAGTCTTGGCAACAAGGGACGTAGCGACCTGTCCGTCGGGATGCGCGTGTTCCACGAGAAGTTCGGCTATGGTGCGATTGCGGAGATCGAGGGCAACAAGCTGGAGATCGACTTCGAACAGGCCGGACGGAAGCGGGTTATGGATAGTTTTGTTAGTGCGGGGTGAATTCGCGAATGGTGGAGCGGAAATAGTCGTCTCGCTCCTTCCCCATCCAGGCCTGATTTACAAACGAACATAAGCTTCACGTTAACCATTAGCGTTTATCACGGCGCTATGTTTTCTGCGTCCGAGGTCGCTGTTGGGGTTTGGATACGCCTGCTGTCGCTATTTTGCGGTATCGGGTTGATATTGGCTGGTACCTCGGCTCACGCTCAAACCATTGTTTGTCACGGCCGCACGATCACCGCGCTCGATTTTCGTAGCCCAACTCTGATTACTGGATCGCCGCTCGCCGCAGGCGCGATTTATCGGTTTCCCAATGTCGCCACCGGCATCGACGCGCGGGTTACAATCGTCTCGCTCAACGGTGCAACGCTCAGCACGATTGATAATGATACCGGCCTGATCGGCAATTTTCAGCCAGAACTTGTCGGTGCAAATGCGCGAAGCGTGGATTTCACCATCGAGTTCGTCATCGCTGGAACAACCACGCCAATCACGTTCGATTTCGCTGCGTCAGGTGTCGATATCGACGGCGACAGCGCATCAATTCGCGAATACGCCGAGTTTTCCACGCCATTTGCCGCTTATGTGTTGGATGGCGCGACTAATCTCGACGTCAACGCGTCGGGCCCATCGGTCCCAGGCAACGTCCGGTTTGAATCAAGAACAAGTTTTACCGCTCCCGGTATCGACGAAACCTCGACGCCAAATATCGTTTCGATACTGTACACCGCGACGAGCATGTTCAATTACCGCATAGGGACTTTAGGAACCGGCAACACTACGCGCCTGACCTCGCTCGATTTCGGTTGTCCGGCGCTCACATTGCCAGCGACAACCACAATTGTACCACAAGATTTCGGCGATGCACCTGCATCCTATGGCAACCCGGTCCATGACATTGTTAACGGTTTTCGCATTGGTGCGACCAACACACCCGAACCCGCTCGCTATAATAGCCCTACAGCCAGTGGTGACACAGGCGACGACGGCGTGACGATTGCGCAGCTAAGGCGCTCGCTAACCACCGCGGCAACGGTGACGGTCACCGGAGCAAATGGGCGATTGCAATGCTGGATAGATTGGAATGGAGACGGCGATTTCATCGATGCTGGCGAACAAGTGGCCACCAACATTCGCGACAATAATACTGGCGATACCAACGCGGCCACGGGAACGATCACCTTTAACATCGCAACACCGGCCACAGCGACGCTCACGCAAACATTTGCGCGTTTTCGTTGGTCAACAACCAACAATCTGGACTCGCTGGCAACAGCGTCAAATGGCGAAGTTGAAGATTATGCAGTCACGATATTTGGACCGGCTCTGCTCAGCGTTTCTAAAACGTCGGTAAGCTACGAAACGAGCGGCATAAACAAGTTTTCGGTGCCCGCCAGCGAGATAATCTATTCGATTACTACAACCAATATAGGAACAGGTCCTGCCGACGCCAACAGTCTATTTATGGTAGACGTCCTGCCGACAACGATGGAATTTTTCAATGGTGACTTCGACGGAGCGGGTCCTGCGTCTGGATCCATTCTTTTCACGCAAACCGGTGCTGGGCTCACTTTTACACCATCCACGGATCTTCGCTTTTCGAACTTGGCTGCGACTCCGGCAAACTTCGCTGCGTGTACCTATACCCCGGTGGCAGGCTATGACCCCGCAGTCCGCCATATTTGTTTCAATCCAAAGGGAATGTTGCTTGCGGGTGGTACGCCTGCCCCCAACTTTACCGTTCAGTTCAAAGCACGCATCAAATAATTCTATACCTGAGTCGCCGTACCTGCCGCCGCATAAAGCGTCACCATCAAGCCAACCAGCACCCCACCTGCCCGGTGGCTGCCGGTTCTTACCCAAGTAAATACCCCGATCACCGCAATCGCGGCGAGGACGGGGACGAATTGGAGCGCTATGACGGTGCTGAGCGGGTCGAAGGCGGTAATGAGAGTGCCGGTGGCGAAGAACAGGCCATAAATGATGCCTAGCAAGGCAATAAAGCCGCTTGTCAGCATCAGCACCGCCGAGGCGTAGCGCTTAAACGTGCCGTCGCCGCGCACGGTCATCGCGCTGAGTGTCCCCAAGGTCACCAAAAACGCCAGCGTCAACGGTAAGACATAGATCGCCGCGATGCCCAATTGGCGAATACTTGGCAGCTTTACCGCGACCACCCAGAAGCGGATGTCGGTGTGGAACAGGCAGTCGACTAGCAACAAAGCGGCATAAGCAATCGCCACCGTCAATATGGCGACCAAAATCGCGCACAGCCAATCGGACTGTGGTGCCGTCGCAGCGCCCCCTTTGTGCCGCGCGATGAGCAGGCTTACCCCTGCCCCAGTCAGCGCCCATAAAGTAATCTGCGTCGTCACCGCCTGCGGCAGAACCATCGACGGCGTCAGCAGCAGATAGGCGAAGATGAAAGTCGGAAAGAACAGCAACGCGGGCAATATGCTGTTGAGCCCAAAGCCGCGCCAATATTTGCGATCGCGCGTTTCGAACGCTGGCATGGCTTCGGCCTGCAATATCGCAAAATACGGCAGGCGGACCAATGCGTCAAACACGCCAAGCAGGATCATCACGAACCCGATCAGGCCGATGCCGGTGCCAAGTTCCTTCCAGTGCCACATCTGGTCCCTTGCGGGCTTCGGCGTTCCGCCTTTCAATGTCTGCGCGAACCAGTCGGTGGCGTGGCCGATGGCGGCGGGAGAGATATGATCGCCGGGGTGCGTCGTCGCGGGCTGATACAGAACGCGCGCGGTGCCGTCGGCGATCTGGCCGTATAATTTGCCCCCAATCACTGGCGCTTTGGTGCCGAAAACGCCTTGCAGTTTCGCGCTGTCGTTTACATCCATCGCGCGGTCGACGCCCCACATGATTTTCGAGAACTCGTCATATTTGCTGAAAACTAGCGCCAGATTGCGCGGCCATGTCGGCGACCCGTCCTTGGCAAATGGCGCGCCCGTCGAGGATCCTTCAAGCACAATCGACGTATAGGCATCGGGCATCGCCGCGGCCGCAGCAAGCACGGTCCAGCCGCCCATGCTATGCCCCTCAAGCCCGATCTGCGCGGTATCGACAAACGGTAGCGACCGCAAATATGCAAGCGCGTCGGGCCCACCAAACCCGTCAGCAAAGGCCGGGCCGTCGCTATAACCATGGCCGCGCTGGTCGATCGACAGCACTACATAACCGCGCCGCGCAAATTCAATGGCAAAGCCGTCCTGCGTTTCGCGCGAATTGATATAGCCGTGAACAGCGAGGATGCCGGGCGCCTTGGTTGCCGGCGTCGCGTTTTTGGGTATGTAGAGCAACGCACTCATCTGGGCGCCCTTGGCGCCGGCGAAACGGATATCCCGCACGGTGATACCATCGGATGTCCGGATCGAGTGCGCCAAAAACGCGCCTGCCAGCAGGATAATCAAACCCGTAATCGCGAGCCAATATTTCGGCTTCGCCTTCATTTCCTGCCCCGCCATGATACCTCCCCTTTTTTATGGGGTCAGCCTATCGCAATGCGGTCAGGAAGCAATGCGACAAAATTAGCGAGCGTCGGGAAGATGCTGAAGCACATGACCCGGCATTGCGCGATCCCAACCTTCCCGCGCCTCCAATATCAGTGATTTCAGCCGCTCACCCTGCCGCTGCCATGCGGCTTCCGTGTCCGCATTCCATACCGCACCCGAAAGATCGCGCACCACATCAATCGTCAACGCAATCCAGCTTTCATATTCTACCCATGGCAGCTGACCAAAACTGCGATGCGTGAAGGCGAGTTCCGCGACCAGTGGCCAGACCCAATTGTCCTCGCCGTTAGCCAGACCCATCATCATTTCCAGCGTCTCGTCGGTCATCCGCCGCGATGCCGCGTCGATATTCAGGAAACTCGCCCGCCGTTCTGGCCACGCTGCGAAGAACCTCTCAAACAGCGCAAAACGAAGCTCCACCTCCGCGTCGGCCACTGCGATCAGGCTGGCCTCCATCAATTCGGCATCAGTTTTTTCCATATCGTCGATGCTGTCACAACGGGGGGATGCGGCAAAGCGATATCTGCTGTCATACATATCCTCAAGCAGGGAACGTCCACTCAACTCACGGGTTAACCTTGCACTATTCCGACCACTGGAGATTGCAAAATGGCGATGATCGAAACCCGCGACGGCACTTGGCTTTATGTGAAAGATTGGGGTGTCGGCAATCCTGTTATCCTCATCCACGGATGGCCGCTGTCTTCCGATAGCTGGGACCCGGTGGCCGATGCGCTCGCCAATGCCGGGCATCGCGTCATTGCCTATGACCGGCGCGGCTTTGGCCGGTCGGAGCAGTCATGGGGCGGCTATGATTATGACAGCTTTGCCGACGATCTGGCCGATGTCATGGAAAAAACGGGCGCGACCGAGAATGTTACTTTGGTAGGCTTCTCGATGGGCGGCGGCGAAGTGGCGCGGTATATGTCGCGGCACAATGGCAAGGGCGTGGTGCGCGCGGCATTGGTCGCCTCGGTGGTTCCGTATATGCTGCAGACGGACACTAATCCCGAAGGCGTACCGCAGGCAACGTTCGACCTGATGACTCAAGGCATGCTGGGCGATCGGCCAGCGTTTATGAAGACGTTCCTCGATGACTTTTTCGGCGTTGGCTGGTTCAGTAAACCGGTAAGTGACGCGGTTCTCGATTGGGCTTGGGGCTTAACGATGCAGGCGGGGTTGCGGCCCACGCTGAAGGCAGCGGAAGCGTTTTCATCAACCGATTTCCGGCCAGACTTGCCGTCTTTCACGGTGCCGACTTTGATCATCCACGGGACCGCGGACAAGACCGTGCCGATCGACGCGACCGCGCGTATGGCGGCGTCACTGATCGACGATGTGCAGCTTGTCGAATATGAAGGCTCGCCGCACGGTCTTTTTGAGACCGACCGCGACCGGTTAATTGGCGACCTCATGGCATTCCTGAACGGGCAGGACGTTACAATCCACGAGGCCGAAGAACGGTTGATCGATCCGGTCCTGCCGATGGGAACTTTTTAACAATCAATACACAGGGCACGACGAAACGTGCCCTGTGTGCGATGAGATATTGTCTACCAATTTAGTTATGATACGACATCACATGGCGGCCTCGAGTCGCTGTCATGGAGAGAATGTCATGAAAAGACATAGCGCGTATCTCATATTAGTCCCTACCCTGCTCCTCGCCGCCTGCTCTGGCGGAGGCGGAGACGCCAACGAAGCAGCAACGGCCGAGAACGTTTCGAGCGACGTCGTGCAGATGGAACTGCCCGAAGAAGCCGCCGACGCCTCGACAATGAAGGCGCCTGGTATCCCCGTCAGCGTCGCCCCCAACCTCGCCTTCGAATATCGCTACACCTTCAAACTGCCCGATGCCAAAATCGGCACTGTGCAGGAGGAACATGCAGAGGCTTGCGAAGTGCTGGGTTCGGCCCGCTGCCAAATTGTCGATTATCGTTATGCCCAGGCCAAAGACAACGACGTCGAGGCGATGCTGGCATTCAAGTTGGACCCCTCGATTGCACGCAAATTCGGCCGCGACGCGGTTGCCAGCGTTGAGAAAGCAGAAGGCGTGCTGACCGATGGTAATGTCACAGGCACCAATGTCGGCGGACAGATAGCAGACTCGCAAGGACGCAGCGCGTTATTGCAGGCGCAACTCGAACGGCTCGAACTGAGGCTAAAATCAAGGTTGCTTGCCAAGGAACGCGCCAGCCTGCAAGACCGTGTCGAAGAAATCCGCCGAGAACTCGACAATGAGGCCGACGGCCGGGGCAAGGGTGAGATCAAGCTGGCAATGACACCGGTGCAGTTCACCTACACCAGCGACGGCGGCGTACCCGGCTTTGGCAAGGACAATCCTTTTGCCAGCGCCTTTGATGTGTCAGCCAACAGCTTTGCGACAATGATCAGCTTTGTATTGATGGTCGCAGGCGCGCTGGCGCCTTGGGCGTTGCTTCTGTCTCTGATCATCCTCGCGCTGCGTTCGAACGCCGTACGGGGATTACGCAAATGGTGGAACCGCAACACGCCGCTAAATGATCAGCCCGCCGCCGACTAGGCAAAGCCGGGATAAAATGGCAAGGCTTCGGCGATGGACCCGACAAACATTATCGCCGAAGCCCGAGCCGCTTTGCAACGACGCGACGGGGCGAAAGCCAAACGGTTACTGGGCGAACTACCGCCCGATCAAATGCCTTGGGTTCTGTTAGCCCAAGCATACAATATCGACGGTGATGCGAAAGGCGAGGAGGAGGCGCTGCAAAAGCAGCTACAGGTCGAGCCACGTCACCTGCCCGCTTTAATCCTGACCGGCGAACTGAAGGCGCGAAGCGGCGACGACCGCGCGGCCAATTCCTTCTTCCAAGCTGCACTGAACCAAGCTGCGACGATGTCCGATCTGCCGCCGGCGCTGCACCCGATGCTCACCCGTGCGCAGGAATTTATTGCGCAAACCCAAAAGCGTTTCGAAAGTCATTTGTTCGAGCAGTTGGGAAAGAGCGGCCTGACGACCGAAGGCCGCGTCGGCACCGCCATAGATCTGCTGCTCGGCAAGAAGCAGCTCTATCTGCAGGAACCATCGAGCTTCTACTTCCCCGGTCTGCCGCAGCGCCAGTTTTACGAGCGGGATGAGTTCGACTGGCTCGCCGAGGCAGAAGCTACCGTCCCCGCGATGCGCGACGAACTGAGCGCAGTGTTGGCCGACGGCAAGGATTTTGCACCTTATGTCGAGGCGTCAGCTGACCGCCCGCGCGCCGCTAATCCGCTGCTAGGCAACCCAAGCTGGGGAGCGTTTTATTTCTGGCGCAACGGCGAGAAGGTGGTGGAAAATGCCGCGCGCTGCCCCGCGACGATGGCCGCACTTGCCCGCGCGCCGATGCCGACCATCGACCAACGCTCACCGATCGCTTTGTGGTCGCTGCTCAAGCCCGGCACACATATACAGCCGCATCACGGCCTGTTGAACACCCGCCTGATCTGCCACATACCGCTGATAGTTTCGGGCGACTGCGCGTTGCGTGTAGGTAACGAGGTTCGCGAATGGCGCGAAGGCAAAGCGCTGATCTTCGACGATAGCTTTGAACATGAAGCGTGGAACCGGAGTGACGGCACCCGAGTCGTGTTGCTATTTGAAATCTGGCGACCCGAAATTTCCGCCGAAGAACGCGCCGCGCTGACCGCCATTTTCGAAACGATCAACGACTATCAGGGTGTGCCCGAAGACGCAGGTTAAAACACCGCCTTCGCTTCTGCTTCCTTCATCATCGCCTTTCGCACCATCGGAATCGGCGGACCACCATAAGACAGAAATTCGTCATGAAATGCCTTCCACTTAGTCCGGTCGCCCTTCGTCCAGTCATCCCGCAGCTTGCGGATCATCAGCTTGCCCATGGTATAATTGAGATAGCCCGGATCATAGGTTCCGCGAGCCGCCTGCTGCTTTGAATTGCCGGCATCCTGATAGCATTCGGTTTTGAACAATTCTTCGGACTGCGCCACCGTCATCCCGCGCGCATGCAGCCCAATTGCAGAGAGATACCGGCAATTACGGAGCAGCGCGTTGGATAGCTGCCCGACCTTCATCTCGGCTGCATCCTTACCCACGGTGTCGCCAAGGCCAGCGTCCATCATCATTTCCTCGGTATAATGCGCCCAACCTTCGGCAAAGGCGTAGCCGACGAATAGCTTGCCAAAAATCGATTGCGCACGGTTGGCATGGAGGAAATTGAGGAAATGCCCCGGCCACACCTCGTGCACGCTGGTTCCAAGCAGGTCATATTTGCCTGGAACGAATCCGTCCTGCGTCGCTTTGTCCCATGTCGGATCGGGCGGTGAGATATAATAGACCGAAGGTAGGCCTTTTTCATAAGGACCCGGAATGTCGATATACGCGCTGTTTTGGCGGTTATAGGGCGGCGATTCCTCAACCTGTGCTTCTTCGGTTCCGGGTATTGAGACAATGTCCTTGTCTATCAGGAATTGTTTGAGCGGCGGCAACTGGCGGCGCGCTTCAGCAACAGGACCGTCAGCCGCCTTGTTCGCGCCCATCTTGTTCATGCAGTCCTGCATTGTAGCACCCGGATCATAGGTCGCACAGGCAGTTTTCAGCGCATCCTGATTAGCCTTCAAGTCGCGACGTCCGATTGCCTCCAATTCGTCGAGAGAAACATTCACGCCCTCGGTTTTCAGCACCATCTTGGCAAACTTGTCGGCACCTAGCGCATATCCATCGGCGGTTCCCGGTTTCGACCCTATATAGTTCGCCAAATCCCTCATCGTTGCCGAAGCCTTTGCTGCAGCCTCATCAAATTGCTTTTGCAATGCCTCGTCCTTCACCTCGGCAAAGGCTTTCTTGGCGTCACCAGTGTAATAATCGCCGAAGCCGCCAAACCCAGCCTGACCGAATTTCACAAAAGTTGCCGGGAGCGGCAGCTTTAAATTTGCTTTGATTTGTTGAGCCGCCTTGGGAACATTGGTCGCATAAGTAATGAATGCCTTCATCCGCGTCGTCGGGTCAGCATAAGGCCGCGCGATAAAAACGTTGGGGTCAAGCGCCCCTACATAAGCAGCCGGATCGCGATAAAGATTATCGGTGTCTTCAAGAAAGAATAGCTCGCCTTCCATCACATGCACCAGATAATCGCGTTCGAACTTTTGCTTGTCATCAAGCTTCGCGGAATCGATTGCTTTCGCATCGGCAATCGCTTTTTTGCGATAATCGATGGCTGACTTTATACCTTCGGCACTCCAGTCGGGTAACTGGCCATCGAACTCATGCTTGCCCTGATAGACTGCGAAGGTGGGATTGACCTTGAAATAGCCCTCAAGGAAAGAGTCCATGAACCCGACCCAGTCGCTTCTATCATTGGCGGTGACAGCGGCATTGGAAGCTTCATCGGTCTTTTTACATCCACCGGTGATTGCAATTGCCGCGGCCGATACAGCGATCATGAGATGCTTGATTTTCATTTTTAGACTCCCTGCCTAACATAGTTGGCGATGATGCACGCGTCAGCAGCAGACACCAGCCCTTTTTCGACCAGCAGCATAGATGAGCTTTTGAAGCGAAGTGAAAAGCTTGGATTGCTCCTGCGGTCACATGCAGTTAGGCGGGAACAAGATGTCTGCGACGCAAACCGAAATTCATCCGTTATCGATACCCGACTTCCGATTTTATTGGCTGTCGCGATTCATGGCGGTGCTGGCGACCATGGGTATGGTCGTCGTGATCGGTTACCAGGCATATGATATCGCGCGCAGCGATTATGGCATGTCGATCCGCGAGGCCTCGCTTCAGCTTGGATTGCTTGGGCTGTTTCAGTTTGTTCCTTTGGCACTTTTGACACCGGTTGCCGGTTGGGCGGCGGATCGCTGGGAACGACGCACGGTCGCGCGCCTCGCGAATTGCATCGATATGCTTGTTGCGCTCACCTTGGGCTGGTTTACCTATACAGACGCACTGACTTTACCGACGCTATTTGTGCTTGCCGCATTGCACGGTGTCGCTCGGGTTTTTGTCGGGCCGTCTATGTCCGCCATTGCCCCCAATATCGTACCGCCAGCGTCATTACCTCGTGCAATCGCTTTAAGCTCCATTGCCTGGCAGATAGGTTCGGTGATTGGCCCGGCGGCAGGCGGATTGCTCTTTGCAGCAAACCCGTCCTTGCCTTACTGGACCTCGTCTATCCTGCTGTTGCTGGCGTCGATCAGCCTCAGCTTTGTTCGCCCGGTCTTTCCGCCGCCAATGGAAAAAAAGATCCACCCCATCAAACAAATGATCGATGGCGTGCGCTATACTTGGTCGGAGCGCTTTCTTTTGGGAGCAATTACCCTTGATCTGTTCGCGGTGCTTCTCGGCGGCGCTACCGCTCTGTTGCCGGTTTATGCCAGGGACATCTTGCAGGTTGGTCCTGACGGCCTTGGACAATTACGTGCAGCACCAGCCGTCGGCGCGTCGTTGGTTGCGCTTCTACTCACGTTCCGACCGCTTCGCCATAATGTCGGGGCGAAGATGCTTTGGGCTGTTGTAGCATTTGGTCTTGCTACAATCGGCTTCGGCTTAAGCCACGAAATCGGGATTCATATATTTGGAAATGAGCGAATTAGCTTTCTGAATATGGGCGCGGGAATGACCGTTGCATTGCTCATGCTCATCCTACTAGGCGCGTCAGATATGCTCTCGGTCTATGTGCGAAGTTCTCTGGTTCAACTTCACACACCCGACGCAATGCGCGGACGGGTGAGCTCGGTTTCTGGCCTCGCTATCTCTGCGTCGAACGAACTAGGTGAATTACAATCGGGATTGGCCGCTGCATTGCTTGGCCCGGTCGGCGCAGTTGTATTTGGCGGCGCGGGTGCCATAATGATTACTGGAATATGGGTGCGTCTGTTCCCAGAGCTAAAAAACGCGCGGACATTTGAACCGCAATATAGAGGAAAAAGTCCATGAAAGCACAATCGATCCTCGAAACCATCGGCAACAGCCCTCACATCCGCCTGGGCCGGATGTTTCCCAATGCCGAGGTCTGGGTAAAGTCGGAACGATCCAACCCCGGCGGCTCGATCAAGGACCGTATCGGTCTGGCCATGATCGAGGCGGCGGAAAAGGACGGCAGCCTGAAACCCGGCGGTACAATTATAGAGCCAACATCGGGTAATACTGGTGTCGGCCTTGCAATGGTCGCCGCAGTCAAGGGTTACAAGCTTATCCTCGTGATGCCTGAGTCGATGTCGCTGGAGCGTCGCCGATTGATGCTGGCTTATGGTGCGAGTTTCGACCTAACCCCGCGTGAAAAGGGAATGAAAGGGGCAATCGAACGAGCACTTGAGCTGGTTTCGCAAACCCCTAATTCGTGGATGCCGCAGCAGTTCGAAAACCCTGCCAATATCGAAGTTCACGTGCGCACGACCGCGCAAGAAATATTGGCCGACTTTGCGGATAACCCGATCGACGCAATGATAACCGGCGTCGGAACCGGTGGCCACATTACTGGCTGCGCGGAGGTGCTCAAAAAAGCCTGGCCAAATTTAAAGGTCTATGCAGTGGAACCTACACTTTCTCCTGTGATCAGCGGAGGACAACCTGGCCCACATGCCATTCAGGGTATTGGTG
>JANMQN010000198.1:0-5183 GCA_031370535.1 Sphingomonadales bacterium | reverse complement strand
CAATCGAGAGCGTCGAGACTTCACCCTGAGCCACCGCCTTTGCGAGCGACTTGGCGGCGAGCGCAGCTTCATGGCATTGGCGAAGCATCGGCAGCATCTTGTTACCGAGTTCGGTCAAATGCGTATGCCGCCCCTCGCGCCGGATCAGGTCACCGCCCAGCTCAAATTCAAGCAGCTTGATAGCGCGTGTGAGCGCAGGCTGAGTTACACAGCATTCCTCTGCGGCGCGGGTAAAATTGAGAGTTTTGGCAACGGATATGAAATAGCGGACCTGCTGCATTTCCATCATACGGTCTCCACAATCGATTGTGACGATAGGCGCAAATGTAAAACAGTCAATCCGGTCGTATGGACTTACATTAAGTCGCAATAGGAATAAAAGTCTTGTGCATTATATGCCATAATGTCTAGAAATATCGATAATGCAGAAAGATGACCGTTTTGGTGCAGTCCATCGATGGTGTGACGCACGGTGAATGAAATTTCGATCTGGATGCGTAGCTTTGTCGCCGTCGCGAGTGCAGGGAGCTTTTCAGCTGCAGCCAGCCAGGTCGGCGTGACACAATCGACGATTTCGAAGCAAATACTCTCGCTTGAGCATCATTTGGGCACCCAACTTTTTCGTCGAACCACCCGCTCGATTGCACTGACCGCAGATGGCATGCTTTTTTTGGAAGGCGCGTTGCGTGCGCTTGCGGCCATTGACGAGGCTGAGTCGTTAGTGGGACTGGTGGCTAATATCCAAGGCACGGTTCGCCTGACCTGTCCGCTGAGCCTTGCCGAAAGTCGCCTTGTCAGGATGATTAGCCGCTTTCTGGAAATGTATCCGAAAATGGAAATCGACCTGCAATTATCGGATCATGCGCTTAACCTTGTATCGGACAATCTCGATCTGGCGGTCAGAGTAGGACAATTGGGCGATAGCAGGCTGACGGCGCGAAAAATTGGTTTGGCACGCCGCGTTATCGTGGCGTCGCCTGATTATCTCGACCGAATTGGCCGCCCCGCCACACCAGCCGGCCTAAGGCAGCATAACTGCATTTCTTATTCGCTGTTGAGCACCGGAAACCGCTGGCAGTTCGTTGGCGGCGAAGTGGCAATGGTTTCGGGAAACTTTCGAACAGATAGCCCCCATGGACTTCGCGCAGCAGCATTGGCGGGAATAGGAATAGCCGCAAATGCCCGTTGGCTGTTTGAGCAGGAATTAGCCACCGGTGCTCTGGAAGTTGTATTGCCAGATTTTGAACTCGTTTCCATGCCAATTCACGCGGTCTTGCCATCGGGCCGCTTTGTCTCCGCCAAAACCAGAGCGCTGCTGGATCACCTTGTTGAAGAATTCGTCCAAGATCCCTTGCTATCGAACGCGACACCATAAGCTTAAACATTCGGTGACACATAACGCGTCCAAAATACGGTTCACAACTTTGGGATCAGCGTTGCGTTTATTTCCCGACAAAGCGGCCATAACCGCCATAATCGAAATCGAGACTGCCGCTGGGCAGGCATGAACAAATGTCTGCCCGCTACAACAGAGTCCGCAATAGAAGACTGTCCGGGCTGTCCAACAAAACGCGCATATCAATATGGCTGATGCAATGTCCGCTTATGGGGAGCCAGCCGGCGCTTATAATGACTGCATTTAGGCGCGAAGGTGTCATTACAGCAGTGGATGAACCAACGACCGCTAAACTCAGTCGCCGACTTATTACCAGACTGTCCGGATCGTCACGGTCGTTCTCTCCACGGATCCAGATCACTGGCGTCTGCCCTGAGTGCGACATTCCATGTCTCCAACAATGGGACCGCATCTCCAGTACCAAAAACATGCCGATCCGGCCTCACCAAAACTGCGTCCGCACCGTTTGCGGACAACCATTTTCCGAGCGCGGGTCGCCAGGGTGCGAGTCTGATGTCATCGAGCACAAATGCCGACGTTCGCTGCGCGCCCGACGCAACCGGCGAGGCGCTGACAAGCCACGCTTCTCCCCCGAGCGCATCATCAATCCGCGCGCCGTTTTCGGCGACAAACTGCGGGAAATAGGCACCTGCGCCTGCGCTGCCCTTCAGGATGAGTCCATCAGACGGCGGTGGAAAAGCGACATTACCGTCGGGCGATTGTCCGGCGGCACGTGCGGCCAGCATCTGCTGGTTACGCACCTCGGCTGCGGCGGGGTCAGTAATGCACACGGTCTTGCCCATCATAATGGCAAGCGCAATGGTCGCGCGCACATGTGGTTCGCGCTCGGTCTGATAACTGTCCAGAATCGCATCCGCAGCTAGCCCTCGCGCAGCCAAACCGAGTTTCCAGCCGAGATTGGCCGCATCACGGATACCAGCGCACATGCCCTGCCCAGCAAATGGCGGAGTCTGGTGCGCAGCATCTCCGGCCAGCAGCACGCGGCGCTTGCGCCATTCGACGGCGACGCGCGCGTTGAAGCGGTAGACAGCCTTGCGCTCGAGCGTCACAGCACCTTCGACATCCCATGGCTTCAGCAACGCCGCGACAAAATCATCATCACACACCTGCTCAGCCGTTTCGCCGGGGAGCATCATGAATTCCCAGCGGTGCCGTCCCTCACCCATCACCACACATGTGGTCGGGCGCGCCGGATCACAAATCTGGAGATTGACCTTAGGCAAACGCCCATAGTCATGAACGATAGTGTCAATGACGAGCCAGGGTTCGTCGAACTGCAAATCGTCGAGCGCGATGCCAGCGGCGGTGCGCACGGCGCTTTTCGTGCCATCTGCACCGACCAGATATTTCGCGCGGAGTTGGGTTTCGCCCTTGGGCGCAGTGAAGCTCGCGATGACACCATCGGTATCTGCCTCAAAACCGATGAACGTCCAGTCCGAGCGCAGATCAGCATCTCGCTCACCTGCCAGCCTGTTTCGCAATGCCCGTTCAACAGACGGCTGGTGGATCATATTGGCCCCCGGCCAACCGCCCGGCCCGATCCGGTCAGATCCGTCAAAGCGCAGCAGAATTTGTCCGTCCGCAGTCAGAAAGTCATAATGCGTCGTCGTCCTGCTGGTCACTGCAATCGCATCAGCGACACCTACCGACTGGAAAATCCGCATCACTTCATGGTCAACATGCGCTGCGCGAGGCAGCGGATAGATTTCGGTTTCCTTTTCGCAGACAATCACCGACGCACCATTCTGTGCCGCAATCAGCGCCAGCATGATGCCGGTCGGCCCGCCGCCGACGATGAGGATGTCGCAATCAAACGCCATCGGCTCAGCCCTCCGCGACCATGGCACCTTCGATATGGCCCAGCCCATCGATCTCGCACCGCACCACATCGCCTGCTTGCAGGAACTGGCGCGGGTCCATCGCTGCGCCAATTCCGCCGGGGGTGCCGGTGAAGAGGCAGTCGCCGGGTTCGAGCGTCATACCGGTCGAGAGATGTTCGACTTGGCTCCAGATGTCGAAGACGAGATGCTTCGTATTTGAATCCTGCCTTTTTTCGCCATTGACGAAGCAGCGCAGGCCAAGTGTGTGCGGATCGCCGACTTCATCAGCCGTGACGATCCAAGGCCCCATTGGCGCGTGCGTGTCAAAGCTCTTGCCCAGCGACCATTGCGGACTGCCATGCTGCCACATCCGCTCGGTGACATCATTGCCGACACAATAGCCGAAGATCACTGATGGTGCGTCAGCGACGCACACATGCTTCCCGCCTTTGCCAATGATAGCGACCAGCTCGACCTCATAGTCATTGGTCATTGTTCCCCTAGCGATTTCGATTTCGTCAAATGGGGCGTTGACGCTGGTCAGCGCCTTGGTGAACCAAACCTGCCGCTCCGGCGTTTCCATCTTCGATTCCTCGATATGGTCGGCATAATTGAGGCCGATGGCCCAGATTTTGCCTGGGCGCTGCACGGGGGCTTCGAGTTTCACTGATAAGAGAGGCACCCCACCCCCTGCTGCGGCCTTGGCTTCCAGCAGGGGTTTTAGCGCGTCCCACTCACGGATCAGGTTTATCATCGTTCCATCGACGCCGGTGTCGATTATTGCATCGCCAACAACGATGCCGGTGCGGGTCTGACCATCTGCGGTGTAGGTTGCGAGTTTCATTCGAGGGTTCCTTTGGGTCGGCGGCTGAACAGCCTTTTGATGCGAAGCTGGAAGGCAAACAAAATAGAGACAAGGCTCGGCGGTGGCGGCATCTTGCCCGCGAACATCGGATGGGGAGCGCCCCATTGCACCGCCAGCAGCGCGTTCATCGGCATCTTCTGCGGGGGATCGGCGGCGGTGAAGAGATCACCATCTGTCCAATGCTCAAGCTCATTGCCGAACGGGTCTTTCCAGTAATCGAATATCTGGCTGCCCAAGATGTGGCGGCCGACGCCCCAAGCCTGCTCTCGCTTCTTGGTTTTGAGGTGCTGATGCCCCAGCATTAAATCATCCAGATTGGCGACCTCAAATGCGGCATGGAGCAGGCCGATCTCGCCGGGCAGTTGCGCAAGGAAGATTGTGTGGTGATCGGCAGGCTTGTCGCCACGGTCGCAACGCATGAACGCACCCAGTGGGACGTCTTTTGCCGCCTCAACCTCATCCGATGTCAGGAAACCGAAACGATCCTTGTACCATTTTTCCGACGCGCGAAAATCGCGGACCTTGAGCACGGCATGACCAATGCGGCGGACATGCGCGGGCGCGGGATCAAGCCGCAGCGAAGAACGGAACCGGGATTTGGCAGCGGCCGTGTTGCATGGCAGATCAGCAAAGGGAAACGCCGACGCCGCCTTTGTCTGTCCGGCAACGACTTCGACGCCATAGCCGTCGGGATCGGTCAGCCGGACAATCGAACCGTCACCGGGTTCCCCCAGTTCCTCGACCGGAACGCCTTCAGCAGCAGCCAGTTTCTCCAGATCGGCGACGGTTTCGGCGCGAAGGCCAAGCGCAAGAAAGTTCGCTTCGCCGGGTTGTGTCACATGGACGAACGGACGGCCATCGCTGCCCTTGCCATAGAGCCGCCCGGCTTCTTCAAATACGGTCATCCCGAAGTCCTCAAGGAAGGATCGCATCGCGCCAAGGTCGGGCGCAGCAAAACGCACATGCGCAATATCTTCAATCTTGATGGTCGGCATGGCCATCCCTCTCACGATTCGTTTTTGACTATTTGGTCAAATAGATTGCAAATGACCATATAGTCAAGTAGAGAATGAGTATGGCA
>JANMQN010000199.1:0-19508 GCA_031370535.1 Sphingomonadales bacterium | reverse complement strand
TCATGATCAATAGGTCTTCACCGTCGATCTTGACTTCGGTGCCCGACCATTTGCCGAACAGGATCTTGTCGCCAGCCTTGACGTCAAGCGGGGTCACGGTGCCGTCGTCGGCGCGCGAACCGGAGCCAACGGAGACGACTTCGCCTTCCTGCGGTTTTTCTTGAGCTGTATCGGGGATGATGATCCCTCCAGCGGTTTTTGCTTCTGCCTCTACCCGGCGAACGAGTACGCGGTCATGCAACGGACGAAATGCCATGTTTGATGCCTTCCTTTTATAGTTTCGCCATCCCGCCTCTCCCGCATGAAAGCGGAGGACGGCAATGAATGTACGTTGGCACTCATTTAAGGTGAGTGCTAACGGAGCCCAGATAGGGAGTTTTTGTGACGGGTCAAGGACAGCGAAGGAGAATTTTTGGCAAAATGTAACCACCCGTGCGCAATTCACGAACAAACGAGAGATATGATTATCGCGCCGCTTCCTTTTACCCTGCATACCGCCCGCCGATGATCGCGCGTGAGGAAACGCTGCGCGACCTGATGACCCGCTCCCAAGGCGGCGATAAGCAGGCTTATGCGATTTTGCTGGAACAGACCGGCCGCTGGCTGACCCGGTTTTTTACGCTGAAGATTTCGCCCGATGCGGTCGATGATCTGGTCCAGGACACGTTGATCTCGCTCCACCGCAAACGCGCGAGTTACGACCCTGCCCGGCCCTTCCTGCCGTGGCTCGCCGCCATCGCACGCTATCGCTGGGTCGACCGACTACGACAGACTTACCGCCATGCTGCCGATGAATTGCACGACCAAGGTAGCGAGGGCAGCCATGAAGATGTCGTCGGCGCCAAGATCAGCATCGACCGGCTGCTCCGCCAGTTGCCCGAGGGTCAGGCGGTCGCGATCCGGCTGGTCAAAATCGATGGCCTGAGTATCACGGAGGCTTGCGCCAAATGCGGCCAGTCCGAACCATTGGTCAAAGTGAATATACATCGCGGCCTCAAACGCTTGGTCGCGCTTATAGAGAGTGAATGACATGACGAACAAATTCGATATCGCCGCATTGGTCGATGATCTGGAACCGGTGACCGTACTGACTCCGCGCCGCCCGTTGTTGATTGCGGCAGCGTTTACCGTAATGATGATCGCGGTCATCGTCTGGGCACAGGGTATGCGCGCCGACGTCATGGCGGGGCGGCCCGACGAGATGTTCCTGATACGCGCAGGTATATTGCTGGTGCTCGGCGGCGCGACGGCTCATGCGGTAACCTCGATGGCGAGCCCTTCGGTCGGCAAGAGCAACAATGGCTGGCAAATCGCGCTGGCAGCAGCAGTCGTGTTCCCCTTGTCCGCGCTGATCGTTGCGACGACTGGCGATATCGGGCCTGCGATGTCCGCCATGCAATCGGGAATGCGGTGCATGATGTATAGCGCAATTGGCGGCCTCGCGACCGCAGTTCCAATGGTCCTCGCGTTGCGCCGCGGTGCGCCGAGTTCACTTGCCCGCGCAGGCTGGCTGACCGGCATTGCAGCAGGCGGTTTGGGCGCATTTGCCTATAACCTCCACTGCCCGTTCAACAATGTCGTCTATATCGGGCTGTGGTATACGCTGGCAGTGGGCGGTTGTGCGGTGATTGGGCGGTTGGTCGTACCACGCCTTATCCGCTGGTAATCAGCTGCGCGCAGGTAGTCCCGCTGCGCGCAAAGCAGCGTGTGCTTCGGCGATGCTGTGATAGCCGAAATGGAAGATCGATGCGGCAAGTACTGCGCTGGCATGGCCTTCGAGGACGCCCTCGACCAGATGGTCCAGATTACCTACGCCGCCACTTGCCACCACGGGCACGTTGACCGCATCGGCAATTGTGCGGGTGAGCGCTAGGTCATAACCGTCTCGCGTGCCGTCACGGTCCATGCTGGTGACGAGCAACTCGCCCGCCCCGAGTTCGGCTAGTTTGACCGCATGTTCGAGCGCGTCGATGCCCGTTGGATTTCGCCCGCCATGGGTGAATATCTCCCAACGGTCGCCGGAGCGCCGCGCATCGACCGACGCGACAACACACTGGCTGCCAAAACGCTCGGCAATATCCGCCACAACCTCGGGCCGAGCGACCGCCGCGCTGTTGACCGCGACCTTGTCTGCCCCTGCCAGCAACAACGACCGAGCATCCTCGGCACTGCGCACCCCGCCGCCGACGGTCAACGGCATGAAGCACACCTCCGCCGTGCGCCGCACCACATCGATGATCGTCCCGCGTCCTTCGTGCGACGCACCGATGTCGAGAAAACAAAGCTCATCCGCCCCCGCTGCGTCATAGGCCTGCGCCTGCTCGACCGGATCCCCCGCATCGCGCAAGTCGACGAAATTGACGCCCTTGACCACGCGGCCATTGGAGACGTCGAGGCAGGGGATGACGCGGATGCGGACCGTCACGCGCGGTTGGCCATCGCAATCGCCGTCGCCAGATCCAACCGCCCGTCGTAAATCGCACGTCCGGTGATCACCCCCTCAATGCCGTCCTTCGCGTGCAACGCCAGCATCCGGATATCGTCAATGCCCTTCACCCCTCCGCTGGCGATTACCGGAATATTCACCCGACGCGCCAAATCGACCGTCGCGTCGATATTGCATCCGGTCAGCATCCCGTCGCGGCCGACATCGGTGAAGAGGATTGAGGCAACACCCGCATCCTCGAACCGGCGGGCCAGATCGATGACCGGCATGTCGGATACTTCCGCCCAGCCTTCGGTCGCGACGAACCCGTCACGCGCATCGACCGCGACGACGATGCCATTCTCGAACTCGCGCGCCATATCTTTCACGAACTGCGGGTCTTTCAGCGCCGCGGTGCCAATCACCAGCCGCGCCACGCCCATGTCAAACCAGCGTTCGACCGTCTGCGGGTTGCGGATGCCGCCGCCGAGCTGGATATAGCCCGGGAAATTCTCGATGATGCCTTCCACGGCTTCGGCATTTTCAGGGCGTCCGGCAAACGCACCGTCCAAATCGACGACGTGCAAAAACTCAACCCCCTGTTCCGCAAACAGCAAAGCCTGCGCCGCTGGATCGTCTGCGTAAACGGTCGCGCGACCCATATCGCCCTCAGCCAGCCGCACGACTTCGCCGCCTTTCAGGTCGATTGCGGGAAATACGATCAAGGCCGCCACTCCAGAAAGCGTTTGAGAAAGTTGATTCCAAAGGCCTGACTTTTTTCAGGGTGGAATTGGACACCGATGATATTGTTACGACCAACTGCTGCAACCAATGAACCGCCATGGTCCGTCGTAGCCAGTACATCGGAATCGCTCGCAGCATCGAAATGATAGCCATGCAAGAAATAAGCTTCGCCGCTCTCAATCAAAGAAGCGTCGGTCGACGGCTTGACGTCATTCCAACCCATATGCGGAATTTTGATGTCGGGCGTGGGCGTAATCGCACGCACCGTGCCGCCTATCCATCCAAGTCCTTTCGTCGTTCCATGCTCGACGCCGGCGTCAGCCAATAGCTGCATACCTACGCAAATGCCCAGAAACGGAATGCCGTCGCTACGCACCCGGAGCTCCATTGATTCAAGCATACCACCAATCGCGGACAACGCTTCCAAACAATGCCCAAACGCCCCAACACCTGGTAATACAATCCGGTCGGCCTTCGCCACTATATCGGGGTCGGCGGTAACAACAACTTCCGCCGCGCCTGCCGCTTTCAACGCATTATGCACCGAATGCAGATTGCCCGCGCCATAATCAATCAGCGCCAGTGACACGACCTAGAGCGTCCCCTTGGTTGACGGAATCGCGTCCGCCTTGCGTGGATCGATCTCGACCGCCTGCCGCAATGCACGGGCCAAGGCCTTGTAGCAGCTTTCGACTATGTGGTGATTGTTCGAACCGTAAAGATTTTCGACATGCAGCGTTATACCCGCGCTCGTCGCGAAACTGTGGAACCAGTGCTCGATCAGCTCAGTGTCCCACTCGCCCAACCGCGGCATGCCAAGCGACACTTTCCACACGAAATAGGGCCGCCCCGAAATATCTAGCGCGCAACGTGTCAGCGTCTCGTCCATCGGCGCGTAAGCCGAGCCATAACGCGTAATCCCGCGCTTATCGCCAAGCGCCTGCAACACCGCCTCACCAATAGCGATGCCGGTGTCTTCGGTTGTGTGATGCTGGTCGATATGCAGGTCGCCGACCGCCTTCACCTTCAGGTCGATCAACGAATGTCGCGATAGCTGCTCAAGCATGTGATCAAGAAATCCGATGCCGGTCGAAACCTCATAGAGTCCGGTGCCGTCGAGGTTGACCTCGACATCAATCGACGTTTCATTCGTCTTGCGGCTGATTGACCCTGTACGCATGGCCGCCGCTATAGCCACGTTCGCGCATTTGGCAATAACAAGCGTCTTGATTTTGCGTGGCTCACAGTCCACCAAGCGGCAATGAGTGAAGAGCATGCCGATAGCCTGATTCCCTATGATGACGTGGTGCAAGAGGCGCTGCGCGCAGTTGTCGGCCGCGTGCTTGGCGATGTCGCGCTGAACGGCCTGCCCGGCGACCATCATTTTTACATAACTTTCAAAACCCAGGCGCCCGGTGTTGTGATCCCGACGCACCTGCACGAGCGCTTTCCCGACGAAATGACCATCGTGCTGCAGCATAAATATTGGGATTTGAAGGTCGAGGCCCAACATTTCGAGATTGGCTTGTCGTTCAGCCAGATACCCTCACATTTGGTTATTCCTTACTCCGCGATTACCGCATTCGTTGACCCGGCCGTTGACTTCGCGCTCCAATTCCATGTCGATGCAGGCGATACTGGACCCGAACCCCATGAAGCGGCGGGTAATGACGAACCATCGGTTGTGGTTGAAGACGGCTCCAACGTCGTAAGCGTGGACTTCGGGCGGAAGAAGTGAGCGGCGAAACCCGCACTGAATTCGACAGTTTTGGCCCAATCGAAGTTCCGGCCTTCGCTTATTGGGGCGCGCAGACTCAGCGGAGCATCGCAAACTTCCCGTTCCCACCGCACGAGCGGATGCCGATTGGGATTATCTACGGTCTTGCCCGCGTAAAGCACGCGGCAGCTTTAATTCACAAGGCCTCGGGCGCACTTCCGGCAGAAATCGCTGATGCCATCACCGCCGCCGCAGATGCCATATTGGCTAGCAGGCACGACAAGGAATTTCCGCTCGTCATCTGGCAAACTGGCAGCGGCACGCAGTCTAACATGAACGTTAATGAGGTAATTGCGGGGATTGCCAATGAATCGCTCACCGGAAAACGCGGCGGCACATCGCCCGTCCACCCCAATGACCATGTCAACATGGGCCAGTCTTCGAATGACAGCTTCCCGACTGCGATTCATGTGGCCGTGGCCCAAGCGGTAAATTGCAACTTATTGCCAGCACTTATACGTCTGACCGATGCCCTTGCCGCCAAATCAGCAGCTTGGAATGACATCGTGAAAATCGGACGGACGCATTTGCAGGATGCGACGCCGCTCACATTGGGGCAGGAATTTTCAGGCTATGTCGCACAATTAATCGCCAATCATGCGCGGCTTGAAGGTACCGTTGCCCATAATGTGCAAAAACTCGCGCAGGGCGGTACTGCGGTAGGGACCGGCCTTAACGCGCATGTTGGCTTCGACGTGGCCATCGCCAAAGAAATCTCCTCCGCGACCGGCATCGCATTCGAGCCTGCAAGAAACAAGTTTGAGGCGCTGGCCAGCAACGACGGCCTTGTGCAAATGTCCGGCACCCTTAATACGCTTGCCGTCTCTCTGACCAAAATCGCCAACGACATCCGCCTGCTGGGTTCCGGCCCGCGCTCCGGTCTCGGCGAACTCCTGCTTCCCGAAAACGAACCGGGCAGCTCGATCATGCCCGGCAAGGTCAACCCGACCCAGTGCGAGATGCTAACAATGGTCGCAGCGCAAGTCATCGGCAACCACCAGGCGACGACCGTCGGCGGCATGCAGGGGCATCTTGAGCTTAACGTGTTCAAGCCGCTGATCGGCGCCAATGTGCTACGCTCGATCGAGTTGCTCAGCATCGGGATGGAAACCTTCGCCAAAAACTGCGTCGACGGCCTAGAACCGAACCGCCAGCGGATCGCCGAACTGCTCGACCGCTCGCTGATGCTTGTAACCGCGCTAGCGCCGGTCATCGGCTACGACAATGCCGCCAAAATCGCCAAGCAGGCACACAAAGACGGAACCACTTTGCGCGAAGCCGCGTTATCCTCCGGACTGGTTGACGAAGCCACTTTCGATACCCATGTCAAACCGGAGAACATGGTTTAGGAGTTTCGAAATGCTAAGGTCTATCGCAGGAGCCGTTGTCGGCGAGGTCATAGGACGCAAGCGCGGTAACGGATTGCTTGGCGCGGGCATTGGTTTGGTTGCAACGCGCATTGCAACGCGGTCGGTTCCGGGGCTTTTGCTCGTTGGCGGCGCAATCGCGGCCAAGACGATTTACGATCAGCGTAAGGAACGTAGGATTGGCAAACAAGCCGAACCCAAACAAATTGCTGGACCTTCCGACCCCTCCATTTGAAGTTGCGCCATCGCCCCACGAAAGGCAAGCGCGATGATCGAATGGTTTTGGCTGGTATCTTTAGTAGCAGATCCTGCACCAAACAGCCCATCTTCGTCACGCCCAACCGAACCGATAAAGATCAACATATTGGTCAAGCAGCCCGAGCAAAAATGTGGAGCGCAAAGCGCTGACGAAATCGTCGTTTGCGCTGAGAAATCGGATAACGAAAGCCAGCGCCTACGGCCAATCACCAATGCGGAAATCTACGAAAAAGACGAATCCAAAGCCGAGTTTAGCATTTCCGAAAATGTCCGGGTGGCTGCAGAAGTCGACAGCAATCAGTTGGGCGGCGGCGTTACAGGCAAAAGCATTATGGCCCGCGTGAAGATCAAATTCTAGCGGGTTACTTGCCCGTCAGCCAATAACCCGTCCCTGCCGCCTGCCATTCCTTGACCGTCTCGATCGGTGCAGCCAGCATCAGGATATTGAGCGTCAGGTTATCGCGGATCATATAGGCGGTGAAGGCCTCAAAAAACAACGCGAGCGCCAAAGTTACCTTCCACGGCAATCGCGACGCAAGGAAGAAGCCAAGGATCATCCAGACGAGGTCGAACACGCTGTTGATGATACTGTCGCCCGCATATCCGTAAGAAATGGTCACTTCACGATAGCGGTCGATGATGATTGGCGAGTTTTCGAGAATTTCCCACGCGCCCTCGATCAAAATGGCTGCGCAAAGTGCCAGCCCCAGCGGCCATTTTTTCAATAGCAACCGCCCCATCCCGAAGAAAATAAAGCCGTGGATGATATGGCTCGGCGTATACCAATCGGCGATATGTTGGCTGTTTTCCGAACTTTGCACAATGCCGTGCCACAGCTTAATATCACCGCAGGCACATATCGGCGGGCGATCCATCGCGAACAGGATTGCTATGAAAGCCAATGACAACAGCAACGCAATCAGTGCGCTAAATTTGCTCACACGCAGTGGCCAATCCATAAAACTGCTTCCCCCAAAAGTCTTGACGGCAACACCCGCTTTCGCGCAGTAGCGGCTATGGCCGATACCGACAACCACAAGCCGCATGAATTGGAACGCCGTGGACTGCTTTTCGTGCTTTCCTCGCCGTCAGGTGCAGGCAAATCAACGCTCTCCCGCATGTTGCTTGAGGCCGATGACAAGATTGCGCTGTCGATATCCTATACTACCCGCCCGCCACGCCCGGGCGAAGTCGACGGCGAACATTATCATTTCACCGATGTTGCGACCTTCAAGCAAATGGCCGCCGACGGCGAATTTCTCGAATGGGCACATGTTTTCGGGCATCGTTATGGCACACCCAAGGCTCCGGTCGAGGAAAAGCTCGCCACCGGATGCGACGTCCTATTCGACATCGACTGGCAAGGCGCGCAGCAGTTGTATCAGGAAGCCGGTCCAGATGTAGTCCGCGTTTTCATCCTACCGCCCTCAATCGACGAACTCGAACGCCGCCTCCACACACGCGCACAAGACAGCGACGAGGTCATCGCCGACCGCATGAGCCGCGCCAAGGCGGAAATCGGCCACTGGGACGGCTATGACTATGTCCTTATCAACGACGATGTACAGGGCTGCTTCGACAAGGTCCGCCAAATACTCGCCGCCGAGCGCATGAAACGACGGCGGCAAAAAGGTTTGATCGGGTTTGTGCGGGATTTGGCGGCGACCTGACTGCGTGCAATCAGCCTATTTCAAGCTGGCATAGTAATGACGGGATCTTCTCCTTGAAGGGGAAAAATCCCTTTCGCGCATGCGGCCAACAGTGTTCATCCCATTGACGCCGAAAATAGGAGAGCGAATGACCGGCTTCTGCGAGATCGGGCTCCAGTCCGCATAAGGCAGTTTGTAACGGTCCGACCGGGGGATAAGCGGTAAACAGCGGTAACCCGGCGAGATCGGCAAGCGTTTCTTTCCAGTCTTGCGCTGACCAGCCGCTTGCTGCGACAAGCGGCACATTATACTGGAGGATGATATCTGTGGCAGACGCCAACAAAGCCGCTTCGCGAAATTCGTTCACTTTGTCTGTACCGGTTTGCGCTAACGGGCACAGAATGACAGCAGCGATGTCAGCTGAAATCTCAGGAGGGAGAACGGGTGCCATATCTTCCTCGGTCAACAGCAATATCCATGGTCCGGTCGGCAGCCGTTGCAAGGCGCGCACAGGCAGCGGATCGGGGTGCGGCCCCGCAGTTAATGGCTTGGGCGCAACGCATAAACCTTCGGACGAAAACCTCCCATCAGTATAGCGGCGGATATTGTTAGCATCCGCGACATAATGTTTACCGACAGTCTGCAGTCCGGCCACCCACCGCCACGACAACGTGTTGGACGCCGGATCGCCATCAAACAAATGTTCGAGAAATAGCGCCGCACCCTTTTGCCAGGGCAATCGCAACGTAAATATCCAGATGCTCGCAAACCACATCCGCGCATGGTTGTGCAAATAACCGGTATCGGTCAGTTCACGCATCCAGTGGTCGAAACAATCGATGCCCGTCCGCGCTTCCAACGCCGCATCAAGGTTAGGTGATTGAAAATCGTCGAGCATTTCTACCTGAACCCTATATTCGGTCCATATCGACGGCCGTTGTTCGAGCCACCCCTTCCAATAAGTTCGCCAGAAAACCTCCTGCACAAATTTTTCCGCCAGTTTGAGGCTGTGAGTCTTCACCACCGCCTGGACGACCTCTTCCTCCGATAGCAACCGGTGCCGCAGATACGGGGAGAGCATAGAAACATTGTCGCGCGTGCCGACACCGAAATCGTAGTTACGATGTTCGGCATAATGCTGGCCTGCGCGCGGCAAAAACCGGGCGAGTGCGGCTAAAGCGGCATCGCGCGAGGGTACAAAACCGCTCATGGCCCGGACAATATTGCGAGCAACAATGTCAGCCCGCCGAGGCTGATCGACAGATGCCAACGTAGCTTCATCCATCCTTGCGGCAACGTGCACTGGCTGGACAGCCATTTGTCGGCGAGCGGCGACAGCATCAGGAAAAAGCCGATCCATGCCAGCGACGGCCCGGGCCAACTCCATCCCCAAATCCAAGGCATATAGCTCACAAAGGCGATCAAGCTTGGCGCGACGGCGAGCACGAAAATTGGCGCTGCATTGATGCCGTCTTTGCGCGCAATCATGCCAAACCCCCACCAGATGCCACCCAAAAAGCTGAAGATAAATGCGGCATAGCCATAAGCCGCCGCCAGCCCCGTCCAGCGATATTCGCTACCCGAAAACACCAAAACTGCCGCAATGAGTTGCGGCAATAAACCGGCATAGCCGGCAAGGAACGCAGCTTTGGGGAGCGGGGGTGTTGCGTGTATGGTCATTTGCAACGTCTAGCCCCGCCATAGTTCCCAAGCGACCTAGGCTTTCACCTATGTCGAGGTGCGCAGCAATTCCAAAAACTGCACCGCTGCGATAAACTCGCCCTCGCGGTCCTGGCGGTTCTTCTGCGCCCAATGGTCGGCACCCCACAGCTCTTCCTGCCATAGCTCGTCAAGACAGGCCGCGTTCCAGATATCTTGCGCCTCCCCTGCCCGTTCGACCACGGCCAAGGTTGCAATCAGCGAACCCGATAGATGGGCGAGTTTTGCCATCGCTGCGAGCTCGAACGTCCCGCGCGCCGCCACCGCCCTACGCAGCTTTTCGAGGCTAGCCTCGGGCTGCGGCTGATGCATGATGCCTTCGACAATAACGAAGCTCACATCATAACGCGTCCTCGCCCATTGCAGCCAGGTATCCCAAATCTCCGCCTGCCGCTCGGCCAAAGGCTCATCCGCAGCAGCGCGATAACAGAACAGATCCGTTTCGCCATAAGCCGCGATAGCCGCGGCAAAGCCCGAGCGATCGGGCGCGATCCGGTCAATCGCGGCATTGGCAAATCCCGTCATCGGCATTTTCAGCGGGTCGATTGTCTTCTCGACCGTTTCCCATTCGGCCACGACCGCATCGGCCAGCCGCCTGGTCGGAAGCGCCAATTCATTACGTGTCGGCGTTTTCACCGGACGCCCGTCGAGCCGCACCGCATAACCAAATGTGCTTTGCTCTAAGGTGACTTCTTTCCAGAACCGCCTCATGAATTGGACGTGCTTTTCCATCTTTTGGCGAGGAAAACAGGTACCACAAGAAAATCAATGAAGCCGACGAGGAACAGCACATAGCCGGCTGCCTTTGGCAATCCAAACGCCTCGCGCGCAATAACCGCCAAGCCAATAACCAGCATCACTGCGCCGGTGATGCGGACAAGATTGAGTGCCACAAACCGATATTGCGCTTTGGTCTCTTCTTCAGGCGTCATTTGAAATCTCCCAGAATCGCATCTAGCTCGTCCATGCTTTCAGCGATGGCATCGGCGCCCGCCCCGCGCAATTCATCCACCGGATGATAGCCCCAGTTCACCCCGATCGTTCGTGTCCCTGCGGCCTTACCCATATGGATGTCATAGACGGTATCGCCGATGACTACCGCATTCGCTGCCTCAGTTCCGGCGTCAGCCAGCGCCTGATACACCATCGCCGGATGCGGTTTGGAAGGGTGGCGATCTGCGGTCTGCAAGGTCACGAACAGCCCTTTGATGCCATGATGATCGAGGCACCGTTCCAGCCCGCGGTCCGACTTTCCTGTTGCAACGCCCAGCAACCAGCCGCTTTCGTCCATCGACGACAGCAATCCTGCAATCCCGTCATATAGCGGTTCATGCTCGAGGCCATTGTTGCGTAGGACAAGGTAAGATGCCTTATATCGCTCGGCCATTTCGATATGTACTTGGCGGTCCGCACCCGGCAACATAACCCGCATTGCCTCAACGAGTGAAAGTCCGACGATCCGGCGCGTCGCATGGCGTGACGGCGGCGTCATTCCAGCCTCGTCGAAGGCATGTTCCATCGCTAGACAGATATTCGCCTGGCTGTCGACCAAAGTTCCGTCGCAATCAAAAATGGCGAGCTTCGTCATTCCGGCAGATTTCGCATCAGATGTGCAATCGCCCGGTTACCGGCCGCTTCCGCCCCAGCGGCGGCAGCGAGGCGAGAGTCCGCGGTTTTGTTCTGCCCGAGCTTCACCGTGTTCCGCCATGCCGTTATTTCGATTTCGAACCCGGTGATGCCGCGAAGCATCTTGTCGAAAAGGCCACCAGACATTTTATCGCGCGTCCAGACAGGCTTTGGGGTCAGCCGCTTTTCATTCGTTTCGGACAGCGCGTCTGCCTGAGCGGTCAGCGCCGCCTCGTCCATCTTTCGCGCCATGCCTTGCAGTTCGAGCGCGACATAATTCCACGTCGGCACCTGGTCGTCGATGCCGTACCAATCGGGGCTGATATAGCCGTCGGGGCCATTGATGACGAACAAGCCCTCCGCCCCGTCGAGATATTTGGTGATCGCGTTGCCGCGTGCCAGATGAAACGCGATTCGGTCTTCATCGAGAAACACGAATGGCACATGCGCCACGCGTGGACCGTCCGGCGTGGTCAGGAACAGCATGCCAAAACCGATTTCCGCTGCGAATGCGCGCATGGCATCCCGGTCGTCCGAGCGAAAAGCAGCATTCGGGTGCACTATGGCTTCCTTTTGGGAGGGGCCTTTTTAATGACCGGCTTTTTCGCAGCAATCTTTTTGCCTGCTGCCATCTGGCCAACTTTTGCAGGCGCGCGCTTCTTGTCTTTAGGCTTCTCCACCGCTGACCCGCGCGATCGCCGTTCGCCCTTGCGCTCCTTGCGTGCCGATTTGGCGATGTTTGCTGCAACGCGCTTTTTGCCCTCGGGCGTCTCGGCAAATTTTGGCGCATCGAGCACCAAAGCATCTCCCAGTTCGATTTCGAAGCCAAGATCGGCAAAGCTGTCTTTCATGTGCGGCGGCAAATCAGCGCGCACATCGATCTGCTCGCCCTTGGGGTGATCGATACGGATGCGCCTTGCGTGCAAGTGCATCTTGCGGCTGATCGTGCCGGTCAGAAACGCTTCCTTGCCGCCATATTTGCCGTCGCCGACGATTGGGTGACCGATAGCAGCCATATGCACACGCAACTGGTGCGTGCGGCCAGTATAGGGCTGTAACTCGACCCAGGCGCAGGTGTTGCCGGCGCGTTCGACAATTCGATAGCGCGTACGCGCCGACTGGCCCTCTTTTTCATCGACATGCATTTTCTCGCCGCCGCTGCCTGGCTGTTTGCCGATCGGCAGATCGATAAAGCCATCGGCAATGTCGGGAACGCCCACCACCAAGGCCCAGTATACCTTGCGCGCCGTGCGCGACGAAAAAGCCTTGGCAAAATGCCCGGCTGCGCGCGAAGTTCGTGCAATTAGCAACGCGCCCGATGTATCCTTATCGAGCCGGTGGACCAGCTTCGGCCGGTTATCGAGCCCGAAAGTTAGGGCGTCGAGCAGGCCGTCGACATGGTTCTCGGTCTTGGTTCCGCCCTGCGTCGCCAGCCCGGCCGGTTTGTTAAGGACGATAGCCGCGTCATCGCGGTGGATGACCATGCTGAGGGCAAATTCCATCTCGTCGTCGGTCAGTTCGCGCCGTTTGCGTGCCGGACGCGCGCTCGCCGCCGCGGCCACATCTGCTGGCGGCACGCGCAATATCTGCCCTGCCTCAAGCCGGTCGCCCGGCGTGGCGCGCTTGCCGTCTACGCGCAACTGCCCCGTCCGCGCCCAGCGCGAGACGATGTTGAACGACGCATCGGGCAAATGCCGCTTGAACCAGCGGTCGAGGCGGATGCCGTCATCATCAGCCTCCACCGTGAACTGGCGGATGCCCTTTTCGTCCTGCGTACTCATGCCCAAATTGCCTTTGCTGTCGTCATTCCCGCGAATAATGCGCCGAGCGCCAAGAGGACCGATGCCACGGCATATCCCGACGCCAAGCCGGCCTGCCCGCGCTCAATCATCTGCATCATTTCGAGGCTGAAAGCGCTAAAAGTCGTAAATCCGCCCAGCACGCCGACACCGACAAACAGCCGAAGCGGTTCCGCCGAATTATCGCCGCGCAATACCCAAGCGGCTAAAACCCCCATCGCCAGCCCGCCCAGCACATTTGCGGTAAATGTTGCCCACGGCCAGCCATCGCCAGCAAAAGGTAACGCGCGCGAAAGCCCATAGCGTAGCCCTGCGCCGATTGCGCCACCGGACATGACAAGAATGATGGGGTTCATGAAGCCCGCCTTAGCGGCGGATGACTTTAAAGGAAAGGGAACGCGGTATTGTTCCCATCAACGTTGTTTGGGATCTGTTTGCCTTTGTTATAGCCCAATCAGTGATTTCCCTAAATCGGCCATTTTACTGATCGCCAAACCCTTCTTGGCAACGGCGCACTGCGTATCCAGCACCGCCAGACTACCAACAACTTCGCCCTGCTCGTTGCGCAAAGGCACACCGACCAGAAAACGGACGTCGCCGGTCGACTGGTCTTCCGGAAGCCACTGAAACTCCTCGTGCTTCGTTATGTTAGGGATCACGGTCGCACCACCTGCGCATAATTGCTCGCAGATATCGGCAAATAACGCCCAGTTTACCCTTATATCCAGCCCGAAAGTCGCGAAAGTTTTGACGCCGTGCGCCGACCGGTAGGTCGCAACTGCCACCGGCACGCCCATTTCTCGAGCGATTTGCGATAAATCTTGGTTCAAATAGGGTGCCGGAATTTTTGCAGCGTGCCCGGATCGGTTACCCTGATCCTTTTCTTTTGCAGCGAGCGCAGCGACCATTCGATAATGCTGTATGTTTTCGTTGGCATGGGATTTTTGGATGGGATGCGACATGCGATTATGTTCTCTCGTTGTTGCTTTTTGAATGCCTGATCTATGGCAGATCGAGGATTATTAGACGCCGAGATCCGGTAATTGCTGAATTTGAGATTGTGCCATCCGGCCCTAGAAATCTCGCTTTCAGCTGATCCGAGCCTGAACTTAGCCGTTCACCGACGATTTTTTTCCGCGCTTCCGGATCATTTGTCGCGGCTTGCAGAATTGTCGCCGTCACTGTTGCAAGCCTGGAAGTGGGTGTTTCGGCATTCGCTGCCTGTGCGATGGGGACCAGACCAGCTAACACAAGAGCGGCCGCAGCAAACGGACGACAATTCATGACCTGAAGCTGGCGTATTTGCTTCGCTGCGATAAGTTTGAAACAGGTTCATCTCGCAGAAACGGCAGAAATCGGCGGAAATGCTTGAAATTAAATCGACGGACTGCCCTTTTAAGGTAAATAATGAACGTTCAATTTATGCCCGTTACACCTCAGCTGTAACGTTACACTTCGTGAATGGCCCAATGAAACGCTTGTTGTGACCTTTTGCAAAAAAAAGGGGCGGCACCTCTGCCGCCCCAGTCGCTTCGGTTAGTGTGGGCTTTTAGCGGCCGTTATTGGCCACGATATCAACGGTTGTGCCGCCGCCCGGATGCTTATTAAAGGTAATGAAATAGGCACCGCCATCATTGTCGCGCGTTCCGCCCAGAACATGCTCGCCCGCACGGATCTGGTGTTCGGCATTATATCCCGACTTGCGTGCGCGTGTGTAATAATAATCGATGACATCTTGCATCGCGGTAGATGTCGTAAAGGTCGCAACGCGGATGTCGCAGATGCCACCATCGACGCCGCCAGCCTCTTTCACACGGCCTCGAGGATAGACAGGAAATTCGGGTGGCATGCGTGAAGCCCAGCCCGCACCATATTGCAGCTTGGCATCGCACGTACCCTTGCCACGCGTTACACCCTGATCAGCGGCAAGTGCACCCAGCGTCACTGCGCGCTTCTCGCCGCAATTGGTGCAATCTTCTGGGGAAACGACGACAGCTTTCGGCGCGCGCATCAGTTTTGCGCCATCGAGCGCTTCAATCGACGCGTCCCCATCATAGCCGCTGTCCGCCGGTATCGCACCCGAAAGCGGCTTGTCGGCAACTTTGACGGTGTTGACATTGGCATTGTCGGTAAGATCGGGATCAACCAATATGCGGTCATTGAGTGCCGCGTTCATTTCGGGGTCGGTGCCCTTGCCAACCAGCTTGTTATCGAGATCTGCGACGGCGGCCTCGTCGCTGTTCCCGCTTCCGCATGCGGCGAGCGGAAATGCAAGGGCGACGCCCAGCAACAGAGGCAAGGTGAGGCGCGGGAATGCACGCATGATGCTGGCTCCTGTGTATTTCATGGGCAAACGGTGCGTCTGCTTATATACAAAAGCTAGTCTTAAAGGTGGTTAACCGGGCTTCCGAGTCGCATTTACCTTGGTTGATGCGTCTTTATGTATCAGCGCGGGACACACCCGCGCCGAAACTTAACTTTGAAGCCTATTTTACAACGCCGCGGTAGCTGATGGTGCGTTTTGCACCCGGCGCAATGGCATCAGCAAACACCCAACGGACATGCGTGACATCTTCAGCAGATGCCAATCGCTCCACCTGCGCCGTACCCGAAGCATCCTTGGATTTAACCTTCAACGCTGCAAGCTTCCCCCAGTTGGTACCGCCATCAACAGAAACTTCCGCCCAGTCCTCGGCTACCGACGTAAACTGCACTGCGCCGGGCATTGGATTTGTTGCGCGAAAGCCAGCGGCAGGTACTGTCCCGGTGTTGATGACTTCCAGGGTGAAAACTACCTTGTCGCCCGGAACGACGGCTACATCTTTCGGGGTATAGAGTGTGACTTTTTCTTTGCCAGCCGCATCTTTTTCAACGCGCTCGATTTTTACGTCACTGGTCAATGTCACCGGCGACCGAGGCGCCGTCTGAGCGCGCGCAGCGGCAGGCATCATTTGAACACCCGAAATCATCGTGGTGGTAAGTGCCAATGCACCGACGATCTTTGATACATATAACATCATTTATCCATTACCTTGGCTATCACAGGTCAACCGGGTCGCCGGTTATTATGACGTCAGGATGGTTAATAGCTCGTAAAATTTTCGGCCATTGTTCGATAACCTGCATGATGAACGCGGTCGGGTGCAATTAGCCTTTATTAGCGTTATGGTAACCAAGGCAGTTTATGTTCTCTTTTCCATGATGCCAACGCTATCAACATTTAACGACGCGATCTGACGACGATGGCCGTGTCCCGCCTCTTCAAGGGTTTTCCCGGTACCGCATCGAGCGATAGCGACTATGGCGCGGTGACTGTTATCACCGCCAGCGACCACAACCGCCGTCTCGAACTGCTTGATGACTATGAACAGGCAGGCATTGGCTGGCTTTGGGCAACGGATGATCAAGCACGCCTGATATATATTTCGGAAAACGCTGCAGCGAAACTGAACCGTCCTATCAAGGAACTGCTCGCGCAACCGCTAACGGCGCTGTTTGAAACAGACAGCGCCAACGCCGGTGAACGGTCGGACCGGCCACTCAATTTCCAGCTAACCGCGCGCAACAAGATTGTCGATCAAACCGTCCGCTTCGCGCTCGGTCAGCCGCAGGACGAAGAACGGCAAACATGGTGGTCGATTTCCGGCCACCCCAAGTTCGACAAATCTGGCAATTTTCAAGGTTATCGGGGCAGCGCCAAAGACATCACTGTCGAATATGAGCGCAAGCTTATCGATTCACGGCTTGCCGAATTTGACTCGCTCACCGGCCTTGCCAACCGCCATCGGATGGACAAAAGGCTCGACGGAATTCTTTCCGCATACAAATCGGCCAAACGCTGCTGCACGCTGGTGATGCTTGATCTTGACCGGTTCAAGCATGTCAACGACACGCTTGGCCATCAGGCGGGTGACGAGTTGCTTCGGCAGGTGGCGCGCCGGCTCGAGCGCGTCGTCGGTAGCCGCGGCGAAATCGGGCGGCTGGGCGGCGATGAATTCCAGATCATCCTGCCCGACCTAGACGACCGCGGCAAATTGGGTGAGCTATCCAACAAAATCATCCAGATTGTATCGCAACCTTACAGTATCGAAGACAAGCGCGCGAGCATCGGCACCTCGATTGGAATCGCGATTTCGCCATATGACGGCATCGAAAAGCTTGATCTCGTCCACAATGCCGATCTCGCGCTGTATGCGGCCAAAAATGGCGGACGCGGCCAGTTTCGTTTTTATTCCGCCGACCTGAAGGATGAGGCAGACGAGCGTCGCCTGCTCGAAGAAGGCCTTCGTGAGGCGCTGGCAGCCGAGCAACTGGAGCTGCATTATCAGCCGGTGGTCCGCACCGAAGACAACATGGTGGTGACGTTCGAGGCACTGATGCGTTGGGAACATCCCGAACGTGGGCCGATCAGCCCCGATGTCTTCGTGCCGATTGCCGAGGAATCGGACCTCATCAACCAACTCGGCGCATGGGCGCTCAACCGCGCGTGTCAGGACGCAATGCAATGGCCAAAATCGGTGCGTGTCGCCGTGAATGTCTCCGCCGCGCAGTTTGCACATTCCGATCTGATCGACATCGTCACCCACGCGCTCGAAAGTTCCGGCCTCGAAGCCAAACGGCTTGAGCTTGAACTCACCGAAAGCGTGTTCATGGGCGACGGCGAGACCATCGACGACATCTTCCGCGCGCTGAAACATCTCGGCGTCCGACTCGCGCTTGACGATTTCGGCACCGGCTATTCCTCATTAAGCTATCTGCGCTCCGCCCCGTTTGACAAGATCAAGGTCGACCGCACCTTCGTCGACAGCTGCACGCAGAAAGACCATAATAGCGCCAAGATCATCGCCGCGATAATCGGCCTCAGCGACGCGTTGGGTATGGAAACCACGGTCGAAGGCGTCGAGGCCTTTGATCAGCTTGAAGTCGTCAAATCCAAGGGCGCACGCTTCATTCAGGGCTGGATCTATTCAAAGGCGCTGACCCAGGAAACCGTTATCGGCCGAATGAAATCGGGCGAGTTGCGTATCGAGCCCGACGGCCCCGAACGTCACCGCCCTGAACGCCGCTCTGTTTTCCGCCGGATCGGCGTGATCCATGACGACCACCGCTATGAAGCGCTGATGCGCAACCTGTCAAAGACCGGCGCGCTAATCGATGGACTGCTGGGTGTGCCCGAAGGAACCGGGCTGGTGCTCGACCTTGGTGGCGGCCAGCTCGTGGTATGCACGGTCACCCGCGTGCAGGACGCGATGATCGCGGTCGAGTTCGAAACGCCATTGGTTAGCGATGGCGCCGGCGGCCTGTGCACGCGCCACCGCGTATCGCCCTACATACTCGCCAGTGTGACGCAGCTTGGCGATGCACCACGCGGCAAACCCCTGTTCATGCAGGTCGCAGCCGTCACCACCCATAACGCGATGGATTTCGCGGACTAAATCCGCATACAACTCTCCCACAACGCATCCGGGTCGACAATGCTCTGCCCGACCAGCTCGGCCATGGACTTGTTCCGCCAGCCCGCAGGCAGCGACTGCTTGCACATCGGACACGCCCCGCCGCGACATTCGAGACGCCTGCCACCCGCGAAGCATCGCGCACGCAGCCGGTTGGCCGAATGCATCGAAAAACCGCTGGGTCCACGCCTCGGTCCACCCGTCATGCCGAACGCGCAAGCCTGGCATTAACCGGTTGCGATTGACCGCAGGACCCGAGGGAATAGGCTGTAGCTCATTGCGTGCGACAGAGGCGGTCGGAATAACGGGATTTGAGTGCCATATAAACTTTTTGGTACAATATATGACATATATTAACCTATATGGAATGATATAAGAAAGCAGCTTTTACGGGTAGCGCTTCCAACTGCACGCCACACGTGGCACAGCAGCCCCACACCCAAGACACCAAAGGAAGCCCCATGATCCCCTTCGTCACCATGACCGACACGCGCGGCCAGAAAATCTCTGTCAATCCGGAGATCGTCCAATTCGTGCGCTTGGCCGACAATTCGGACAACGAATGCCTGATCGTCTTCGGCAAAGATCAGCTGCTGCGCGTGCGCGGGACGTTGGAGGAAGTGACGCGGGTTTTGCGGGAGGGGTAAGCAGTGCTTCGAAACAGACCTGTCGCGTCTTAATCAGCGACAGG
>JANMQN010000196.1:0-4854 GCA_031370535.1 Sphingomonadales bacterium | reverse complement strand
TTGATCGCTTCGGCTTCGGCGCGGAGCGCGGTTGCCTGGTCGAGCTGAGCCTTAATACCGGAAATCTGCTTGTCGAGAGCACCAGCGATCATCCCGGGCACTTTCTTCCAGATGGCGAGTGCAATCACCACCAGCATCGCCAATGCCACGAGCATCGTTGCATCAAAGCCGAATGCAGAAGGCGTGGCATGCTCTTCAGCAGCACCATGCGCCTCAGTGCTTGCAGTCGTTGCTGTAGTAGCCACCGGACCATGGCCCATCGCTACATGATCCTCAGCGGTCAGTTCGGTTTTCGCCTCTTCAGCCATTGGACATTACCGCCTTCACTGCCGATGCCGCTTGCGCAGCGCTTACTTTCGCGCCCGAAACCTTGGCAACGATTTCCGCGGCTGCTTCAGCGGCAACGCTCTCGATGCTGGTCATTACTTTGGCGCTGGCCTTAGCAAGGTCCGCTTCTGCAGCGGCGAGCTTTGCGCCAACCTCTTCATCAGCTGCCGCAAGGCGCACTTCTGCATCCTTGGCAGCTTTCGCTTTGGCTTCGTTGGCCTTGGCTTGCGCCGCAGCACGTGCTTGGTTGATCGCGGCGCTACCACCGTCTTCCAGATTATCAGCCTCGGCACGCGCTTTTTCCGCGGCCGCTAGGTCGTCCGCAATATTGCGATCGCGGGCGTCCATATTCGCTTCGATCTTTGGCAACATGCCTCGGCCAATCGTAAAATAGATCAGGCCAAAGACAATCAGCAGCCAGAAGAACTGCGACGCATAGGTATCGATAATCTGGGAAATCTGGGGCATATTATCCGCTTGTCCTTATGAAGATATTGCCCCGGCGCATAGCCGGGGCGAAACCGTCAATTAGGCAACGAAGATCAGGATCATCGCAACGACGAATGCGAGCAGTCCCAAAAGTTCAGCAGCCGCGAAGCCGATGAACAAACGGCCCTGCTGGCCATCAGCCGCTGCAGGGTTGCGAAGCGCACCCTGAAGAAACGATCCAAAAACATTACCCACGCCGCCAGCGGCGAGGCCTGCACCAATTGCTGCAAGACCGGCACCGATCAATTTTGCTGCTTCTGCGTCCATGATAATAACTCCTTTTAAATAGAAATACTTAGTGGTTGAAATTAATGCAAATTCACCGCATCGTTGATGTACAGCGAAGTCAAAAGCGCGAAAACATAGGCTTGGATCGCGCATACCAGCAGCTCAAGCAGCGTGATTCCAATCATCAGTATGAACGAAGGAATGCTGACTACCAGCGGCACCCAGGCCGCTTCGGCGTTAAGGCCGTTGATGACGAAGCCGGCCAACACCTTCATCAACACGTGACCAGCAGTCATTGCAACGAACAACCGAAGCGCGAGGCTGAATGGGCGGATGAGGAACGAGAAAAGCTCGATCAGGGGGATGAGCCAGAGCAACCACCATGGCGTGCCATGAGGCACAAACAGGCTGAAGAAATGCAGGCCATGCCGCCAGAAACCGACGACCAGAACGGTACCGAAGCTCAAAACGGCGAGGACGGCGGTCACCGTCAAATGACTTGTTACGGTAAAGGGATGGACGCCGGGGACAATGCCGAAGGGCATCATGCCGATGAAGTTCGCCATGAGGATGAACATAAATAGCGAAAACACCAAAGGCACATACTTCTTGCCTTCGGGACCGACGCTTGACGTAACCATACCGTTGACGAAGCCGGTCACGCCTTCGACCGCCATCTGCCAGCGACCAGGAACCAAATCGCGCTTCATGCCGCCCCACATGAACAGCCACAACGCGCCGAGAACAAGGATCATGAACAACGAAGAGTTGGTGAAGGAGACGTCATACCCACCAATATTGAACGGCGCGAGCGGTTCAATCTGGAACTGGTGCATCGGATCGATTTTGCCGCTTTCGCCTGCCACGTTAACTACCCTGTTTTATACACGATAAGCGCCCAGACTATTCCGGACGCTCACCTGAAATCTTTATGATGTTCCTGAAGGCGACTGCGATGCCCAAAAACATGCAGACCAGCAGGAGCGCAGGGGAAGTGCCGAACAGCCGGTCGAACAACCAACCAACCAGCGCACCACCCGCAGGACCGGCAATCAGCTCGGTTAAAACCCTGTTCCCTTGCCGCATTCCTTTGGCCGGAACCTGGTCTGTACCAGAACGAAGTGCCTCGGCTTTCCGCGCCGCTTTCAGCTGCATGTCTAACGAATCGAGCCGAGCGTCACTTTTGCCGTCTTTATCCTGCCCGGAGTTGTTCGATGCCATGTGATTCCTGCCTTTAAATAAGGGAAACCGCCACGAAATCGGGGCAACCCCGCCTAGGCACCGGCGCTTTAGGAGAGCGCCCCGCCCAAGTCAACAGCGCGGGCCAGAGAATGTTGCAATGCAAAAGAAAAAGGCCGGTGCATCGCTGTCCGGCCTCTTCTTTGTCACGTCAAACCACCTTACGGACAGCGCGGATCCAGTTCGGGCGCACCGTCGTCGCGGGTTTTCCATTGTCCGGATGGCGTCTGGTATTTTTCGCCAGCAACAGTGCGTTCGGCGATAAGGCGACAACCGCTGCGCAGAGCCATCTCCTCCACCGTCGCGCCATTGGCCAAGGCTTCCTTTGAGTAGGCCGCCTTGCGCTTGATGTTGATGTCATCGACCAGCGCCTTGATAGCAGGTGATGGCGACGAGACATAACCCAGATATCCGTCTGATTTCTCACCCACCAGTCCGCTTTGACGCGCGCTTTGATAAGCGGGATCACGTCCGGTCTGAAAAGCTACTGCGCCCGATGCAGTCGCACCGAGCAGCACAGCCGCAATTAACATTTCTACAGAATCTCTCATCAAAATATCTCCGGATTCTCTTCAATCACCTTCTCGGACGCCGCAGCCAGCTTGTACAAAATTTCCTGCCGGATTGCGATGTTGAGATTGATAACGATCGGCTTGTCGGGCGCAGTAACCTGCACACATCCCGACAAAGTCGCGATCATGATCGGCGCTAAAACGAGTATCACTTTCCCCATGTTGCGGCGAATCGCACTATCCATGCGGTTCGTCAATTGCCGATGCTTATGCTTCATGCCCGCTTTCCCCTTGCTGAATGGTTCATTCATCGCTCCGTTCATCTTTCTTTGGCGTCTTATCTTCTGGCACGGTCGGTGCGACGCCATTTTGTTGTTCAATCAGATATTGCAGATCGCGTTGTGCCGCATAATCGGCGTCGTAAAGCCCCCTGATTGAGCCGATCAGCTTAAGAAACTCTGCAGTCACACTGACATTGAATTTGATCGGTATGCGCGCCAGCTGCTTGGTTATGAAGTTGCGTTTGGCACCGCTACCCTGTTGCAAACCGGTGAAGCTGATGTCGGTAACAATCTCTCCGTCGAGGTCGCCGCCCACGCCGATCGTAAGCGACGAATAGCGGATCGAGCGTAGAGCCTCGAACGCGAAATTGGCAAATGTCCCCATATCCTTATAAGCAAGCTCGCCCAAATAACTTACTTCACCGCCACCGGGCCGGGAAATCAGCGCACCCCCGACGATGCGGCCGCCGTCCTGATTGAAGATCATCGGCAGGGTGCCATCGAAAACGCCGGTTACGCGCAAATTCTGAAAGTCATATCCGGCGAGAAGCTTTTCTGCATCGACGCCGATAACGCGGAAAGTTAGCCTCCGTTCGCTTTTGACGCCAAAATCGAGGACAGTGGGCTCCAGGATAAGTTCGCCACCTGCAAAGGGCCAGCGACCTTTTTCAATCGCAACCTGCTGACCTGGGAGCAGCTGATATAGGATCTCACCGTTCAGCGCTGGGATACCCGGATTGACCGACGCAATAGTTGCTAATTGTGCCGGACCTGTTTCGAGTCCCAGCAGGTCAGTGAATACCATTTCAGTCGACAGCCCCTCCACCGGGCCGAATGCAGCCGCTAGGTTCATTCCAGAGGTCGAGACCCGCCCACTGCTTCGCACGCCGTTCTTGTTCCAATCGATGCGTCCATCGCCTGAAACGGTACCATCGACATTGGCAACCACCCCGACCACCAGTGGCGTCAGCAATTCGGGTTGGAAGCGCTCGTTGAAACGCAGACCATCAACAGCCAACAAGGCGCGGCCAGTGGTGTCGCGCAAATCGTGACGGATATCGACATCGGCAACTCGCGTTCCGGTTGTCGGCTCGACCAGATGACCGATTGCGGTGATGATGCTGTTTTCCAGCGTCAGCATCATATCAGGCACGTTGGTGGACCTGAAACGGTCGACCTGTTCGGCATCGAGCACCTTCAGGCTGCTGTCGAAGTTCAATACGCTGTTTAGGTAGCGCCAATTTCCTGCAGCCTCGTCGAACATCAGAGGCACATTGCCGATTTTACCCGATCCTCCAGCCAGAGTGCCGCTGATCGCATCACCGCCGAATGTGCCTGCAAGCATCGCTACGGCAAAGTCGGTACGGCCTTCGGCATTGCCCAGCACAACTTTAACATCGCGCGCGACGAAGCCATCGTCGAGACTGAACCTGACATTTGCACTTTGCGCCAGGAGGTCGGTGCTGCCCAGTCTACCCCCGACCGCTAAATTGGCGACATTTGTGGCGAAGCGGGTCACGTCATTACCCGCAGTCAACATCGATCGTCCGGCATCAGGGCAGAACCTTAACGACTGGCCGCGCAGTGCCAGATTGGCGATGCGAAGCGCATCGAAGCGCACATTTTGGCAGCTATCGTAGAGTGAAAACAAGCCTGCATTATAACGCCCGTTGACAGGCAGATTGAGACCATTAACCATTCCACCTGGGAGCGGTCCTGACAGTCGCGCCTGACCATTAAAACTCCATGCGCCGCCCGGCCGGCCGTTGAACATCAAG
>JANMQN010000103.1:0-3490 GCA_031370535.1 Sphingomonadales bacterium | reverse complement strand
CTTGGGCTTCAGGCTCTTGCCGTTGACGATTTTAGACAGGTCAAATTCCCACTAGGTTTAAGATGCTTCGCGATGAGTGGCAGTGAACAATTAAACAGGTCAATACCAATTTCCACTCTTGTAGTGTTGCAAAATTCGTTGCACGCCGGATTTCATTTCCGAAATGGTCGGAATGCCGCCATTCAGAGCCAACAATGAAAAATTCCCGCTTCTGGCGGTTCTTGGACCTTGGGCTTAAAGAGAATCTGACGATGCAAAGGCGAAAAGTGCCATCTGTCATCACCGGCCACTCCAACGCGTAAAGCTGCGTCTTTGCTGACAACGGGAAATGTCTGGCTTGAGGTTTTTAATTTCGCCGAAAGCGCTGGCCCGCTCACGCATCAAATTGAACACGAGCACAGTTTGCCGGTGGCCAACGCCTCTCCGGTTATACCGTTATGATGACGTATTGACGGGAGGACGGTGATAGATGACCAGCGGGGGATGAGCGAAATTACAGTCTGGTATGACGGTGCATGCCCCTTATGTCTGAGTGAGATCAGGTGGATGCACAATCTCGACAAATCCGGTTTAATTCGATTTGTTGACTTGCCAAATCCCGAAAACAATTTCCCGTTCGACCGCCGGCTGATGCCGGATAGGTTATACTTCCGCGGAAACGACACCATACTCTCGGCGCCTGCAGCATTTGCTACAATGTGGCGCGCGGTTCCATTGCTCCGCCCGATTGGAATTATCGCCCTTAACCGACTGGTTTTATATAGACTGGCATGGCGATATCGAATGTTCTTGGACATCAGGCCGTTGCTACAAAGGCTTACAGGCAGGCGGCTAGCATGGTGAGCCCGGAACCTTACGTTGCTAATGCGGAACAGGAAAGTGTGTGGGATTATCCACGCCCGCCCATAGCGCAACCATGTCCTTCGCGTATCTTGATCGAACATCACGGGACTATCGTAGCCGACACACAGGCGAGCGTCCGGACGCTGGAAACCAGCCACCCGCCTAGCTATTATATTCCCGCATCCGATATCAATCCTGCGACGATGCGGCGCACGGAGGGCACAACTTTTTGTGAGTGGAAAGGGCGCGCGATTTACTGGGACATTGTGGTCGGGGATTCCATATTAAGCCGCGTGGCTTGGAGCTACCCCGAACCAACCAACGCATTTTCCATTTTGCGTGATCATATTGCCTTCTATGCCGGGCCCTTTGACCGGTGCAGCGTGGACGGTGAAACCGTGATTGCCCAACCTGGCGGGTTTTATGGCGGTTGGATCACAAGCAAAGTTGCAGGGCCATTCAAAGGCGTCGCTGGCAGCATGGCCTGGTAGCAACATGAGGGACGATAAGCAAAATCCGATCAGTAGAGCGGTCCCGCGCGGCCGGTTGTCGCGGCTCGGGCAATTCGGGCGTTTGGCTAGCGGCATCGCTGGCGGGATGGTGGCTGAAGGCGCGCGACGCATCGCGAATGGAGAGCGACCAGCAATCCGTGACATGATGTTAACCCCGGCGAACGTATCAAGGGTTGCAGACCGGCTATCACACTTGCGCGGTGCGGCAATGAAACTTGGCCAAATGATATCAATGGATGCAGGGGATATGCTTCCGGCCGAGCTTACCGACATCATGTCGCGCCTGCGCCAAAATGCTCACAGAATGCCTCCGCAGCAGCTTCAGCAGGTGTTGTCAGCGGAATGGGGTAAGGACTGGCGAAAGCGCTTTACCCGTTTTGACGCAAGCCCGTTTGCAGCTGCATCCATTGGGCAAGTGCACCGCGCCACCGCACTCGATGGTCGTGATTTAGCGGTCAAAGTGCAATATCCAGGTGTTCGCGAAAGTATTGATGCGGATGTTGATAACGTTGCCACTTTATTGCGGCTTTCAAATTTGTTGCCCCGAGAACTCAATATTGCTCCCCTACTGGCCGAAGCCAAAAAGCAACTTCATGAGGAAGCCGACTATATCCGTGAAGGTAAATATCTAACGCAATTCGGTGATTTACTCGCTGAATCTCCCGATTATGTCGTTCCAAATTTGGACCAGGAATTTTCTACAAACCAAGTGCTGGTGATGAGTTTTCTCGAAGGTAAGGCGATCGAAACTTTGACTGGAGCATCGCAGGAAACACGAAATAACGTGATGCGGTTATTGTTCGACCTTCTGGTGCGGGAAATGTTTGAATTTGGAGTGATCCAGTCCGACCCGAATTTTGCCAATTATCGTTACCAGCCAGATTCAGGAAAGCTCGTGCTGCTCGATTTTGGTGCAGCGCGAAGCGTCAGCTCCGCCGCCGCAAAAGCTTACCATAAACTGATAATCGCTGCTTTAAATTGCGATCGGGAGAATGTTCTTAAGGAATCATTGGCTGCCGGCTTTGTCAGCGCCTCGGCCATCGAAAGACATGGCCCGCGTATCGATGCCATGGTAGAAATACTACTTGGCGAGCTAAATCGACCGGGCGATTTCGATTTTGGGGATCGCCGTTTCGTAAAAGCTTTGGGTGAGCAGGGATTTGAAATTGCAGGTGATAAGGCCGCTTGGCACATTCCACCGACCGAGCTGCTGTTTATCCAGCGAAAAATCAGCGGAATGTCCCTACTTGCAACCAGACTTCAGGCAAAAGTTGATATTCGGTCGCTGGTGAACAATATTTCGGTTTAGCGGTTGAATCACGAGCGCAGGTTCGGCGGGCAACAACCAGCTTGTCGAGTGTCATTTTTGTCGAAAGATGCGACTGCTCGACAATGCGGATGATCTCAAGCTTTTCAGGGGCTGGATACCTCATTCGTCGTCTCCCTAATCCGCGATCATGCTTTTTTTGAGCAACCTGTTCTCGAGGTTGATCATCAACGCAATCCTTCAGGACGCGGGACTCATGACGCAGATCCTGCACCTCCCCGCTGGTCGCAGCACGGGCAGTATCACCCGCCAGACGCCGCTTGCCAGCTTCCATGAACTCCTTGGACCAGGTGTAATTAGGCTCTGAGCAATGCCTTCCTTGCAGCACAGCGCGGCAATACTGTCTTCCCCGCGCAGGCCCTCCAGCACGATCCTGATCTTGTCTTCGGCAGAAAAATGCCGCCGCGTTGCCCGGCGTATATCCTTTACGACACGCTCGGCAGAAGCCTTCGGTTGGCCAGAGTGTTTTAGTCTCATCTTTGCTCCTTCGTCACTACGATGAGACCAAAACACTCCTTAAATCACAACATCAAATCTGTGCCATAGGTGCTGACGGGGAACAGAAAACATCTTAAGCCAAACAGCGAGTCCCGGTAGACCCGGGTTTGGGATGGCGACGGTCCCATTTGGTGCTGGCGAACGGGATCACTGATTCCCTTCGCCAGCAGGCAGCGTTTGCCCGGTGTTAGAACGATTCGGAGATCGCGGATATTTAGGGTGTAACGAGATATTTCTCGCCCGTGCGCATGGCGCGGTAATCGATGGCTGAGTCTTTTTCGAGCATCTGTTCCAGCGTGACCTTCTGCTT
>JANMQN010000025.1:0-30447 GCA_031370535.1 Sphingomonadales bacterium | reverse complement strand
CGTCGACCGTGGCACCGAAGCCGCGCCATTGCTCGAGGCTGAGCATTTCGACCTGCTTCTTACCGATATTGTTATGCCCGAAATGGACGGGATAGAACTCGCACGCCATTGCAGCAAGGTTTCGCCCGCGACCGAAGTCATGTTTATCACGGGCTTTTCGGGTGTCGCATTGCGCGCCGGTGAATCGATGCCAAGCGCTAAAATCCTGTCGAAGCCCTTCCACCTCAAAGACCTTGTTCTCGAAGTGGAACGACTGTTCGCCAAGGAAAGTTTCGGCGAACTGAAATAGGCTTGAATGATGGGGCAAGCCCAGCTAGAGGCTGCCGCAGCGTGGGCGTATAGCTCAGTGGTAGAGCACTGTGTTGACATCGCAGGGGTCGCAAGTTCAATCCTTGCTACGCCCACCATTTCCCCTTGATGTCAGCTCTTGCTGGGCGCCCTTCCAAACCAGCGCTTGTGCGCCCGGGTGAACGCACTGAGGTCGCTGTAACCCAACAATAAAGCGACCTCCCCAAGCGGACGCTTGTCTTCCATGAAATACAGTGCCCACAAATCCTGCCGAACAAGGTCAAGCAGCTCCCGGAAAGCAAGGCCCTCATCCACCAGTTTCCGCCGCAACGTTCGTTCGCTCATTCCGAAAGATTTCGCCATGCGAGCGAGTGTCGGCGGCGATTTGTCGACTTCGTTGGACAAATAGAAATAGCTGTAGGCCAAATGTTCCTTGCCTTCGGCCATCCAATTCGCTGGCTGCTGGTACCGCTCCGATGCTGCATCGAATAACGCCGCGTTGGCAAATGGTGATGGCCGGAACACCTGTCTCGCGGCAATCTCCATGCGTGTTTGCGGCATGGAAAATTCAACCGCGCAGCCAAAGGCCGCATCATATTTGGCAACATCAAAACGCGGCTTGTGCCGAAAATGTACCGCACGCAGTAGCGGTGGTTCGCCCAGTATCTGTCGGGAGAGCCTTGCATAAGTCGCCACCGAAAACTCAATAAATGCGGCGTAAGTTTCTGCATAATCGGGGTGACACTCCCATGTCAGACAAGGCGGCTTGCCAGCGGGATCGAATGTGGTGCGAAACATATTCTGGCGGAGCAACTGGATGCGGACATTGGCTTCAATTACCGACGCCAGATTGGCCTCCAAGCGCGTTGCGTAGCCCAAATCAGAGAAGTTCTGCATCGACGCCTTTTCCCCGATACGGAGATGCACCGACGGATCGTTAAAATGGTGCTCCAGCATATTGAAAAAGCGCAGGACAATTTGCGATGACAGCCGGCTGAGGGGGTTACGCAGGCGGGCTTCGTCAATGCCGACGGCAGCCAACATGACACGTCGGTCACCGCCCTCCGCCACCGCAGCGCGGACTATACGCACCAACAAGCTCGCCGACATCGTGTCCGGCGCGACCGACCTGCCGTCGTCCAACAATGTGTTGATCCAGCTATAAATGCGGCTGCTCCCCGATGACGTAACGGAAAGCTTGAACATGCCCTGTGGATGAACGCAAGCGCCATTTTGCGCGGCTTGCGGGGCGCATTTTTGCTCGCTAAGCCTTGGGAATGAACCTTGCCTCAATCCTTGCCCGGTTTGAACCGGGCGCCGCATCGCACACTATTGCAATCCCCCCCAGTTGGCATCAGGGACGGACTTCCTATGGCGGATTAAGTTCGGTGCTCGCTTATCGCGCGGCGACACTTGCAGTAGACGATTTGCCGCCGCTGCAATCGGCACAGATTGCCTTTGTCGGTCCACTGGCAGGCGATGTCGAGGTGACGGCCAATGTCCTTCGGCGCGGAAAGAACACCGCATTTATCAAATCTGAAATCAGTGGAGCGGATGGGGTCGGGCTATCGTGCACATTCATCTTCATGAACCGGCGGCATAGCCATTTGGATTATGAGGGTTTGGAGCGTCCCGAGTTTCCACCAATTCCCACCCACGAAAGCGCCCGCAGCGGCCCGCCCGAATTCTTTACCGGGCATATGCAATATCCCGACAAAAGGCTCGAGCTCGGCCTCGCAACGAACCGCCTTGCCAGCTGGCATCGCTTTACCGAGCATGAGGGGCTGGATCATATCGCTGAACTCATTTGCATTGGTGACGCGCTGCCACCTTCTGCCATGGGGCTGATGACCGAAAAAGGTATAGTCAGCTCAATGAACTGGCAGGTCAACTTGCTGACCGATGCGCCTACCACAAAGGATGGCTGGTGGTTTCTGACAAGCGAGACACACCACGCAGGTAACGGCGCAAGCAGCCAGTATATGACCGCATGGAACAGCGAAGGCGAGCCTATGCTGACCGGGATGCAGTCAGTGGCGATTTTCGTTTAACGCGTCATCAGGTCTTTTTCGGTTTCGCCGATATAATCCCGCGCAATCGGCAAGGCGCGGCGGTTTCGCGTGAACTGGATCTGGTAATTGCCCATCCCGCCCGATTCAAACGCCGCGGTTGCCCCCGACAGATAGAATGTCCACATCCGGTAGAAGCGCTCGTCATATTGCGCGATGATGGCCTCGCGATTGACCTGCACCCGCTTATACCATTCGCGCAGCGTCATCGCATAATGCAGGCGCAGCGTTTCGACATCGCTGGCGATCAGCTTGACCTTTTCGCTGGCCGCCAGCGTTTCGGACAGCGCTGGTATATAGCCGCCCGGAAAAATATATTTGCGGGTGAAAGCATCGGTACTGCCGGGCTTACCAAAGCGGCCGATAGTATGCAGCAGCATTACGCCATCATCTTTTAGCAAATTGGCGCACGCGCGAAAAAACGTGTCGAATTGCGGAACCCCGACATGCTCGAACATGCCCACCGAAACAACTCGGTCGAAATAGCCTGGCGCGCGTTTCGCGAGCACGCGGTAATCCAATAATTCGAACTTGACCCGGCGGGCAACGCCGGCAGCTTCTGCCCGTTCGCGCGCGAGCTTCAGTTGCTCGGTGCTCAGTGTGATACCTAGCACTTCCACGTCCGCAACCTTATTGAGATACAGCGCCATCCCTCCCCAGCCGCAGCCGATGTCGAGCACTTTCTGACCCGGCTGGAGGGCCAGTTTGGCGGCGATATGTGCTTTCTTGGAAAGCTGCGCCCTATCAAGGGTATCATCGGCTTCCGACCAATACGCACAGCTATATTGCATGTCGTCGTCGAGCACAGCCGGTAAAAGTCGTTCGAAAGGTCGTAATGGTGCGCGACATTCGCTCTCGAGTTCGCCAAAGAGTTCAGCTGCTGAAACGGGCGGGCGAGTTGTCCAAGAAATTTCTTTAGCGGCTTCCTGTCGCCGATCTCGCCACCCTTTTCCCACGGGTTGTTGCGCCGGACCAGCTCAACAAATCCCATAATGTCTTCATCATCGACCGTGACGCCGCCGTCCATATAAGTCTCACCCAGACCCAGCCTTGGGTTAAGCAAAATACGACGCTCGGCATTGGCCGACACAATCCGCAAAGTAACATCGGGCCATCCTTCCGCCGCAGTGCCGAAAACTTGCGCCTCGCCCTTTTGGTCGATGACCGTCAACGTGCCCTGATGGATATGCCCGTTTAAAATGCGTTCGAGTAATGCCAATGCAGTGCCTTCCGTAAAAGCTACGCCCCCTGCTTCGAACCGTTTTTCGATAATGTTACAAAATCATAGTCTTGCCAAGTCTATCCCAAGGCAGCCTGCTTTTCTTCTGCAAGCCGGTCGAGTTCCGCACGGCTCTTTTTCTCGCTCGACGATTTTAGCTGGCCACAAGCCGCCATTATATCGCGACCTCGGGGTGTACGGATGGGCGCGCTAATCCCGGCTTCAAAAATAATGCTCGAAAACCGCTTGATACGTTCAGCGTCGGAGCATTCATATGGCGCGCCGGGCCACGGGTTGAACGGAATGAGGTTTACCTTTGCAGGCAGCTTATACTGCCGGATCAGGCGGACCAGTTCGCGCGCGTCCTCGTCGCTGTCATTCTTGTCCTTCAACATCACATATTCGAATGTGATCCGCCGCGCGTTGCTAACGCCCGGATATTCGGCGCAGGCGCGCAAGAGTTCGTCGATGCCGTATTTGCGGTTGATCGGTACGATTTCGTCTCGAATTTCCTTGGTAACCGCGTGCAGCGACACCGCAAGGTTCACGTTAATCTCTTCGCCCGCGCGTTCCATCATCGGCACGACTCCGCTCGTCGACAGCGTAATCCGACGACGTGACAGGCCAAGCCCGTCACCGTGCATCACGATTTTCATGGCATCGCGGACATTGTCGAAATTATACAGCGGCTCACCCATACCCATCAGCACGATGTTGGTGAGCATCCGGCCGTCGGCGGTGTAGTGACCAAGATCATCGTCGTCATCGTCGTCATCGTTGGCGACGGCCATATTGCCTTTGGGCCATTCGCCAAGTGCATCGCGCGCCAGCATAACCTGCCCGACAATTTCGCCAGGTGTCAGGTTGCGAACGAGCCGCATCGTGCCGGTGTGACAGAAGCGGCAATTAAGTGTGCAGCCGACCTGCGAAGAAATGCAAAGCGTTCCGCGATCGGCATCGGGGATGAACACCATCTCGTAATCCTGCGCGTCGTCTGTGCGCAGCAGCCATTTGCGCGTGCCGTCGGTCGAAACCTGCGCCTCGACGACTTCTGGACGACCGATGACGAAGCGGTCCGCGAGCCACGGCCGCATAGTCTTGGAAATATCGGTCATCGCCTCGAACGAGGTGACGCCGCGATGATAAATCCAGTGAAAAACCTGCTTCGAGCGCAACTTCGCAGCCTTTTCGTCCAACTGTGATTCTTCGAATAGCTGCCGGATTTGCAAATGACTGAGCCCCATCAGATCGATACGACCATCGGCACGCGGAGTTATGGCGCGCGGGGTTACAACGGGGTCGATATGGCCGGGAATCTGCATGATGGCTGGCATATAGGGTGAACCGCGGCGAAATGCCAGCAAAGCCGCCGTCTAGATATGCGTAATGCTGACCTTCGTCCCCGGCGCCTGATCGGCGATGCTGACAACTGCATCCAGTTGCCCGGCCAGCGCCTCGACAATGCCGGTGCCAAGGCCCGGCTTACGATCGTCCGCGTCTTTGGGCATGCCGACCCCGTCGTCAACGACGACCAGTGTCCATGCATTGCCGTCAGACCTGTAATCGACCTTGATCGACCCGTGCTGGTTTCGACCGGGAAACGCATGTTTGAGCGAGTTGATAACCAGCTCTGTCACCACAAGCCCGAGGCTGACCGACATGTCCGGATCGACGATGCTGTCATCACATTGCGCGGTGAGCTTTATCCGCTCCGGATCGCCGATCATCGACGCCCCGATACTTCCGCATAAATCGCTGAAATAGTTCCGCAGGCCGACATTTTCGATCGAAGTCGATGACAAATGCTTTTGCAACATCGCAATCGACATTACGCGATTATGTGCGTCGCGCAAATGTTCGCGCGTCTCACTCGATTGGACCTTGCGCGCGCTTTGCAGCAGCACGCTGGCGATGATTTGGAGGCTGTTGGCGACTCGATGCTGAATTTCATGCAACAATAACTGTTTTTCGCGTACAAGGTCGTCCTTGTGCTTTTCCGCCAGACGTTGCGCCGTGACATCTGTAATCGCAAGCACTAAACGGATGCTTTCGGCTTCAAAATAATCGAGCGTGTGGGCATTTATAAGCAGGCGCAGTGTTTTCTCACCCGTGCGGATCAAATCCATCTCATAAATGTCAATTGCCGCCCTGCCCGCGATCGTTGCTTGCAGCAGCGAGTTGAGCTGGCGCACATTCCACTCGCCCCTGCCCAATTCGGTAAATTTCTTGCCGGTAACACCTGAGCAATCAATGTCGAATGCAAGGCAAAACGACTTGCTGGCCGCAATAACCGTCAAATCTTCTTTGAGCAGGACCAACGGTGCAAACGACGAGGATATTAGCGCAATCGACATATTGTCGGCGTGTTCGGGAAGGCGGGTCAGTATTTTTTCCATGGCATACAGCCATTCATAAACTGGAGGCTCGCGGTGCGAGAGCCATACCCAGACGTGCTTTTTCGCAAAACTGTTCTAACGAATTGCGCAGAGGCCCGATTGTACCATCCTTTTTTAACAGAGGTGAATCAATTCGGACGGCTTTGGCAGTCTATTGCGCTGCCGCAACACAACCCAGCGCAGCGGCATCAATCGCGCTGGGCGCGCCGCGCAGCGAATAGGCATCAACAATCGAGCGGCCATTGCGGCCGATGCTCTCTACACTAAGCGAAGTCGCACTCCGCATCGCGGCGATAATCGCAAGATCCATCCGGCGGTCGGTTGCCCAGCCCGAACTCTCGTCCACCTTAAGCCGGAAGCGGCGGCCTCCGGCGCTGAGGGTAATGCCGCTGTTGGACGACCGCTCCCGCGAAAGCCGGACATAAATCTGGTGCGTGACGCGTCGATTGGGCCAGAATCCTATCGACAGATAGCCATTACGGGAAGGCGTGCCGACCGTCTCCTCTGGCGCGGATATGGCATAGCAGCGTGGGGTAGCCGGGTCACGAAAGGCGGCCCACCCTTGATAAACACCCAAACGGTCCTTGGCCGCCAAGGGCGCGGCCAGCGCGGCGGCACACAGCAACCACGCTAAAACTCTCAAGCTCGTTCCCCCAGCCCGTCGCCGTCGGTCACCAGCTCTTCGACGCCATTACGGATCATCACCATGCTGCCCTGCGCGAGGCTTGGCGCTATCGGCGCACCGAAGCGTTCTAGAGGCACTTGCCCGAGGAGCAGCCCGCGCAAAACCCGTGCGGTCATGCCGTGACAGATAACGAGCATATCCTGCTCAAACGCCTGTTCGCTTATCCAACTTGACAGACGCGCAGCAACGTCATCATACCACTCGCCGCCGTCAGGTCTGACCGAGAAAAGCTTATGCTCCATATCCACAATTGGTCCGATTTCAGCCGAAATGTCGGCATAAGTTCGGCTTGACCAGCGGCCGACGTCTATTTCCAAAAGCCGGTCTTCGCGGCGTGTCTGATGCCAATCGGCGTCTATTTCATTGGCCACGATCGCCAGCGTTTGCAGCGCTCTTCCCGCAGTGGACGACCAAAGCTGAGGCCGATCGTCACCCCCAAGATAATTTGCCAACGACCGACCCATCATCTTGGCCTGAACACAGCCCTCCCAAGTCAGCGGCGTGTGCACCTCGGCCTGCCCCTGCATCCGGGCGATCTTGTTAAACACCGTCTCCCCATGCCGTGCGATGAAAAGCCGCTTACCTTTTGTTGAAATCCCCATAATTGGCCTTATTCCACAGCTTATTACACTTGGCAAAAGCTATCGGCTTGCCCTTGTGGACAAAGCCATTAAGACAGATTTGGCATAGAAATAGGGTTTTTCGGCGCGAAATTTGGCGCGCCATGCCCGCTTAGGGGATTAGACATGAGAGCCACGATAGAACGCGCGACCCTGCTGAAAAGCCTGAGCCACGTCCAGTCAGTGGTCGAGCGGCGCAACACCATCCCCATATTGTCCAACGTCCTGATCGAAGCCAGCGATGGTGGAAAAATCAAGCTCACCGCGACCGACCTTGATCTGCAAATCGTCGAGACCTTCGCGGCTGATGTCGAAACGCCCGGAGCGACCACCGTTTCGGCGCATACGTTGTTCGAAATCGCCCGGAAGCTCCCCGAGGGTAGCCAGGTGCAACTTCACGCCGCCGATGGCCGGATGGCGGTCAACGCCGGACGCGCGCGGTTCAGCCTGTCGACATTGCCGCGCGATGACTTCCCGATGATTGCAGAGGGCGACCTTCCGACGTCATTTGAAATTCCTGCGTCCTCGCTGGTGCAGATTATCGACAAGACACGCTTTGCGATCTCGACCGAAGAAACGCGTTATTACCTGAACGGCATTTTCCTGCATGTCACCGACGATGCAGAGCCGGTTCTGAAAGCCGCAGCCACCGACGGCCACCGCCTCGCCCGCGTCACGCTCCCCCGCCCCGCTGGTGCCGAGAATATGCCCGATATCATCGTGCCGCGCAAATGCGTCGCCGAAATCCGCAAGCTGCTCGACGAGAGTGGTGACAATAAAATCCAGATCGATCTGTCAGCATCGAAAATCCGCTTCACCTTCGATAGCGTCATTCTGACATCGAAGCTGATTGACGGCACCTTCCCTGATTACAGCCGTGTCATCCCGACGGGGAACGACAAGCTGCTCCGCATCGACCCCAAGGCTTTCTCACAAGGCGTCGACCGTGTTGCCACGATCGCCACCGAAAAAACGCGCGCGGTCAAAATGGCGCTCGACACCGACAAGATTACACTGTCGGTGACGTCGCCCGAGAACGGCACGGCGGCGGAGGAAGTGTCCGGCCAATATTCCAGCGACAGCTTCGAAATCGGCTTCAACGCCCGTTATTTGATGGACATATTGAGCGAGATCGAAGGCGATGTGGTCGAACTACACCTCGCCGACGCGAGCGCACCGACGCTGATCCGCGAAAATGATAAATCGGCGGCTCTCTATGTGCTGATGCCCATGCGGGTGTAGCAAGTTTCGACCAAAATATTACTTGGTCGAAAATTTTACTCCGCCGCCTCCGCCATTGCGACGCTTTGCGGACCACGAACGACAATGCCGGGCAGCGCGCCAGTCATCGCCCCGTCGCGGAATGTCACAACACCTGACTTGACCGTTGCCACATAACCGGTCGCTTTTTGCAGCAACCTTTTGCCGCCAGCTGGCAGGTCGAACGCAAGCCACGGCTTCAGCAATTTCAACTCGTCAAAATCGACTACGTTAATGTCAGCCAAATAACCCGGCTTCAGAACGCCCCGATCATTCAAACCATAAAGCCGAGCGGTGTCGTGGCATTGGCGCTTCACCGCCAGTTCGAGCGATATGGTCCCCGCCTTGCGGTCGCGTGCCCAATAGCTCAGCAGGAATGTCGGTGATGCCGCGTCGCAGATCGTTCCGCAATGTGCACCGCCGTCTGAAAGCGATGCAACAATATCCTCACGCTGAAGCAGCTCTTTGGTGAAGTCTAGATTGCCGTCCAAATAATTCAGTATCGGCAGGTAAATCATGCCGTTGCCGTCATCGGCCATCAACTGGTCGTATGCGTACTCGGCGCTGTCTTTGTCGGCGGCTTGCGCAAATCCGAAGATGCTTTCCTCGCGCGTGGGTTCGTAGCTGAAGCCGTCGACGAGTGGAAACTGCATCGCCCATGCGGCGGTAACTAGCATGAAGAATGGTGCCATATCGACCGACGGTGGCGGCAAATTTTCCTCCGCCAGCATTGCCGCCTTGAACGCCGGATCGGACAGCTTGGACTTCTGCTCGTCCCATGGCAGCCCCGCTATTTTCTGCCAACTCGGCTTGCGCATGAACGGATGCACCGTGCCGCGCCAGTTCATGATAACGCCGATGCCGCGCAAGCCAATCGCCGCGACCAAATTTGCGCCATTGTCATTGGCCGCCTGCATCGCCGCCATTTGCTCGGTCCACGGCATTTGCTTGATCGGCGATTGCAGCATGGTAAAAGCGATGGGCAGTCCCGTCTCGCGGCTTAACCTGCCCATCCAGCCGAATTCGTCCCATTCTTCGATGAAGTCGGTGGTCAGTTCGAACACCCCGTGCCCGACCTTACCCATCGCGCGGCCGATGCCGACCAGCTCGGGCTCGGTCGCCGTGGTGCCGGGGACCAGCTCGCCATCGATCGATTTGTGCAATATCGTCCGCGACGTGGAAAAGCCCAAAGCCCCTGCGCGCAAGCCTTCCTCTACCAGCCGCGCCATTTCGGCAATGTCGGCTTCGGTCGGCTCTTCATTATCCGCGCCGCGTTGGCCCATGACATATGCACGCAATGCACCGTGCGGTACATGGGTCCCGATATCGATGGTGCGTGGCAGCCGTTCGAGCGCGTCGAGATAATCGGGGAAGCTTTCCCAGTCCCATTTCATGCCTTCGGCGAGCGCGGTGCCGGGGATATCTTCTACGCCCTCCATCAGGCCGATCAGCCAGTCATGCTTGTCCTTCTTCGCAGGAGCGAAACCAACGCCGCAATTGCCCATGACGACGGTGGTGACGCCGTGCCAGCTCGAAGGGCCCATCTCGCTGTCCCACGTTGCCTGCCCGTCATAATGGGTGTGGATATCGACAAAACCCGGCACCACGATCTTGCCGGTTGCGTCGATTTCTTCACGTCCTTGCGTGGAGATTTGCCCGACTGCGGTTATCAGCCCACCGTCGATCGCAACGTCGTCCACAAATCTCGGGTTGCCGGTGCCGTCGACCACGGTTCCACCGCGAATGACCAGGTCATGCATGTCGATTCTCCTCCATCCTGTAGAGAGAGTATCAGATTTAATTGTGCGGTTAAAGCTTACTCGGCGGGTTGAACTTCGCTGCCTTTGCGCAACCGGCTGCCCGCTAGCCTGCGCAAGCCCGAAAAGAAACTCGGTATCATCGCATTGCGCTGCATCCATGCGGCATATTCGGCATAGGCCGGGTCGGCCATCAGATGCTTTTCTTCGGTTCTGGCCCGCCAATAATAAATCCCGCTGACGAGTGCCAGGATTGCACTGTTGCGGATCATGTCGGTGGTGCTGCCAGTCGTGACAAGGAAGGGCATCGTTGCCAGCCACCAATAGCTGTTTTTGGCAAGATAGGCCGGGTGCTTCGAGAAGGCATAGGGCCCATGCGTCAGTATTCCGCGATGCGTGAGGTTGGAGAATCGCAACCCGAATGCCACAGTCGCCCAAGCGTAGATGCCCGTGAGCAATACCAGAATGCCGCCCCAAATCCACAACAGCGTGGTATGCCCCTCGAACCAGTATGCCCAATCGCTAGTGCCGATATGGTAATCGAGCGGTCCGCCATTGTTCATCAGGATGAACGGCGGATAGCACATCAATGCAGCGACCCAGCCCGCCAGATAGGGATTGGCGGTGCGGATATGCGCGTCGAGCGGCTTCATCGTCAGCATATAGCCGACGGTGGCAAACTGGACATCGACAAGGAACATCGCGGTGATGAGGGCATTCGCCAGCCACACCGGATTGGTCGCAACTTCTGCGAGGTTCATGTTGACGATATCGTGGAAACCGCCTGGCACGATTGAAATCATGAAAGCGAGGAAAAAGCCCTTCACTGCCCATGCGCGCAGATGGTGGAATATTTCGTCTTTGTCCCAATCGTTGCGGCCCGCAATCCAGGCGCCCAGATGCCAGGTGCCGTCGCGGGGATTGACCAGATAGCGGTCGAGCCAGACCACATAAAGCACCGAAAGAATGACCAGTGGGATCGCGGCGGCCTGAAACATTTGCATCGAAAATAGATAATTGCCGTCCCAATAGAACCGGCACAAGGCGTAGATACTGGCAATGACGGCCCAAGTCGCCCAAAGGCCAGCGATCTTGATTATGCTGTCGTCTAGCACATCTGCAACGGGACGTTTGAGGCTCCAGTCAATGCCAGTCGAGGACCGCAAATGAACCTTGTCCACCAGCAGAGACCACAACAGCATTGGTACCCCGCAAAATACCAGAGAAGCCAGCGCGGAATAAGGCCCATCAGCGAGAGCAGGCCAGCCGGGAAAGCCCAAGGCCGCGCCAATGTTTCCGAAGTTCCGCGCAATAGCAACCGCCAGCGCAAGCCCTACAAGCCCACTCAAACCGACAGCATTGCTGACGGCAGACGTGGGCCGAGGATCGGCTGTCGACACAGAGTTGCTTTTCACCCGTTTTCCTTAGCTTGAATTGGTTAAGAAACGGGAAGCATATGGATTGCTAGCTTGCGAGGATGTTGATCGAAAACGCGATAATGCCGATGTTGAACGCGAACGCCGCGATGGTGTGGAAAATAACAACCTTGCGCCATTGGCTATCTATTATCACGACGTCCGAGGTCTGAAATGTCATGCCGAGCGTATAAGAAAAATAGACGAAATCCCAGTAATCCGGAGACTTTGACTTGGGGAAGTCGACACCACCCCGGTCGCCTCCGCCGCGGCTGTCATCGTAAAACAGGTGGGCGTAGTGGATGGCATAGATCATGTTCGAAAAGCACCAGGCGATACCGAGCGTAGCGATAACCAGCACGGCCGCAAAACGGTTTGGCCCTTCGCGTTGCGTTAGTTCAGAGGCGACTGCCGTCAATATGGTCACCATAACAACTGTGGTGAGCGCGAGCAGCAATATCCGATCCGCATCTACGGACTTGGCCTGCTTGCGGATGCCTGCTGCATCCAGCCGGAATAGCGGAGGCAAGGTTGCGGCGTAGCCTAACGCGGCCATATCAAATCCCACCATGATTGCCTGATACCAAGGTAGCCAAAGCCCAAAAACAAGAGCGGTCAGGCATAACGTTAGGAACAGACCATAACGCCAGGGCATGAATGCCGAAACTGGCGATTTGCTCGCCATCTACTTCCCGCGCTGACCGAGCAACCGCAAACGCAGCGCGTTCAACTTGATAAAGCCCGCCGCGTCTTTCTGGTCATAAGCCCCTGCATCGTCCTCGAATGTGACTACCTTTTCACTGTAAAGGCTGTTGGTAGATTTGCGCCCGACAACGCTTGCCAAGCCCTTGTAAAGTTTCAGCCGGACGGTGCCCGAAACATGCTCTTGGCTGTGGTCGATGGCGGCCTGCAACATCTCGCGTTCGGGGCTGAACCAGAAGCCGTTATAGATAAGCTCGGCATATTTCGGCATCAGTTCATCCTTTAGATGCGCGGCGCCGCGATCCAGTGTAATGCTCTCGATGCCACGATGCGCGCGGGCGTAGATTTCACCGCCCGGCGTCTCGTACATCCCGCGCGATTTCATACCGACGAAGCGGTTTTCAACGAGGTCGAGACGGCCAATACCATGCTTGCGGCCAAGATCGTTGAGAGCTGCGAGCAGCGTTGCGGGCGACATCGCTTCGCCATTTAGCGCAACGCCGTCACCGTTTTCGAAATCGATGGTGATGTATTCAGGTGTGTCGGGCGCATCCTCGGGACTGACCGTGCGCGAATAGACATAATCCGGCGTCTCATCCCACGGATCTTCGAGCACCTTGCCTTCGGACGAAGTGTGCAGCAAGTTCGCGTCGGTCGAAAACGGGCTTTCGCCACGCTTGTCTTTTGGCACCGGAATCTGGTGCTGTTCAGCCCATTCGATTAGGCGCGTACGACTAGTCAAATCCCATTCGCGCCACGGGGCGATGACCTTGATGTCGGGATTGAGCGCATAAGCCGATAGCTCGAAGCGCACCTGGTCGTTGCCCTTGCCGGTCGCGCCATGCGCAATAGCATCGGCGCCAGTCTCGGCCGCAATCTCGATCAGTCGCTTCGATATCAGCGGCCGCGCAATCGATGTACCGAGCAAATAGTCGCCCTCATAACGCGCGTTGGCGCGCATCATCGGAAAGACGAAATCGCGGACAAATTCCTCGCGCAGATCGTCAATGTAAATGTGATGATCAGGCACACCCATCAACACCGCCTTGTCGCGCGCCGGCCCAAGTTCCTCGCCCTGCCCCAGATCGGCGGTGAAGGTCACGACCTCGCAGCCATATTCAACCTGAAGCCATTTCAGGATGACACTGGTGTCCAGGCCACCGGAATAAGCGAGGACGACCTTCTTGATATTGTCTTTTGGCATGGGCATTTCCAAAGCTGAATTTCAGGCGCGCGCCTAACAGCTTAGGCGCGGTTCCACAACTCCCACAGCTGCCAAAGTCCCAGAAACAGGAACATCGACGCCGCAATGAGATGGACGACTTTGAGTGATACTTTCTCGACCAGTTTCTCACCCAGATATACCGCGGGAACGTTGGCAATCATCATGCCAAGGGTGGTACCTGCCGCGACAGCGAGAACCGAATGATATTGCGCGCCAAGAGCAATCGTCGCGACCTGTGTCTTGTCGCCCATCTCAACCAGGAAAAAGGCGATCGTTGTCGCGACAAAAGCTCCACGCTGCGATGCGACTTTCATGTCATCATCGACTTTGTCGGGGATCAACGTCCACCCCGCCATCGCGATGAAACCGAAGGCGATCGCATAGCGGAATGCATCGCTGGCAAAAAACCCCGCGAGCGCGCTCCCCGCCCACGCCGCGAGCGCATGGTTTGCAATTGTAGCGGTAAAAATGCCGGCAATAATCGGAAGCGGTGTTTTGAACCGAGTCGCCAGCAATATCGCCAGCAGCATCGTCTTGTCACCAATCTCGGTAATCGCAACGAGCACGGCGGACGTGAAGAAAATTTCCATCTGAAACTCCGGGGTCAGGCAGAAATTCGACGCAATGCCACCGGCTACCCCTGCCCGACCGGTGCAGGTTGCCGATGCCATTGGTCTCGCCTTGAGCTGCGTTCCGCAGTTCCACATGCACCACGACCTCTCGGCCAAATATGTTGATGCATGTCCCGTTTCCTTTGAGAAAACGACTGGCTACTCCCCAGATGACGCGTTATTCTCTAAACCGCTATCGAGGGAGAAGCAAGATGGCCAAAGCTGAGCTAAAGACAAAACCGACTGAAATCAGCGTCAGCGCCTATATCGATGCTGTTGCCGACGAGAAGCAGCGGGCGGATGCGCTGAAGATTGCTGCAACGATGGAACGGCTATCGGGTCACAAACCCAAAATGTGGGGGCCGAGTATCATTGGCTTTGGCAGCTATCAGTACAAATATGACAGCGGCCGGGAGGGCGATATGTGTCGTATCGGGTTCAGCCCGCGCAAGGGGAATACAGTCCTATATCTGATTGACGGATTTGAAGGGCAGACTGCGCTTCTGGAAAAGCTGGGCAAGCACAAAACCGGCAAATCGTGCCTGTACATCAAACGGTTAAGCGATGTCGATGAAGCGGCGTTGGAACAGCTTGTTGCCGGATCCCTGGCCTATATGGCGAAAAAATACCCAGAATGAAGGCGTAACTTTCGACCATTTTGTCGCGAACTCCAAATCTGACAGGGTTTAGCTCCCTTTTATCCTGTCCGTACCCGACGATAGGATTATTCGATGAAATACGCCTTTGCCCTTGTGATTACCATGATCCCGCTTGCAGTTGGCGGATGTCAGAATTCGAGTAGGATAGCTGCCGATGCTGAAGCTGCAACTCCAGCTGGCCATATGAAAAGCAGCGCAAGCGCACAAAGCCCGATTGTCATCGAACTCTATCAAAGCCAAGGCTGCTCGTCCTGCCCGCCCGCCAATGCAGCAGTCAATGCAGTGGCCGAACAATCTGGCGTCATCGCACTCAGCTTTGCCGTGACCTATTGGGATAGGCTGGGGTGGAAGGATGTGTTTGCTGACAAATCCTACACCCAACGGCAATATGACTATGCCCGCGCACTCGGCAGCGCCAATGTGGCGACGCCCCAGATCATCATCAACGGCAAGACGGCGATCACCGGAATAAAGCAGGGTGAGCTCGCGAGAAGCATTGCTGGGAGTTCGCCACTCACGAACGGGCCACGCATCGACATCGCCAACAAGAAGGTACATATCGGCAAAGGTTCGGGGCCAGCAAATGTCTGGCTCGTTCGTTACGATCCACGCACCCAAAACGTTGCCATTCGTTCAGGTGAAAATACCGGTCGTACATTGCCACACAAAAACATCGTACGATCGCTAACGAATCTCGGAGAATGGAGCGGCGTTGCGGAGAGTTTCAATCTACCTGCCGGGCTTACCGGTCAGTTGGAGACAGTTATATTATTGCAACGCACCGGGGCAGGCGAAATCATTGCTGCCAAGTTGATCTGATTATTCCGCTTGCACGTTATCGAGATTTTTACCCCGACCCGATTGCCGGATCTTGAACTGGCGTCTGTTATGAAAATACCGCACCGCAACAGCAGCCAAAATCAATGCCATTATTGCGCAAAGCGCGAAGGCAACAATCAGCCTCGTTTCCATTCCTTAAAAACTCCCGACCCAGGTTGCTGGGTAAATCCACTATATCGAAGGTTGTAAAATGATGTCGGTTACGTGGCAATGATATTTCAAGCTGCGCTAACATTTATTCGGCACCGGTGCATCCGCGCCACACCATTTTATCCCGCAATCAATAACTGCGCGTCTTTTGACAAGACCAACTTATGTTTGCTGTCGACAATCATGCAATCACCGATGACGGCATTTTCGTCCCCGACACCGGTTTGCCCCGCGAGCGGGATCACCCAGCGCAGACCCGATGACGGCAATGCCTCCATTTGCGTATTGCTATCTATGAGCCACAGATGAAACTGCGGCCCAGCGACAAGCTGTTGGCCCGCCGCCGCGTGGCCAGACCGCGTATCAGCATAGGGCGTCGCAATTGATGCCTCGACACCATCATCAAGATGCAGTTCGCGTGGTCTGCCATAATCATAAAGCCGGTAAGTGATGTCGGCATATTGCTGTACTTCGACAAGCGTAATGCCAGCGCCGATGGCGTGCACCGTACCCGCCGGAATATAGAAATAATCACCCGCTTTGACCGGCTTCCAATCCATCAAATTTTCGATCTCTCCAGACAAGGAGGCTTCACGCAACTCATCTGCGCTTAGCGGGCGCGTAGTTCCGATGCCGAGCACCGCGTCCGGCTCTGCATCGACGATGAACCAGCATTCCTCTTTGCCCGACGGCATGCCACGCGCCTGCGCTTGAGCGTCGTTGGGATGAACCTGAATTGATAGCTTCTCCGAGGTAAACAGCCATTTCACAAGTAATGGTAATTTCGCAGGACCGTCGCTTTCGTACCAGATTTCTCCGATACGCCGACCACCCATGTCACCAAAGGCCGCTGGAATGTCGCTTCGTCCCCAAGGCTTCTCGACCAAATGCTTTTGCAATTTCATGTTTGGCTAATGACCGCTTGCCCAAAAAAGTTCCAGCAGAGTTTTTTGCTTTTGCGCATCCGAAACAGTCGCTAGGGGAGACGCAACGATAAGAAATCTCCCCAGGCACCATAAAAGCTGGAGCCAATAATGACAAATTTTGTTTCGCGTGCCGGACTGCACATTGCAGAAGAACTGGCTTTATTCATTGAAACACGCGCGCTGCCTGACACCGGCATATCGGTGGAGCATCTCTGGCAAGGGCTCGCTGAAATTTTAGCCCGCTTCGTTCCCCAAAACCGGGCGCTGCTGGCAAAACGCGACGCGATTCAGGCAAAGATCGACGACTGGCACAAAACCAATCCCGGACCGATTACCGACATGGAAGGCTACAAAGCGTTCCTGCGCGACATTGGTTATCTCGTTCCTGAACCCGCTACGTTCGCGATTGGTACGCAAAATGTCGATGCTGAAATTGCAACGATGGCTGGGCCGCAACTTGTCGTACCCAGCCTCAACGACCGCTTTGTTCTGAACGCGGCGAATGCGCGCTGGGGCAGCCTGTATGACGCGCTGTACGGCACCGATGTGCTCGATGCGCCGCCAGCGAGGCCCGGTGGTTATGATGAGGTCCGTGGTGCGGCCGTCATCGCTTTTGCGCGCGAGTTTCTCAACAGCAGCATTCCTGGATGGGAAGCAGCACTTTCGGGCAGAACTTCGCCGCATTTTGTATCAAAGGTCGAATTTGGCGAAACCCGTCGCTATCTTTTCAAACAAAACGGTCTGCATATCGAGATACTGGTCGATCCGACGCATCCTATCGGCGCGACGGACGATCTGAATATCGCTGACGTAATCCTCGAAGCTGCCCTTACTACGATCATCGATCTCGAAGATTCGGTTGCGGCCGTTGATGCTCAGGACAAGGTTGCAGCTTACACCAACTGGCTCGGCCTTATGCGCGGCGATCTGGTCGCTTCCTTTGCGAAGGGCGGGCAGACAATGACCCGCGCGCTCGATGCAGACCGCATATATGATACCGTCACCCTGCCCGGCCGCAGCCTCATGTTCGTGCACAATGTCGGGCATCTAATGACCAATCCGGCCGTAGTGCTTCCTGATGGTAGCGAAGCACCCGAGGGCATTCTGGACGCGCTGTTCACCTCACTTTGCGCCTTGCACGATTTGATGGGCCTCGGCACCCATCGCAACAGCCGCGCCGGTTCAATCTACATCGTAAAGCCAAAGATGCACGGTCCCGAAGAGGCCGCGCTGACCAATGCATTGTTCGATGGGGTCGAGGACGTCCTTGGCCTTCCGCGCCACACGATCAAGGTCGGCGTGATGGACGAGGAACGCCGGACCAGCGCCAACCTTGCGGCTTGCATCCACGCGGTCAAGGACCGCATCGTGTTCATCAACACCGGCTTCCTCGACCGTACCGGCGACGAAATGCACACCGCGATGCAGGCGGGGCCCATGATCCGGAAAGCCGAGATGAAAACGTCGAGCTGGATTGCCGCCTACGAAGCGCGCAACGTGCAAATCGGCCTCGCCTGCGGCCTGTCGGGCAAGGCGCAGATCGGAAAGGGCATGTGGGCGGCACCCGATATGATGCGCGACATGATGGTGCAGAAAATCGGCCATCCCAAGGCTGGCGCGAACACCGCATGGGTGCCGTCGCCCACCGCGGCGACGCTCCACGCGATGCATTATCATCAATATGACGTGTTCGCGCGGCAGACGGAACTGTCCAAGGAACCAACGCCGGGGCTGGACCCGCTGCTGACCATTCCGGTCGCTCCCACCGGTCACAACTGGTCCGACGAAGATGTCACACAGGAACTCGAAAACAACGCGCAAGGCATCCTTGGCTATGTCGTCCGCTGGATCGACCAAGGCGTGGGCTGCTCAAAGGTGCCTGACATCCATGACATCGGCCTGATGGAAGACCGCGCGACATTACGCATTTCATCACAGCATATCGCCAACTGGTTGCTTCACGGCATTGCGAGCGAGACACAGGTTGACGCGGCGCTGGCTAAAATGGCCGGTAAGGTCGATGCGCAGAATGCCGGCGATCCGCTTTACGAACCCCTGACGCCAGACAGCATCGCGTTCAAGGCCGCCCGCGCGCTGATTTTCGAAGGGATTGCACAGCCTAACGGTTACACCGAACCGCTGCTTCACAGGTTCCGCTTGGAGAAAAAAGCGGCGTCGGCTTAACGCCGCGCCGCGTTCTTCATCTGCGCCGCCTTCCAGTCCATCGCGCGGCGGACTCGGCGCTCGACCGAAGGATGCGAATAAAAGGCAATCTCTTCAAACGCAGATGGGCGCGGGTAACGGTATTCAGCAGTCTTGACCAACGCGCCGGCCAGCGCATCGGGTAGATTGACCGTACGCAGCGAATAGGCGTCGGCTTCGCTTTCGCCAATTCGCGTGACGCTGTTCAACACAGGCTGCGACACCAGGGCAATCACCGAAACTATGAACAACAGGACCGGCAAGCCTTCGGGATCGCCAACCTGCGCCTTGCTGCCAAATAAAGCCGCCGCACGACCGTATAGCCGGTCGGCAAGAAAGAAACCCAGCATCGCCATCGCCCCGAACAGGAACACGACGCGCCAGACATGGCCGAGTACATAATGGCCAACCTCATGCCCGGTTACCGCTTTCACCTCATCGAGCGAGGCCTGCTTTAGTGCCACATCCGAAATCGCGATGCGGCCCGTCCCGAACACGCCCGACACATTGGCGGTAAAATTATTCGACTGGCGCGAACCGTCAAACATCATCACGCGGTCGTGCGGGATTGCCGCCTCATCAGCCATTTGCAGGAGCGCGGTTCTGACTTCGCCTGCGGGAACCGGTTTATATTCGTTGAATAATGGCTCAATCAGAACCGGCGAAATCAATATCGTCGCCGCAGCTGCAAATGCGGTAAGGCCGCCTGACCACAGCCACCATTTGGACCCTGTCCTTCGAATGAGCGCATAGACACCTAGGAAGAACAGCCCACCCAGTACACTGGACAGCGCAATTCCAATCGCATCCTGCGCCAGAAAATCAGACAAAGGCTGGCTAGTGCGGCCATAAGAGCGTTCAAAACCCCATTCCTCAAAAATACCCCAAGGCAGGCTTAACAACGCAGAAATCACGAAAAAGGCGACGCATGTGATCATTGTCCGAAGGCCCCATCCACGCTTTTCAAGCTTGGTGGAAATACGCTCAAGCAAACCCAGACGGACAATGATCCAGGTAACCAGTGCCGACACCAGCAGACCACCAAGCAACAACCAATGACTGCCGCTTGTATAGCTTGCCGCCTTCTCCAGCGCCTCGGGACCGAGACTGTCAATATAGCGCGCGGTTTCCGCAGCTGGATCAAATAGCATGTTCTTTTCCTCCATTTGACTGTATTAGTTAAATCATACAGTCATCCGATGCAACAGCGGATCTTGCCTATGCCCCTTCTGCGTGCTTTGTTCGGGAAATGTGGAGGCTGATACTTGCTTACGGCATCGCGCTGGCCGCGCTTGCGTTCCTGATCGAATGGCTGGGCTTCAATCATTTGGTCCACAGCTGGTCCACCGAATTTTATATCACCTGCATTGCGGTTATCTTTGTCGTACTGGGAATCTGGGTTGGCAACCGCTTGACCGCCCGACCACGCATTGCGTTTGCCCGCAATGATGCTGTAATTGCATCACTGGGAATAAGTCCGCGCGAATGCGAGGTGCTCGATATGCTGGCAGCAGGGCACGCAAACAAAGTCATCGCGCGTCGTCTGGAAATCTCCCCGAACACGGTAAAAACGCACATTGCACGGCTCTACGACAAACTCGAAGTTGCCAGCCGTACGCAGGCGATCAGTAAGGCACGAGAGCTCGAAATTTTGCCATAAATTTGGGCGACGCCATCCAAATCACCCTTTTGGGCGATGGCTTATCGCGATTGCCCTGTTTTAACCTACATGCCAACTAACCAGCAGAGGGAGAATTAATATGTCCAGGATCATTTTGGTATATGGCGCGATAGCGGGCGTCACGGTTGCATTGCTGATGCGGGCCGCGATGATGCTGTTCCCCGAGGGCGGTACGGCGGGGATGGTCGCCGGATTTTCATCGATGATCATCGCGCTGACATTTGTGTTTATCGGCGTGAAGCGCTACCGCGACGTTGAATTGGGCGGTGTAATCCAATTTGGTAAAGCGCTGGCCGTAGGTTTTGGCATCTCGGCGATTGCCACCTGTTTCTATGTCGCCGCGTGGGAGCTGTATCTCTATTTCACCGATTACACATTCATGGACGAATATACGCGCATAGCGCTGCAACAGGCGCAAAAAACGGGCAAATCTGCCGCGGAAATTGCTGCACTCGCCAAGGAAATGGATGGCTTCAAAGACCTGTATGCCAACCCATTCAGCCGGATGGCGGTGACCGCGACCGAAATTTCACCTGTTGCCGTGTTGATGCCGCTCATTTCAGCAGCTTTACTGCGCGATAGCCGTTTCATGCCGGCCAAGGTTGCTGCCGCTTGAACACAGACTCTTCCTGATGCACTAAGGGTGTATCGGGGAGATTATTATGCGCGAGTTGACTATCCGTTCGGTGATTTTGGGCGGGCTCATCACGCTGCTGTTTACGGCGGCCAATGTATATCTGGGACTGAAGGCCGGTTTGACCTTTGCCACGTCGATTCCGGCTGCGGTGATTTCGATGGCGATTCTGCGGATGCTGCCGGGTGGCACGATCCTTGAAAACAACATCGTCCAGACCATCGCCAGCGCGGCGGGGACATTGTCGGCGATTATCTTCGTGCTGCCGGGGTTGGTGATCCTTGGTTACTGGCAAGGCTTTCCGTTCCTCACGACCGCAGCAGTCTGCGCGACTGGCGGGATATTGGGGGTGATGTTTTCTGTACCGTTGCGGCGGGCGTTGGTCACAGGCTCCGACCTGCCCTATCCCGAGGGCAAGGCGGCGGCTGAGGTACTCATCGTCGGCTCTGCGGAAGGTTCAGGATCAGATGAAAACAAGCGTGGGTTGAACACGATTGTCGTCAATTCTTTATTGTCTGCCGGACTTTCACTACTGATCGCGATGAAATTGGTGGCGGGGGAAATCGCCAAATATTTCAAGGTTGGCGCGGGCGCGACCGGCGCTTCGACCTCGCTCAGTCTGGCTCTCATCGGCGTGGGCCATCTGGTTGGGCTATCTGTCGGCCTTGCCATGTTGCTCGGCATGGCCATTAGCTGGATCGGCCTTGTACCTTATTTTAGCCAAGGCGTGGCAGGAGCCGATGCCGCCGAAATCGCAGGGACCGTGTTCCGCGAAAAGGCGCGTTTTATCGGCGCAGGCACCATTGGCATCGCCGCGATCTGGACATTGCTCAAAATCATCGGACCAATCGTACAAGGTCTCAAAGGCGCATTTGCAGCATCGGCCGCACGCGCCGCTGGTGGAGAGATGGCGCTGACCGAACGCGACATTCCGATAAAGATCGTTGGCGCAATCATCCTGATTACCCTCATCCCAATCGCGTTCCTGCTATGGCAGTTTCTGGGTGCTACACCGCTGGCCGGAATGGCAGGCCCGATCATTGGTCTGAGCATCGTCTATATCCTGCTGGCAGGCGTCGTGATTGCATCGGTATGCGGATATATGGCCGGGCTCATCGGTGCCTCGAACTCGCCGATTTCGGGCGTCGGCATATTGGCGGTGGTCGGCGCTTCTTTGATGTTGCTCGGCTTTTTTGGGAAAGGCACTACGCCTGACCAGACCGAAGCGATGATCGCCTACGCGCTGTTCGCCACCGCCATCGTCTTCGGCATCGCGACGATCTCGAATGACAATCTGCAAGACCTGAAAACCGGTCAAATCGTTGGCGCGACCCCGTGGCGGCAACAGGTGGCGTTGGTGATTGGCGTGATCTTCGGCAGCCTCGCGATTCCACCAGTGCTCGACCTGCTCAACAACGCCTTCGGTTTTGCCGGCAGCGTCGGCGCAGGCGAAAATGCCCTCGCCGCGCCTCAGGCGTTGTTGATTTCAGCACTGGCGAAGGGCGTGTTGGGCGGTGACCTCGATTGGGGTTTGCTCGGCCTCGGCGCGCTCATTGGCGTTGCCGTGGTTATCGCCGATGAACTGCTCGGCAAGGCAGGTAAAAGACGCCTGCCGCCACTTGGCGTCGGCATGGGCGTGTATCTACCGATGGCGCTAACCTTCCTGATCGTGGTTGGCACCGTGCTTGGCCATTATTATGAAAAATGGGCAGAAAGCCGCCCGGACCCCGAGGCCGCGAAACGCATGGGCGTACTTGCCGCAACCGGCCTGATTGTCGGCGAGAGCCTGTTCGGCGTCGCCTTTGCAGGGATAGTAGCAGGCAGCGGCAGTGATGCGCCGCTGGCAGTCGTCGGTGAAAGCTTCGAGCCTATCGCCATGTGGGGCGGCGCGGCGGTGTTTATCGCGATGCTGTGGTGGATTTACAGCCGGACAAAACGGGAGGCGTCAGCATGATCGAGCGGCTGGTCTGGGGTTTATTGGCACTGGTGCATGTGACGCCGGCACTGGCGCTGTTTGTGCCGTCGCTGCTCACCAAGCTTTACGGCGTAAGTTCCGGCGATCCGCTCTTCCTGCTGATGCACCACCGTTCGGCGTTGTTTTTGACGGTCGTCGTCGCCTGCATCTGGTGCGCGTTCGACCCGACACCGCGACGTCTGGGCGTTGTGCTGGTCGCGATCAGCATGCTGAGTTTTCTCGCTCTGTATTTCGCTAACGGTAGTCCACCTTCGCTGAAACAGATTGCGGTCGCCGACATCATCGGCTTGCCTGCCCTCGCTTTCGTGGCTTGGAAGGCGTTCAGCTAGGCTGGGTCAAGCCCGTCCAGAAACCGCTCTGCATCCAAGGCCGCCATGCAGCCGGTGCCTGCACTGGTGACCGCCTGGCGGTAAATATGGTCCATCACATCGCCGCTTGCAAATACCCCAGGCACGCTGGTTTCGGTCGCTTGCCCCTCTGCCCCGCCCCGCACTTTGATATAGCCGCCTGCCATGTCTAGATGGCCTTCGAAAATACCGGTATTGGGCTTGTGGCCAATAGCGATAAAGACGCCGTGGAGTTCGACGTCCTGCGTGCCGCTGCCATCTGTCGCGGCGATGCGCATTCCGGTTACGCCGCTGGCATCGCCGAGCACTTCGTCAAGTGTGTGGTTCCACTTGATCGTAACCTTACCCTCGGCCTCGCGCGCGAACAGGCGGTCTTGCAGGATTTTCTCGGCCTTCAGTTTGTCACGCCGGTGCACCAGCGTCACGTGACTGGCGATGTTGGCGAGATAGAGTGCTTCCTCGACCGCAGTATTGCCGCCGCCGATTACCGCGACCGGCTTGTTGCGATAAAAGAATCCGTCGCAGGTTGCGCAGGCGGACACGCCTTTGCCCATGAACGCGGTTTCGCTCGGTATTCCGAGATATTGTGCACTCGCACCAGTGGCAATGATCACCGCGTCCGCGGTATAGTCGCCAGCGCCGCCGGTCAGCACGAAGGGCCGCTTCGAAAAATCCACCTTCTCGATATAATCATTCTCGATGCGCGTGCCGAAACGCTCGGCATGCTTGCGCATCCGCTCCATCAGTTCCGGGCCCATTACGCCTGCATCATCGCCCGGCCAGTTGTCGACTTCAGTGGTAGTCATTAGCTGACCGCCGATTTCGACCCCCGTGACGATCATCGGCGACAGGTTCGCGCGCGCGGCATAGACTGCGGCGGTGTAGCCTGCCGGGCCGGAGCCGATGATGATGACGGGTGCGTGGCGATTTTCGGTCATGATAGGCTTTCGCTGATTCTCTTCGGCACGACATAGGCATTGAGCCTGTATTGGCCAAGTGGCGCACCTGACTTATCCCCACGAAATTAGGGCTTCACATTGCGTGTGCGGCCACTTATCAGGCGCTCAAGTTAAAGGCTTCAGGGAGCTTTCCATGACAAAAATAACAGTAATTTCACGAGATGGCGCAAGTCGCGAGGTCCAGGCCGAAGCGGGCTTGAGCCTTATGGAAGTCATCCGCGACAATGGCTTTGACGAGTTGCTTGCGCTGTGCGGCGGCTGCTGCTCTTGCGCCACCTGTCATGTGCACGTCGATCCGGCGTTTGCTGACAAGCTCCCAAAGATGGGCGAGGACGAAAATGACCTGCTCGACAGCACCGACCACCGCAACGAAACATCGCGCCTGTCGTGCCAGATTCCGGTCAGCGACGCGCTCGACGGCCTGATCGTCACCATCGCCCCAGAAGACTAGACTGCAGTCACCAGCCCGATCATCGCGCCCGTCATGGCAGAGGCGAGATTGCCGGCGACCCAGCTTTTCATGCCCAGCGACGCTGCTTCAGCGCGGCGCGCGGGGCATAAGGTACCGATGGTCGACACCAGCAATCCGACGCTGGCAAGGTTGGCAAAGCCGCACAGGGCATAAGTGACAATCAGCTTGCTGCGCGCGACGAGCGTTCCGTCGGCAAGTGCCGCCATGTCAAGATAGGCGACATATTCGTTCAGTATTGCCTTCGTTCCCATCAGGCCGCCCGCCGTGCCTGCCTCGTTCCACGGCACTCCTATGGCCCACATCAACGGGGCGAACAGCCAGCCGAACATCCGGCGCAGCGTCAGCGGATCGCCGTCGATTAACGGCAACACGGTCAGCATCTGATCGACCAAAGCCACCAGCGCAAACACGACGATGATGATGCCGATGACCGCGAGGAATAACTGAACCCCGTCCATCGTGCCGGTAATCACCGCATCGATGCTGCTTTCATATTTCAGACTGGTGTCGTCCGGTTCCATCTGCGTGTCACCCTCGCCCGGCACCATCAACAGCGCAATCAGGATTGATGCGGGCAGCACGATCAGCGATGCAGAGATCATATGTCCAACAGCATCGGGAACGGTTTTGGACAAGGTCTGCGCATACAGAATCAGGATCGCGCCCGAGATTGTCGACATCGCCAGCACCATGACCATGAACAATTCGCTTCGGCTCATTTTCTCGAAATAGGCTCGCACCACCAACGGCGCTTCGACAACGCCCAAGAAGATATTCGCGCCAGCGCTGAGGCCAACGACGCCGCTAACGCCCATCGTCCTTTGCATCGCCCAGCTGAGCCCACGCACAATGAGGGACAATATTTTCCAGTGCCACAGCAAGGCGGAGAGCGCGGAAAACACTATAACCAACGGCAATATCTGGAACGCGATTATCAGCGGAGGGGCGACATCTTCCTTCAACACGAAGGGCGTTTCACCGCCGCCGGCGTAGCCGAACATATAGCTCGACCCGACCAAGGTGGCCTTCTCGATTGCAATGACTACGTAATTGGCAAGCATGATGACGTCCCAGACAAAGGGCACGCGCACGATCACCAACGCGATCAGGATTTGCAGCAGCAAGGCCCCGCCAACCCAGCGCCAGCCGGGAAACGCCTTGCGGTCCTCGGACAATCCCCAAGCCATCAACAGGATCGCCGATATCCCGATCAATCCCTGCAATTGCTGGAGCAACACCATCAACCACGCATCGCCTTGTCAAAAGACTCCTCAAGCACCGGATAGCCATGGCCGTCGGGGATGCACAGCCAGTTCCCGTCCTCGCGCTTGTCGACGTAAGTCAGCACGGTGGACACCGGATGCTCGGCTGCGTGCGCTGCCGCGGCATCGAAGCTGCCGAACATCGCCAGCCGTTCCAGATTGCGCCGCGTCGGGAAGATGAGCTTTATCTTTCCTTTATCGGCACAGTCGAGGGCGTCAGCAGCGCTTGCCCAGAACAATGCGCGGTTTTCGGTATGGTCAACAGTCGCCAGCGGTGCCGTGTTGCCCGCATCGACTAGGTAGAAGCGCGTGTCAAAGACGCGGCTTGCGCCTTCGAATGCTGGAGGCCGCCAGCGCGACCACGGCACCAGCTGCTCGAAATCGGGTGTCCAATTGTGACGGTTGCAGATTACTTGCAGACTGTCGCCATTGTGGAGTTCGGCGCGCGCATTATCGCAGTCGGCAGGGTCAGTGACACCCATCAGCCCCAAGGCCAGGCCTGCCTCTTCAATGGTCTCACGGATCGCCGCCAGCCGCGCCGCCGCTTCATCAAGCGGCAATGGCCCGCCCAGCATCTCGGCATAATCGAAATCGGCTGGATCGACCTTCCCGCCAGGAAATACCGCTGCGCCGCCTGCAAAAGCCATCGCCTTGATCCGCTCGACCATCAACAGTAACGGCGCGCCGCCGTCGGGGTTTTCCCGGAAAATCACCATCGTGGCGGCGGGGGTGGCAACGGGTTGGGGGATTGTTTGTGAGGGCATGCCGCCTAACAAGCATGATTAGGCGAAGCTTAGAAGCGGAAACTTAATCCGGCGGTTAAACTTGTTGCTTCCGGTCCGGCAAAACCCAGAGTGCGGTTGGCGTTCAGGTTCATGCGCCATTTATCGGCAATCGCAAACGACGCCGATGCACCGACTTCCACCCACTCGTCGCTTTGTCCCGGCTCATTGCGCGCAGCGACAACGCGGTTGATTGTGTCACCAGCGGTGCCCGTACGCGAAGCGCTGCTGTTCGAGGTGGCGACAAAGGCGGCGTTGATGCCGATGCTGTGGTCACCAAAAAGCTTTTGCAGCGACGCGCCAAGCGAACCTGTTACGCCATCCTCTTGGGACTTAACCGTGCGTACGTCGCCACCGGGCAACCTTACCGCACGACCGATATCGACCTCGTCATAATCCACCGCAACGAAAGGGGAGAGGACAATGCTCTCCGACATCACCGCTTCAAAAGTGACAGCCCCGCCGATCGCAAAGCTGCTGCCATCGCTGTTGATCGTGACCCGCCCACCTGGCAAAATTTCCGGGTCGAACCGGCGCTGCCCTGCCGAGACATAGCCATCAATGCTGACGTCGCCAAAACTGCGGCCTGCCGACACGGTGACGGCCTCGCTGTCGACCGGCACCACGTTTATCAGCCCTTGATTCACGCTGCCGCGCACCATCGACACGCCGATTTCAACATATCCCTGCTCGAAGTCCCGGGCGAGCGCGATACTTGCAAATTGCGGATCCTCGTCGCCTGAATAGAGCGTGGTTCCGCCGCTGATACCCAGCCGCCAGCCGTCGTCAGCATATGCGCTTGCTGGTGCCATGATTGCTGCCGACGCCAGCATGATTGTCAAAATTTTCATGAACTGCCTCCTGTCTCGACCCGTTTTCGGCCGGATGAAGGTTCAACGTCCAAGCCCGCAAAATCCTTCGGAAATTTTTTCGAAGGGTTTTTGCGCTACGTGCGTATTGCTATTGAACTGCAGTTTGGTGGATGCGTTTATGATGCAGCAGGCGGTTAGACAGGCCGAACAGAGTGATGATGAACTGGTCGCCCGCATCGCGGCGCGCGATCATGCTGCGATGCGTCTGGTTGCCGACGGTCATGCGCAGCTGGTTTGGCGCGTTGCTTACCGGATGTTGGGTGACGCAACCGAGGCTGAGGATGTAGCACAGGAGTCGCTGCTAAAGCTCTGGAATCACGCCGACCGCTGGCAACCCGGCGGCGCTGGCATCGCGCCGTGGCTTAAAAAGGTGACGGTCAACCAGTGTCTGGATCGGTTGCGTCGGAAGCGCTTTTTCAGCGACGAGGACGTTCCCGAGCGCGAAGACGAAGCCCCGCTCGCCGACCGCTACGTCGAGGCGGTTGAAACCGGACAAGCGGTCAAGGATTGCATCGAGGCGCTCCCCGACCGGCAGCGCGCGGCAGTCATTCTGACTTATTATGAAGAGCAGCCCAATCAAGTGGCTGCGGAAAGTTTGGAAATGCAATTGAAGGCCTTTGAATCTTTGCTTTTCCGTGCGCGCGCGTCCTTAAGGGGCTGCGTCGAGCGCAAGGGCGTCGTCGGAAGGGCCGGATGATGGCAGAGCCAGCATTTTCTCCAGAAATCGAAAAAGCACTCGATGCTTATGCGGCTCCACCCTTGCCCACCGGATTTTCGGAACGGTTGATGGCGCGCATCGCCAGCGGTGATACCGGCTTCGTCGATGCCGCCGCATATATGCCGCTTCCCCGCGCGCGGAAATCCAGCCCGTGGCGGCGCACGAGCCGCATCATTGGCTCAGTCGCAATCTTCTCGCTTGCCACAGCTACAGCGGCGGCGGCAGGGTTCTTTGGCGATCCGGTCTATGTGCCAGGGGTCAGCGAGGCTTTGGTCGAGGCCAAAATCGTCGACGCCCCCAAGCCGGTGGCCACACCGAAGGTGCGCACAGTCGCCGAAGCGAAGCCAGTCAAACCAGTCATGGCGCAACCACAAGCAACCGGCAGCGCTGCCATCGTCAACCGCGTAACGGACCTGCGCAATGATCCTGCATTTGCCAAACTGACCCCGCGCGAGCGCCTTGCTGTTACCGGCAAGGAAGTCAGGCAAATGGTCAGCTCCGGCGAGGCCACGCGTCAGGATGTCCGCACTGCCGTTCGCGAGCTGGCACGCGATGCCGACCCTACGGCAAGAGAAGCATGGCGCAAAACCGCCGCCGAACGGCGCGAGAAACGACTGGAACGGCGTGAACGGACCGCCGCGATAGCGGAACCGCAAAGCGTCACCGAACCGCAGGCGATCGATAGCGAACCCGCAATCGCGACCACCGATGCGCCGCCGACAATCGAATCTGCGAAACTTGCACCTGATACGGCAGAAGCCATTCGCGAGAATATTCGCAATGCGACGCCAGAGCAGCGCGCAGCCTTGCGCAACGCCCTGCGTGAACGTCGGCAATTGCGCCAGCAGCGGCGAACGCAGTAGGCGCGAAAATAATCGAAGGGTTTCGCTTCGCCATTCGTTTGATTTTCAGGAGCGGGAAAATTCTCCCTCCCCCAAATCAGGAGAATGGACATGAAATATCTGATCACTTTGCCGCTGGCCGCGCTGGCTCTGATTACCTCGGCTAACGCCCAGACCACCAAGACCACAACGATTGAAAATTCAAAAGGCACAGCCACAAGAACTGCGACCCGCGACCAGCGCAATCTCGCCGTAGATGCCACGACAACGCGCGCGAGCGATGGCGCCACCGCAACCCGCAGCCGCGAGCGCACAAAAACCGCGGACGGCGTCAGCGGCAGCGGTTCGCAAACCGGTTTCAACGGCAAAACCCGGTCTTATGAATATGACCGCACCCGCACCGATGACGGCTGGGCCACAACCGGTAGCGCCACGGACAAGCAGGGCCGCGCTTATGAATATGACGCTTATGGCCGCAAAACCGAAACCGGTCGCGAGAATAGCCGCACGGTGACGCGCGACGGTACGCAAGTTTATAACCGCACCGGCAGCGTCAACCGGGTTGACGGCCAGATCCAGCGTAACGTCAGCACAACGCGCGATCCCAGCTTCAAGCCACGCAAGGCCTCGCGCCGCCGCTGAACAGAATTGCTGCGCGCCATCCCGCACTCACGGCGCGCAGCAACACCCCGGCCCAGCGCATGCCGCAATGTACCGGGAATCCTATGGGGAGCGGCGGCATGGGCCTCCAGTTCGCCGCTTTCCGCCCTTTAATGTAAAGCCTGATGCGCTCTTATTGCGCGCCGCAAGATAAAGTGGCAGCCTGTTTTACAGGAGGCATATATGGGCATCATCGAAATATTGGGACTTGCAGGAAGC